>CAZGLN010000032.1:5664-20321 GCA_964526545.1 uncultured Chthonomonadales bacterium
ATGTGGCCGTAAGCGGCAGCAAGAACGCCACGCTGGCCATCATGGCCGGCGCGTTGCTTTGTGAGGGCCACGTCACTCTGCACAACATCCCGCGCATCGGCGACACCAGCACCATGGTTGAGCTGCTGAATGCCCTGGGAGCCTCTACTCGCTGGCTGGACGACCACACGGTAACCATTGACGGCACCGCCGTGCACTGCCTGGAAGCGCCGTATGAGCTTGTTCGGCGCATGCGCGCGTCCTTCTCCGTGCTAGGGCCGCTTCTCTCACGGTTCGGGTTTGCCAGAGTGCCGGTGCCGGGCGGATGCGACATCGGCGCGCGACCCGTGAACTACCATCTCGACGGGCTGCGCAGGCTCTCCGCCGAGCTGCACGTTGACCATGGCGCCTACGCCGCGCAGGCCTCGCGCCTGGTCGGCGCCAACATCTATCTGGATTTTCAGAGCGCGGGCGCCACGCAGCACCTGATGACCGCCGCGTGCCTGGCCTCGGGCGAGACAGTCATAGAGAACTGTGCCACCGAGCCGGAGGTCGTGGATCTCGCCCGATTCCTCTGCGCCATGGGCGCCGAGATCGAGGGGGCGGGCACCACAACCATCACCATCCGGGGCGTGGAGCGGCTGCACGGCGGCGAATATACCGTCATCCCGGACAGGCTGGAGGCCGGAACTTTCGCCGTGGCAGCCGCGATATCCGGCGGCGAGGTCGTGATAGAGGGCGCCATCGTGGACCACTTGCGCCCGGTAATCAACAAACTGCGCGAGGCGGCGGTTCTCGTTGAGGAGAGCAACGGGGGAATCGCGGTCAGCATGTGCGGCAGGCCGAAAGCCGTTGACATCAAGACCATGCCGCATCCCAGCTTCCCGACGGATATGCAGCAGCCGTTCGTGGCCCTGCTCTCCGTGGCGGACGGTACCTCCGTGGTTACCGAGAATGTGTACGAGAGCCGATTCCGGTACGTCAATGAACTGAACAGGATGGGCGCCAACATCCGAGTGGAGGGCAGGTCGGCGGTGGTAACCGGAACCGAGTACCTCACCGGTGCTCCGGTTACGGCAACCGATCTTCGGGCGGGCGCGGCGCTCATTGTGGCCGGCCTGGTGGCGGAGGGCGAGACGGAGATTTCCGACGTGGGCCACATTGATCGCGGCTACGAGCGCATTGTCGAGAAGCTTCGGAGCCTGGGCGCCGATATCGAGCGCGTCTGTGAATGATGTGAAGCAGAAATGTTCTCTCTGATATCGGAAGTCGGCATAGACCTCGGCACCGCGAATATCGTCGTCTACGTGCGCGGCAAGGGCATAGTGCTCAGGGAGCCCTCCGTAGTCGCCATCTCGGCCACAACCAAGCGTGTGCTCGCGGTGGGCGAGGAAGCGCGGCTCATGCTCGGGCGCACTCCGGGCAATATCGTGGCCATTCGGCCCATGTGCGATGGAGTCATCGCCGACTACACCACCACGCAGAAGATGCTGGAGCTCCTGCTGCATAAGGCTATCGGTAAGCGGCGCCTCTTTAAGCCGCGAGTGCTTGTCTGCGTTCCCTCCGGAGTAACCAGCGTGGAGCGGCGAGCGGTGATCCAGGCGGCCAAGGAGGCCGGAGCCGGCGAGGCCTACACCATCGAGGAGCCGATGGCGGCGGCCATTGGCGCGGGCCTGCCTATCTCCAATCCCGGCGGAAACATGGTGGTGGATATCGGCGGAGGGACCACGGATATCGCCGTGATATCGCTCGAGGGCATTGTTACCTCCACCAGCCTTCGGGTAGGCGGAAACCGCATGGACGAGGTTATCGCGCGGCACATTCGCAACACGCACAACCTGATGATTGGCGACAGAACCGCCGAGGAGATAAAGACAAAGATAGGGTCCGCGTATCCGCTGGAGCCGGAAATGACCATGGACGTGCGAGGCCGGGACCTGGTGGCCGGTCTGCCACGAACCGTGGAGGTTACATCGGAGGAGATACGCTCTGCCCTGTCCGATCCCGTCACGCAGATTGTGGAGCGTGTAAAGGCGGTGCTGGAGACCACTCCTCCGGAGCTCTCCGCTGACATCATCGAACGCGGTATATGGTTGACTGGCGGGGGCGCGCTGCTGAGGGGGCTGGATCGTCTGCTCTCAGCGGCGACCGACATTCCCGTCTACGTGGCGGAGGATCCGCTTTCGTGCGTGGCCATCGGCACGGGCCGAGCACTCGAGGAGTTCCCCGCCATACGCCAGAGTGATGTCCGCTCCATGCTGCTCGGCGCATAAGAAGGGACAACGAGGATGCGGTATCAGGTTGTCGCGGCGATGTCAGTCCTGCTGCTGCTTGCGGGCGGCGCTTCCTGTCAGAAGATTACCGATGTACCGGCAAATCATTGGGCCGGCGGTTCCGTGCAGGAGCTCGTCCGCGCGGGCGTCATGGAGGCTCCGAACGGGAAGTTCCGCGGTAACGAGCACATCACGCGGCGCGAGGCGGTTCGCGCCCTTGCGCGTTATGTGCGTATGGTGGACAAGGGGAAGCAGTTGGGCATTCCGCCTGTCGCCCTCAAGGCCGCGAGCCCCGCGCAGATGAAGCCGGACCAGCCGGTAACCCGGTACGAGTTTGCGTACGCCCTGGCGCGCATGGCCGCCTTCCTCCAGAAGGGCCTCCCACGGCCATCGGGCAAGACCTATGGCGAGAGTGAGGCCATTCCGCCGGCGACGGCTACCCAGACTCCCAAGAACGACCCGGCCCATGCCGATGCGGCCTTCCTCGCGAAGGCCCGCATGCTCTGGCCCAAATCGCCGCTCCTGCGGGCGGACAACTCCAAGGTCACGGGCGGCGATCTCGCGCAGATTCTTGGCCAGATGGTTGTGGGGCTGATAGATCGGTACACCGATGAGCCTCAGAACCGTATAGATCTGGGAACGGACGCCCCCCACAGACACTGACGGAGGAGGGACACCCTGCCGGCCGAGAGCGCACCTGCACGCACATGCTACAGGCATCCGCGCGAAGAGACCCTGCTGCGCTGCGGGCGGTGTGACCGGCCGATCTGCACGCGGTGCAGCATCCACACGCCCGGCGGGCTGCGCTGTCCCGATTGCGCCTCCAATCGCGGATCGCCGCTCTATCAGGTCGAGGCCGGCAGAGCCTTCCTGGCAGGCGTCCTCGCTCTTGGCATTTCCGGCTTTGCGGGATACGTCCTGGCCGCTCTCTCCGCCTTCGGCGTACTTCTGCTCCTCGCCGGGTTTCTGGCGGGCGGCTTCTACGGCGAGCTCTACCTGAGGTTGGTGAGCCGCAAACGCGGCACGGTGGTAGAGGCTATCGGCATTGGCGCGGGCGTGGCGGGTCTTCTCCTCGGCGGCTTCGCCTACTTCGTTGCCGCCTATGGCGCTTCCGCGCTGCCGGCAATGCTTCTACGTCCGCTCTACCTCGTCTCCATCGGCTGCTTCCTCTTCTCGACCATCGGCCGTCTCAGGCTGTAGGACCGGATCCTGGCGGCAGCCCCCGCTTGGCGGGTGAGAGCGCTGGAGGCGCTCGAGGTGAAAGCAGTAGCGCACGAGTGCTTCATGCGCGCTTTCGGGTAGGTGGACGAACTCGCAGGCCACCTGATGATCCAGGCCATCCTCTCTCGGCGAAATCGAGGTGCGCACGGTACGCGCATCCAGCACGGCTTCCGAGCTCTCGGAGATTGGCACGGTAACACGCAGGCGCGCCTGCGGAGCGATGGGCTCTGGGCAGGCCAGGCAGGCGCCGGACGCCGAGAGGTCGGTGAGCAAGCACGCGAGGGTTCGCGAGGATCCGTTGCTGGCGGCAAACCAGACTGCGGCCGGCGTGGCAACTGGCACGCGGAACGCATGGCGGCGTTGTATGCGCTCAAGCCACTGCGGGCGTCGGACGAAGAGGCGGTTTGTTCCGCTGCGTCTTCTGTCCGCTACCTGCGTGGTGAAGGAGAGCAGTGCTCCTCGGTCGCGCAGGCTGACCCTCACGGGGGTGCCGGGATGGAACGCATGTGAGCTTTCCATCTCCATCTCCACGTACCGTCTGCCTACCCAGACCAGTCTCGCCGGCACGGGGCTCAAAGCTCCGGCCGTCATCCACTCCGCGCAGCCGTGCATGCCTGGCTGCAATCGGCTGGCGGGTACGCAGTGGCGCCCGAGTTGTTCGCGGAGACGGCTATTGCTGCGTGAGCGCCAGTAGCTCACGCAGGCCACGACGGCAAACACGGCGAGGGCGGCGTAACAAGCGGATTCAGCCAGGACAAGGCGCACGTAGGTCGCCTCCGAGATGTGCGGATCGGAGGAGAGCATGTCGGCGGTAAGGCCCGATAAGCCCGGCAACACGTGCTCCCGTCTAGGTGGTCATTGGAGTTTCGGCTGTTTTGGGCGGGAAGTTCAGCGTTCGGGAACAGCGAGGCCGCGCTGCTCGTCCTGAACACTGTGCATCGCATGGTCGCCGCCAGGTTGTGGAAAGACCTAACGGAGCGTACGCGGACCGCCATAATGGGACTACGGCGCGCGGTAGGGCGGCGCCAGCTGCAAGAGAACTGAACCCGACAATCGAACACGACAATAGAATAAGTGCCGGCAGAATGTGCGGCACAATCCAAATGGAGCGAACGAGACACGCAGTCTCGTTCGCTCCGTGCTTTCCGCGCGACCTGTGCTGGTGCTCAGTAGAGCGTGTTGCGCTTCTTGGAGAAGATCTGCACCAGGAGCCAGATGATCCCGACGACCACCGCCAACACGATTGCGGCTCTCAGCAAGGAGAAGGCCACTCCAAGGAGCCACATAACCAGGTTGAACACCACTACGGCCCCTATCACCAGCAAGACTATCCGGACGATTGTTCCCGCACTCATCTACCTTCTCCTGTCTGTGCTCCCGGCACCCTGCGGCGCTCACTCGCTCATGTGAACTATATGCCGACTACGTCGGCCTGTCGGAGGGGGTTTCGCGCGAGGCGGGCGGCCGCCTGTGACCAAGCTCACACCCTCATCCCAGTGCCCTGCCGATGGCCTCCGTATCGTAGACACAGCCGCCCCACACGCCTCCCGAGTGGCGCTGCAGCAGGGCCCACAGGCGCGTGGCCTCCGGTAGATTCGGGTCCGGCCGCAGGTCCGGCCTGGGTGTGCGCCGCGCCAGCTCGGCATCGCCCCACTCCGAGCCGAGGAGTACGCCATTGGTTCCGACAAGATCTATGGATCCCACGAGCGAGTTGCGGTCTATAACGATGCTCACGATGTCGCCGTCGTGAAGTTTGCCGATGGGCCCCGAAGCGAGCGCCTCGGGGCTGATGTGGCCGATGCATGCTCCAGTGGAGACTCCGGAGAAGCGCGCATCGGTGAGTACGGCTACCTCCTTGCCCCACGGCAGATGCTTAAGCGCGGCGGTCACCTGGTATATCTCCTCCATTCCCGCGCCCAGCGGCCCCCTGCAGATCAGCACGAGAATATCGCCCGGCCGCACGACGGCGCTTCGCGTCTTCGCCGATCTGCGGGCACGGGCACCTCCGGTGGATGCCTTGATGGCGGCGATGGCATCGCGCTCCGTGATGAACACACGCACCGGGCCAGTTTTGCGATAGACGTTATCGGCATCTACCACCGAGGGATCTATCGCGGTACTCTTGATGACCGAACCTTCGGGGGCCAGATTCCCCGAGGGGAAGCAGACTGTGCCAGTGAGACCTGCAGCCCGCGCGCGGTCCGGCGTAAGGATGACGTCATCCGGATCCACGCCGTCCGCTTCGCGGAGACGCTGACGCAGAGCCCTTCTCCGCTCGGAACTCTCCCACGCGTCCAGGGCCGCGTCAAGGGAGATGCCCTCCGCCGTCAGGCAGTCCGTGTGGAGCAGGCCCATGCGCCGCAAATGGAGCATCACTTCGGGCACGCCGCCCGCCAGGAAGAACTGGATGGTTGGATGGTTGCGCGGTCCATTTGGGAGCACATCCACAATCCGCGGGGTGGCACGGCTCGCGGCAACCCAGTCCGAGACGGTGGGCCGCGGAAGGCCGGCAGCATGCGCGACGGCGGGCAGGTGCAGGAGCATGTTCGTGGAGCCGCCGCATGCTGCGTGGACAATCATGGCGTTCTGCACCGCGCGATGGGTAACGATTTGGCGCGTTGTGATGCCCTGCGCCCACAATGTGAGGAGCGCGTGGGCCGAGCGCCGGGCGGCATCTAGCCATATAGGCTGGCCAGAGGGTGCCAGCGCCGCATGCTGGACCGTGAGTCCGAGTGCCTCCGCGGCAACCTGCGCGCTCGCGGCAGTGCCTAGAAACTGGCATCCGCCGCCCGGGGAGGCGCAGGCGCGGCAGCCGAGCTGCGCGGCCTCCTCCAGGGTAAGCAGGCCGTGGGCATAGCGCACTCCGATGGTCTGCACCGCGCCGGCATCCTCGCCATCCTCCGGCGGAAGAGTGACTCCGCCCGGAACAAGGACACAGGGCAAGTCATGCGCCCCCGCCAGCGCCATTAGCATCGCGGGCAGCCCCTTGTCGCAAGTTGCCACGCCCATGACGCCGCATCGTCGTGGCAGACTCCGGATGAGGCGCCCGAACACAGTGGCTGCATCGTTTCGGTAGGCAAGGCTGTCCATCATTCCCGGCGTGCCCTGAGTCCGGCCGTCACAGGGGTCGGAGCAGTAGGCAGCGAAGGGCACAGCGCCCCGGGCTGTGATCTCGCGCGCAGCGGCCTCCACCAGAAGGCCAACCTCCCAGTGTCCCGTATGGTATCCGAGCGCGATGGGGGTGCCGTCGGGGGCGCGAATGCCGCCATGCGTGGAGAGAACCAGGTACTGGGGCGCGGCGGCCTGCGCCGGCGACCAGCCCATACCCACGTTCTGCGTCAGGCCGAAGAGGTCGCCGCTGGGAAGCTCGCGCAGCATGCTCTCGGTGAGCGGAAGGCTGCCGGAAGGTCCCGGCGCGCGTGTCTGGACGGCATAGAGATCGGATGTCATCGGCGGAGAGTGCTCCACGCAAGTCTGGCGGCGCAGGTAACGCCGGCTCCACCCATGATACGTCTGTGAACGGCCGGGATGCAAGTGACGCGCGACCTCCATGGGGCAGGAAGCGTGGCGGCGCCGCGTAGGGATTGGTGTCCCGCGGGCCGAACAGAAGACCTGGGTGCCTGAGCGATCCTGGTCGTAGGAGGGGGTGCTGAGATGCGTTGCACGCCATCACCACGTGGAAGTCGGCAAGAGTGGCGCATGATTGGAGCCGCGCTGCTCCTTGTGGCGCTGTGCGGATGCGGTTCCGGTGGAGGCTCCACGCGAACGTGGAAGGTTACCAGCCTCGCCGACGAGCCGGCGCGCGCAGGCTCGGCGCTTACTTTGCGGGCCGCCATCGAGCAGGCGGCATCTGGCGACCGCATCGCCTTCGATAGATCGCTGGACGGCGGCACAATCCAGCTCACCCACGTGGCCGCGGAACATACCCTCCTACCCGGTGAGATCTATTCCGGCAACACGTTCGCGGGCTACGGCGATCGAGATTACGGCCGCTCGGCGCTCTTTGCCGCCAAGAGCGTGCTGATAGACGCGGACGACCTGCCCCGTGGGATTACCATTCGCTGGAGCGGCGACGAGGCGAAGCCCGCCCGAGTCCTGGCGGTGCGCGGCGACCTCACCCTCAAGAATGTAACCATCCAGGGCGGGCATTCCAAAGCCGAGGCGATCGCGGGCGGCGAGCAGCCCTTCACACTTGCCCGCGGCGGAGGATTGGCCGTGTGGGGCAAGGCCACCCTCATCCGCTGCGCAGTCATCGGCAATCGGTGCACGGGCGACCCACAGGCCAGCCGCGATCGTGGTACCTACGGCGGAGGCATCTATGCCAATGGACTGGACCTGCAGGAGAGCACCATCAGCGGGAATATCGCCGTAGGATATGGGGCCGCGGGCGGCGGCATATACTCCGTGGGCGGCGCGGACAATGCCGGCGGGGTGGGCAACGACGCGTACATAAGCCGCTGCGCCATCACGGGCAACCGGGTGACCGCGCAGCACGCCTACGGCGGCGGAATCTTCTCGTTGGCGGGTGGGCCGAGCAACCTCGCCACGCTCAAGATGACGAGCTGCACCGTGGCCCGCAACCTGGTTGAGGATCACCCGGACCTGCCGCAGGCCGGCCCGTACTACTACAGGGGCGGTGGCATCTATCTGGGCGGTGGTTCGCTTGCGCTGGTGAGCTGCACCGTAACCCAGAACGAAGTGAGGGGACCCGCGGCCGTCTTCAGTGGGAAGCCCAACGTCGGGGGAGGCGGCATCGCCGCGACCATCGGAACCGCGCACACGGTGGAGAACATGTTCATCCGCCAGAGCATTGTGGCGGGAAACCAACTGAACGGCGCACCCGAGGATCTGTTTACGGGCTCGCTGCTCCACTTCTTCAGCCAGGGATACAACCGCCTCGGCGTGTTGGATTTCCGCTACATCCTGGTACCCGTACCCGATTGGGGGCACCTCTGCCGAAGGCACTATCCGGCTGCCGGCGACAGGGACGGCGTCTCGCCTGGCGAGGTTCTGGATTTAGCGACGACCTCGAGTCACTCTTCGGCCGTCTCAGCGGGCACCGACGCTGGGCAGCCCGCGCTTCTCTGGATAGCGCCGGGGGCGGCCTCGCGTGCGCAAGTGCCCAGGTCGGGCTACGAAGTGCGCCATGTGTACGTGGGCTACACAGGCTTCGGAGTGCCGACGGATGACTTCCTGAACCACGTCCTGGCCAGGCTGCGTTCCGACTATGCCTCCATTCTGGGGACGGACTTCGGCGCGCACTTCGGCGATATGACTGGCGTCACCTGGTACGGACCCGCGGTTACCTGGACCACCAACCCGCAGAATGCGGCTTGGATTGCCTTCTGGAACGCGCTGGATGCCGAAATCGGTGGCCGCCTCGGTGCGGTGCCGCTGGGTGACGACTTCTGGGCGCGGTTCGCCCCGGGGCCCCTTGGCGAGACGCTCCGCGTGTATGCGACCACGGAGACTGCTCGCCTAACGCTGACCGATCGCGATCAGCTGGGACGCCGTCGGCCGGTGTCCTCGGCGGGCTGCGTAGGAGCCATCGAGCGGTAGCGGAGAGGGCGGCGCGGGGTGCACCGCGCGGGCGCAGGTACAATACGGCGTCATTCCCCGTACCAGGAGCGCTGCCCTGTGAGAGCTTCCCGCTACTTCCTGCCCACGCTTCGCGAAGAGCCTTCCGACGCCGAGGTGATAAGCCACCGCCTGATGGCACGCGCCGGGTTGATTCGCCGCGCGGCGGCAGGCGTCTATACCTACCTTCCCCTCGGTCTCCGCGTTCACGAGAAGATCTCTCAGATTGTGCGCGAGGAGATGAACTCCATCGGCGGTATCGAAGTGCTCATGCCCGCACTGGTGCCGAAGGAGCTTCTGGACGAAACCGGCCGTTCCGCCGTGGATGTGCTCTTCGCGCTAAAGGATCGTAATGGGCGGGACTTCTTCCTGGGGTTTACGCACGAGGAGGTTGTTACGGATGTCGTGAGGACGTATGTCTCTTCCTGGAAGCAGCTGCCGCTCATCCTGTACCAGATTCAGACAAAGTTCCGCGACGAGCCTCGACCGCGCGGCGGGCTGATACGGGGCCGTGAGTTCACCATGAAGGATGCCTACAGCTTCGATTACGACGAGGCTGGTGAGGACCGGGCGTTTCATCTGCACCGCGCGGCCTACGAGCGAATCTTCCAGCGCTGCGGCCTCGACTATGTGGTTGTGGATGCCGATTCCGGCGCCATCGGCGGATCGTACAGCAGCGAGTTTATGGTGCTGGCGGAGAGCGGCGAGGATACCGTGCTGCGGTGCGATCGCTGCGGCTACGGGGCGAATGCCGAGAAGGGCGCGGTGGGCTACCAGAATCTGGCCAATCCGTTGCCCGCGGGTCCGCCGGAGACTGCGGCACCGGGTTCGGAAGTCGTAGCCACTCCCGGGGCGCACACAGTGGCGCAGGTGAGCGCGTTTCTCGGCGTGCCGGCCGAGAAGATTATAAAGACCATCATCGTACGCGCTGGCGAGGAAGTGGTGGCAGCGCTGGTTCGGGGGGACCGCGAGCTGCAGCCGCTCAAACTCGCATCCCTGCTGGGAACGCCGTGCGAGCTGGCGGATGCGGGGACCATCGAGCGGGTAACGCACGCGCCGGTGGGATTCGCGGGGCCGGTGGGGCTGGACGGGGTGCGGATTGTGGCCGACCTGGAGCTCCGCGGCAGCTACGAGATGGTAACCGGCGCGAACGCGAACGACGCGCACAGGACGGGTGTTACTCCAGAACTGGATTTCGCGGTGCACCAATGGGCGGATATCCGTGTAGCCGTGGCGGGCGATCCCTGCCCGCAGCCAGGCTGCGGCGGCAGATACCTGGATGCTCACGGAATCGAGGTGGCGCACATCTTCAAACTGGGCACCAAGTACAGCACGGACATGAGGGCCCAGGTGCAGACGGAGCAGGGGCGGAACCTGGATGTGATTATGGGGTGCTACGGCCTGGGCGTTAGCCGGACGATGGCGGCTGCGGTGGAAGCACATCACGATGCAGACGGAATCCGCTGGCCCGTCTCGATCGCGCCGTTCGAGGTCGTTCTCATCCTGGTAAACCCGAAGGATGAAGTGCAGCGCAGCGCGGCCGAGACGCTCTACGAGCAACTTGTGAGCGCGGGCGTGGAGGTTCTCTTCGACGATCGCGATGAGCGCTCCGGCGTAAAGTTCAAGGATGCGGACCTCATCGGCTACCCAATTCGGCTTGTTGTGGGGCGCGGTGCCGCGCAAGGCGCCGTTGAACTGGGATTGCGGCGCGACAAGTCCGCCTCGCGCGAGGTTCCGCTGACGGAAGCCGTTGGGGCTGTCGGCGCCCTGTTGGAGGCGGAGCGGGCCGCCGTGCGGCCTGTTACGCCGCTGCCCGCGCCGGCTTAGGAGGTCATCGCCGGCGGGGAGTGCAGGAATGGACAGGTTCTTTGGGCTTACGGTGCCGGTGGATACTCCTCTCTGGATGGGGCTCGCTCTGCTTCTCTCCGTGGTGCTTGGCGGTCTGATTGGGCTTGAGCGCGAGCTTCACGGGCACCCGGCAGGCCTGCGTACGCACATTCTGGTCGCGGTGGGCGCCACGCTGCTGACTCTGGTCTCCGTGAACCTGGTCAGTCCGGACGGCGCGCGGTCCGATCCGGGGAGAATCGCGGCGCAGATAGTCGTCGGTATCGGCTTCCTTGGGGCGGGCGCAATCATCCGTGAAGGCGCGAGCATTCGGGGACTAACGACCGCGGCGAGTATCTGGACAACGGCCGCTATCGGCCTGGCAGTGGGCGCTGGCCCCCTGTTTGGCGGGCTGGCGGTGTTCGTAACACTGGTGGTTCTCTTCACGCTCTTCATCTTGCATCAGTTCGAGGATGCTCTCTCGTCAAAGGGATTGCGCATGCACAGACTGGAGATCGAAATGCGCGACTCGGACAAAGTCGCCTCCAGCGTCCTTGGGCATCTGATGACTTACAACGTGCAGGTGGGCTCGCTTAAGTGCGAGGCCTCCCATGAGAATCGAACCCGCCAGGTTGTGCTGCAGGTGCGCCTGCCCAAGAAGTTCGACCGCGGCAGATTCCTGGCGGATCTTGCCGACCAGCCCGGCCTGCTCTCCGCATCGCTCGACTGAGATATGACCCAGGACAGGCGCTCCTCTGGCGATAGGGCGAAACCGCGGTGGGTGCGCGCCGGCATCAACTCCACGCGTCCGCTCTGGGGTTTTGAGGAGGGCATCCAGGTAGGGTTGTGGCCGACGAACGTGGAGGGAGGGGGCGATGAGGGCGGACCGCGCGGCCTCTTCCGCATCGCGTATCCCATTCTCGAGGGGGGAAAGCGCCAGGGTCTTGTGAACTTCGTTGCCGTAGAGCCCGTGGTGAGGGGAGAGCGCGGCTACAGCGAGCTTGAGCGCGGGGCGGACGGCCGCAACGGCCTGCGCTTCTGGAGCGGCGATCCGGACCACCCGCACGAGGGCTTGGATCGAGGCATTACAGAGGCGGTACGCGGCGTAGAGCATCTTCGCGTGATGGTGTATACCGAACGCTTCCGTAACGGCGCGCAGCCCGCTGTCCAGCTTCGTTTCCGCGCCGATCGGCCGGGGGAGGTGCACTTCACGGTGTTTCGGGGCGGCGGCGCCGACATGGAGCTCTGCATCCTCACGGCCACGATGGGCAACTACATGCGCCTGCGGCTACTGCACTTGCGCGGCGAGACGCGCCATGCCAGGGCGTGCTGGCCGGACTTCGAGGGCAGGGAGTTCACGGCGGATGCGCTCTTCGGCCTGGAGCGCCTGCCGCGCGCGCGATCGGGCGATGTGCTGGTCTGCGCCACCACCGACGAAGCGGATCCGGGAGCCGTGCCGGTGGATCCCGTGGCGCCCTGGTGGCGGTACAGAGGGTCCTTTCCGCTGACGCAGTACTGGAGAGTTCCGCGCGGCCGCTGGCAGCCGGACTTGCGATTGCGCGTGAACGGACGCAGGCTCTACTGGGCCAACCACACGCCTATTCCCGGCGGCATCTCCTACGAGAATTTCGAGCTGCAGCAAGCGTTCAAGGACGGCCAGGAATACGTCTTTGGACTCTCCCGACAGGCGCCAGCCGCGCTGCTCCGAGCCCTATAGCCCTTCCAAGTCGCTTTTGCCACGAGCTGCAGATTTCGCGCCAGTGGTTCCACCTGGGCACGGCGGTCGTACCGGCAGGCTTCCAAGTCGCTTTTGCCACGAGCTGCAGATTTCGCCCTGGCCTGCCGGCAACCCCATGCTGGTATCTTGACGGGATTCGTGGAAGAACGGAAGGAAGAGCAAACCGAGGAGCCACGAAGCGTCATGCAAGCCCAAGCCGCGCCTAACACCCAGTCCAGGATAGGTCAGCAGCTACTGGCAGCCGGGCTGATCAGCGAAGAGCAGCTGCAAACCGCTCTGGAGCAGCAGAAGAAGGTCAGGGGATTCCTTGGCGACATCCTGGTCCGCCTGGGCTACGTGAAGGCGGACCTGGTCGGGCAGATTCTCTCCGCTAATATCGGCTTTCCCTATGTCCACCTGGCGGATATCATGCTCGATTCCGAGGCGCTGGACCTGCTGCCCGAGGAGTTTCAGAGGGCGCATCTGGTCTGCCCGTTCAGGCTGCAGAATGGCCAGCTCCACGTGGCGATGTGCGATCCGCTCGATCTGAGCGTCGTTGACAAGATTGCGCTCCAGACCGGCCGCAAGGTGGTTCAGTTCCTGGCCATGAGTCAGGATATCCAGGATACTCACGACCGCATCTTCTCGCTGAAGTATGCCGCGGAGGATGCTCTGCGTGATGCCGACGAGGCCGATGGTCCCGAAGAGCGAGATCTCGATGCCGATGTGTTGGCGGACCTTGCCGAGGATGCTCCCATTGTCCGCCTAGTGAACAGCATCCTGACAGGCGCCATCGCGCGGCGTGCCAGCGATATCCACATCGAGCCGCAGGAGCGTGAGGTGCGAGTGCGCTATCGGCTGGATGGCGTGCTCACACAGGTGATGACCTATCCCCTGCGGCGGCATGCGGCCGTAGCCTCGCGCATCAAGATCATGGCGCACCTGAACATCGCCGAGCGGAGGCGCTCGCAGGATGGACGAATCTCCTTCAGCCGCGAGGGCATGGAATTCGATATGCGCGTCTCCACCATGGCGATGGCGCACGGCGAGAAGGTCGTAATGCGGATTCTCGACAAGCGAGGCATCCAGACGCCGCTCGAGGAGCTGGGCTTCTTCGACCATCAACTGGCGCTCTGGGAGCGGTTTCTCAGCAGGTCGTACGGCATCGTTCTTGTTACGGGCCCAACGGGCTCCGGAAAATCCACGACACTCTACGCCTCGCTTGCGCGCATCAATCGTCCCGAGACGAACATCGTTACTCTCGAGGACCCAGTTGAGTACCACCTGGCGGGCATCAACCAGGCGCAGGTGAATCCCAAGATCAACGTAACCTTTGCCTCGGGCCTGCGCACTATTGTCCGCCAGGATCCCGATGTCATCCTCGTGGGCGAGATCCGCGACCGAGAGACGGCGGAGATCGCTGTGCAGGCCGCGCTGACCGGTCATCTTGTCTTTAGCACGCTCCACACCAACGACGCGCCGAGCGCGGTGGTGCGCCTGGAGAATCTGGGCGTCGAGCGCTTTCTCATCACTTCGGCCGTGCTGGGAGTGGCGGCGCAGCGGCTGCTAAGGAAGGTATGCGACGGCTGCGCGGAGCCGCATGTGCCCTCGCCGGAGATGCTGAGCGGTTTGGGAGTAGATGCCGCGACAGCAGCACGGGCATCCTGGCGGATGGGCAAGGGCTGCCCGAAGTGTGCCGGGCAGGGCTACCGGGGTCGCCTCGCGGCGTGTGAGATCATGCCGATGTCTACGCACATCGTGGAGGCCATCCGCAACGGAGCGGACGCCCTCGAGCTGAAGCGCGTGGCGGTTAGCGAAGGCATGATCACCATGAAGCAAGCGGGCATTCGCCGAGCCGCCGAAGGCGCAACCACGCTGGCGGAGGTGTGCCGCGTGCTGCTGGACAACGAGGAGCAATCCAACCCGGCGATAGATGCCTGGGCCGCGTAGGGGCCTGCCTTCGCGTGTCACTCCGCAAAGTCGCCGTGGTGTCGCCGCCTGAGAAGAAGGACGTAAGGCAGCTTCAGGCAGTGCTCAGTGTGCCATCTCCAGCCCTTCGGCGCCCT
>CAZGLN010000033.1:0-20256 GCA_964526545.1 uncultured Chthonomonadales bacterium
GCTCGCGACGCTGATCTTCCGCAAGCAGGCGCGAGGACTCGGCCCCGGTTAGCAGGGCGATGAGGTTGGCACAGGCAGTGAGCGCCGCGCGCTCCTCCTCGCCGGGCTCGGCGGCATCGTCGGCGTAGCGCGCAAGCACCGCCCCGGTGATGCGCTCACCGTCGCGCACAGGAACGATGACCACATGCTGCTCGTGAAGGCTGGTGCGCTGACCTTCCAAAGCCTGGGCCGCGGCGATCGTCTCCATCAGCGGCGGATCGGACCGCACAAGTGTCTGACCGAATCGGAGCGCGTCCGATGCGATGGATTCATCCACGCGAACACGCATGCCCAGGATCTCGGAGGGATCGGCTCCCGCAACCGCGACAAACTCCAGCATCCCGTCGGTGTCAGCCCTGCGCGCGATAGCCAGGCTCGCGGCTCCCGTGATCCGCTGAAATTCCGTGGCAATAGCCCCCAGACGTTCCGGCAGGGGGGCGGCGTCGGCGAGGGTGCGCGTAATCCGTTCGAGGGACAGCAGCGACTCCGCGTGCGAGGAAATGCTTGTACTCATGGCCCCAAGCCCTGCCGCATTCTCGCATAGCCGCAACGCGAGAGTCAAGCCGACGGCCACATGGGGGTCGGCTCACGCCAGGAGCGGCTTTACAACCTCGCCATACACATCCGTCAGGCGAAAGTCGCGACCCGCGTAGCGGTATGTCAGGCGTTTGTGATCGAACCCGAGCAGGTGCAGCATGGTGGCATGGAGATCGTGCACGTGTACGGGATTCTCCTGGGCCTTGAAGCCGAATTCATCCGTCGCGCCATACGCCATGCCGCCCTTCACACCTCCGCCCGCCAACCAGACGCTGAATCCGTGGTGGTTGTGGTCGCGACCGTTCTGCTTGCCGGCATTCGCGCCAGGCGTGGGAAGCTCGACGGTTGGGGTGCGGCCGAATTCGCCGCCCCAGAATACCAGCGTCTCATCCAGAAGGCCGCGCTGCTTCAGATCGGTGAGGAAGGCCGCGATGGGACGGTCACACTGATTGGCCAGGTTCCGGTGCCCTGCCTCGAGGTCATCGTGATTGTCCCACGGCTGTCCCGCTCCGTGCCATACCTGGATGAAGCGCACTCCCTTCTCCAGCAGACGCCGCGCAATGATCATCTGCCGGGCATAGACGCCCGGGCCGTAGGCCTCACGCACCGCCGCCGGCTCCTTCTCCACGTCGAAGGCATCCGAGGCATCCATCTGCATGCGGAATGCCAGTTCAAATGACTGAATGCGCGCCTCGAGTGCCGCGTCTTCCTGGCGGCGCTGCAAGTGCTGCTCGTTGAGAGTGCGCAGCAGGTCCAGTTGGGCCCGCTGCTCGGCGGTCGTTACGAAGTTGTTGCGGATGTTTTCGATGATCTGCTCGATATTGCCCTTGGCGGGGTCTATGTGCATGCCCTGGAACACGCCCGGCAGAAAGCCGGACTGCCAGTTCTGAGTCTCCTGTATCGGGTAGCCGCCCGGACAGAGGACGATGAAGCCCGGAAGGTTCTGGTTCTCCGTACCAAGCCCATAGACCACCCAGGAGCCGAACGCGGGGCGAATCTGCCGTGCCTCACCGCAGTTCATGAGCAGCAGGGAGGGTTCATGGTTCGGAACATCGGCATGCATGGACCGGATGACGCAGAGGTCATCCGCGTGCCGCGCGACGTTCTGGAAGATCTCGCTGATCTCCAGGCCGCTCTGGCCATACTTCTCAAACTTGAAGGGCGATCGAAATGCCGTGCCCGTACGCCGTTCCGTGGGCAGATTGGCAAAAGGGAGTTCCTGCCCATGGCGTCGCGTAAGTTCCGGCTTGGGGTCGAAAGTATCCACATGCGACGGGCCGCCATTGGCAAAGAGGAAGACCACGCGCTTGGCCTTGGCCGGGAAATGAGGCTTCTTCGGCGCAAGCGGGCTGATGGCCGCCGCGCGGGCGCTCTTTGGGTCGGCAGCGGCCTCGGATGCCAGAATGCCGGCCAGCGCCACGGCACCAAAGCCTGCCCCGACCCGGCTGAGCAGGTCACGGCGAGTTAGCATGAGGTCTTCAATACGTGGGCGGTGATCGAAGTCCGACATCCTCTATTCCTTGCTCCACAAGTTCATGCGGCCCAACCGCGATGCGGCCGAACGTCCTGCGCAATTGGCTGCCGACGCTCTGCTCCCTAGATTCGCACGTGCTGTGCTAGAAACCCTGGATGAGCGGATTGCATTCCAAATAGTGTATCACAGCGCGCTAAATCTGTACACACGCTAAGGAACATGACGTCCGCTGTCGCAATCGGTTTCCGCGAAGTTGGGGCAGGGCGGGAGCCGGCTTCCGTGGAACTGAGACCGGCTGAACACGCGGAGGGAGTGCGGGCGATGCTCCGCGAGTCTCGGCAGCACGCCCGATGGGAACCCTGTATGCCCCATACCACAGGCATGCCTCTGCTCGTCTTTACCAAGCCGTGGCGGATGCCCTTGCCGCGGCTCTGCGCACACGTGCGGTCGCTTGGATTCGATGGCGTAGAGCTGCCCGTGAGGCCCGGCTACCAGGTGGAGCCGGAGCGTGCGCGAGAGCTTAGAGCGGCCGTGGAGATGTTCCGTGAGCATGGCCTGGACGTTGCCAGCGTGGCGAGCATCCTGGAGGAGAGTGTAATAGCGGCGTGCGCCGAGGCAGGCGTGCCTATCCTCCGGCTCTGCGTCGCTATTCACGCGAACGAGACCTATCCGGAGGGCGAGCGGCGGCTCCGCCAAGAGCTGGAGAGTGCCATGCCGCTGCTGGAGCGTTACGGCGTTGCCGTCGGCATTCAGAATCACTGCGGGCGAAGCGTAGCGAACGCGTGCGGCCTGCGTGCACTCATCGGTGAGTACAATCCTGCGTATGTCTGCGCAGTATGGGACGCGGCACACAACGCCCTGCAAGGCGAGGAGCCCGAGCTGGCGCTCGACATCGTCTGGAGCCATCTTCATATGGTGAACCTGAAGAATGCTTTCTGGCTGCGGACAAACGGACCGGAGGCCCTCACCGCAGAGTGGAGGCCTTACTGGACATCGGGCGCGCATGGCCTCGCCTCCTGGCCGCGCGTTCTGACCAGCCTCATTCACCGTGGTTATCGCGGGCCCATCTGCCTCACCGCCGAGTATGACGATCACGAGGCGGTTGACCGGCTTATTGCCGAGGACATCTCCTATGTACGCCGACTGCTCGGCGAGTTGCGCGCGCATGAGCAGGGGAGCCTGTAGCGCCATGCGCGTGCTCTTCTTCGGCACTTCCGAGTTTGCAGTGCCTTCGCTCGCCGCGCTGTGCGAGGATCCTGCCTTTCAGATTGTCGCGGTGGTTACCCAGCCGGATAGACCGAGCGGCCGCGGCCGCCATCTTGCAAGGCCGCCCGTGAAGGAAGCCGCGGAAGAGCGTGGGCTGCATGTGGTGCAGCCGGAGCGGGTGCGCAGGCCCGAGTTCGTGGAGTGGGTGCGGTCACTCGCTCCCGACGCCATTGCGCTCGCCTCCTTCGGGCAGATTATTCCCGTCTCGCTGCTGCAGGTGCCGCCGCTTGGCCCAATCAACGTGCATGCCTCGCTGCTCCCCAAGTACAGAGGCGCGGCGCCCATCCAGCGCGCTATCATGAACGGGGAGACGGTCACCGGAGTCTGCACGATGTGGATGGAGCCGACGCTGGATACCGGCGACGTTCTCCTGCGGGAAGAAGTGCCGATACTGCCGGATGAGACAGGCGGCGAACTTACGGAGCGGCTTGCAGTGGTCGGGGCACGATTGCTCGTGGAGACGCTCAAGCGACTTGCTCAGGGGGATTGCCCGCGCCAGCCGCAGAACCATTCGGAGGCAACCTACGCTCCGGCCATTACTCCGGAGGATGCCCGCATTGACTGGAACGAACCCGCGGAACGCACGGTCTGCAGAGTGCGGGCCATGGCGCCGCGGCCCGGTGCCGTGGCGGAACTGGCCGGGCGCAGAATAAAGGTATGGAGAGCCGAGCTTGCCGAGGGCTCCGGCAGTCCGGGCGAGGTAACCGCGGTTGGGCCGAAGGGAGTGTGCGTGGCGGCCGGCGATGCTGCCGTGTGCCTGTTGGAGGTACAACCCGAGAACGGTCGCCGCATGAGTGCGTTGGATTGGGCGCGCGGGCTGCGGCTTGCGCCTGGTCGTGGATAGGTGCGTTCATCGGTTCCGGCCGGGTTGGAGGGAGTCCCGCAACCACCCTGAGCAGTTCCCGGCAGGTGTGAGTCGCCGCAAGGAAGGCGGTACGGAATGGCGCGAGCAGGACTGGCTTACCTTCCCATAATGCTGGCCATTGCCCTCTGCGGGTGCAGGCAGAAGCCGGCGCCCGCGCCTCAGCCCACGGGTCGTACAGTGCTCCGGACGGAAGGTGTGCAGTTGACGGCGGCGGACGGCTGGACCATCTTCGGAGATTTTGCCGGCTCCTCGGCCGCCCAGCGCGCCGTCGTTCTGCTGCACCAGCGCAACGGCTCCGCCGGGGATTGGCAGGCTATCGAACGCGACCTCGTAGAGGCAGGAATAGCGGTTTTGGCGATTGATCAGCGCGGCGCGGGGCGCTCCACCGGTCCGCGCAACGGCCAGGATGCGCCCTGGGTTACCACGCCGGACATTGCCGCCGCCGACGCCTGGCTTCAGGCCAAGGGCTTCGCACCTGCCCGCATCGGCTTTGTGGGAGCCTCCTACGGCGCGAACAACGCGCTCGTTTATGCCGCCAAGCGCAATCCGCCGCCGGCAGTGGTCCTGCTCTCTCCTGGCCGCAGTTATCATGGCGTCATGGTGGAGCCTGCGGCGCGCGCGTTTCGCGGGGCTGCTCTCGTGCTTTCGGCTTCCGGAGACGTCATAACCGAGGGTGGACCGGAGCTGATCGGCAAGACGCTGGGCGGCCGCGCGCAGGTCGTCCTATTCGATGGGGACGCCCACGGCACGGCGCTGCTGGCGGATAAGGAGCAAGCGCGCTCGGCTCTCTTGCGCTTCCTGAAGGCGCGCCTGTAGGCCGAGCAGCGCTCCTGCCGGTTGCACTTGCAGACGCCGCGCGTCAACCGCCGCAGCAAGGAGGAGGGCATGCTGATGCTGATGGCAGCGCTCGCCGCGGGTCTCGGATCGCAGGGGCGGAGGCCAGCGGACGATGCGGATCTTGCCTACTGGCTGCGCAACATGGCCGCACACCGTTACACCCTGGCGGAGATGGCCTCGGCGATGGGTATGGCCGAATCGGAGATCGCCGGCGCGATGCGGCGGCTGGGGATCACCCTGCGAGGCGGCGCCGTGAACAAGCGGGGCGACCTGCTCCTCGTTTTGCCCTATCCGGGTGGGCGCCACCCGCGCATTGGCTTCCTGGATGGCGCCATCGAGCCTCAACGCGATACGAAGTTCAGCGTGTTTGCGCCCTGGGATTCCACCTCTTACGTCGTGGTGGATCTTCCGGAGGCTATCTTCTGCAACCTTGGGCTCATCTATCTCGCCCATACCCATGTACCCACCCTCTGGTCCCAGCAGGGCGTAGTCCTGCCGCCCCAGGAATGGACCCGGCACCCGGATGGCTCGCTGACAAGCGAACGACTTCTGCCCAACGGCATCGCCTTTGGAGCAAGTGTCCATCCCGAGAAGCTGGCCGTGCGCATGGTCCTCTGGATCAGAAACGGCACCACGGAGACGCTCAAGGATATCCGCGCGCAGGTCTGTGTGATACTGAAGGGCCTGCGCGGGATGAACCAGCAGACCGACAGCAACAAGACTCTCACCGCCTCCGAAGCAGCCTGCGCATCGCGTGACGGGCGCCGTTCCGTGAATGTGGCGTTTCAGCCCTTGCATCGGGCCTGGCAGAACCCTCCGGTGCCCTGCATCCACTCCGATCCGGCATTTCCGGACTGCCCGCCAGGCGCCACTGTGAGGGCGGAAGGTCGGCTCTGGTTCGCGGAATCGGCTGGGCGGAAGTAGTTTAGCGAGGCGCCGTGCCACACTCGGAAGGTCTGTCCCTTGACAACGGTGGACAGTGTCGGGCCAACCACTTCGTAATCATTGCCATGGCGGCGGCACCCGGCCGATAGAGAGGAGAATTCCGGTGCGTGTGCGCATCTCCCACCTGGTGAATTCGCTCACCCGACAGGCGCTCTATGAGTCCGTGCCGGGATATGTGGGAAAGGAGCAGGATTTCGCGCTCCTCGAACAGCAGATTCGCTCCCAGCATGGAGTGGATCGTGTGCACCGCTTCGACCTTGGCGAAAACGCCGATGGATGCTCATCGCGCGTTCACGATTTCCTCCGGCAGTTGGACGCGAGCGATCTGCGGCACTTCCTCTCCGGCTACCCCGAGTCGTCCGGGGCACTCAAACGGTATCTCTCCGAGCTGCACCAGGCGCCGCCGGAGTGGATTGCCCTCGGTACGGGCGTGGTCTCGTTCATCTCCATCCTCTGTCACGCTTTCTACGAGTGGGGCGACCGCGTCTTGCTGCCTACTCCCTCGTTCTTCGTCATCGAGGAGTACATTCTGCGGTCCGGCGCTCTGCCGATCTATCTGCCCCTCCAGTATGAGGAGGAGTTCGCCTGGACCGACCGGATGACGCACCAGGTTTGCGAGCAGCTGCGTCGGGGCCCCGTGAAGATGCTGTGGCTCTGCACACCCAACAATCCGACGGGCCAGCCGGTGCCGCATGACACCATCGAGGAGCTGGTGCTGGCCGCCGAAGAGGCCTTTGCGATGGTCGTTGTGGATGAGGCCTACGGCGAGTACACGGACGACCTACCGGAGTACGCCTCTGCCGCGCGGCTGCTGGGAAAGCACCAGAACCTCATCGTGCTGCGCAGCTTCTCCAAGGCCTACGGCCTGGCGGGCATGCGCATAGGCTACGCGATGATGTCGTCCCGGGTAGTGCATGATGCCGTCGCGCGGCAGATGGAGTATTTTCCGGTGACAAAGCTCTCGCTGGAGCTGGCCCTTGTGGCCGCGCGCGACCAGGACTATCTAGCGGCTACCAGGCGGGTCACGCGCGAGCGCGACGCCGCTCTTCGGGCGCGTCTAAACAGCCTGCCGGGGGTGGAGTGCCTGCCGACCTCCTCCAACATCATGCTGGTGCGCCGCGCCGGCTATTCCACGATGGACCTGATTGCGGTATTGCAGACGCGCGGCATCGTGGTGGCCAACGCCGATATCGAAGGACTCAGGGACCAGGGTTGGGTGCGTGTTACCTGCAGAGACGAGTCCGAGAACGAGGTGCTCTGCAGCGCGTTCGAGAACCTAACTTAGGCACTGGGGCCGCGCTCCAGCCCGCGCGGCCCCACGCAGCCAGCATCGGCTGATTACCGGCGGCGGCGAAGCAACGGAACGAGCACGCCAAGTCCAGCCCCCAGCAACAACGCCGAGGTGCCGGGCTCGGGTAACGTGGCTATCTGGTGCAGACGCCAGGTGTTGGAGTCGAACTCGCGCATGTCGAAATGCAGCGAGAGCGTCTGGCCAGGCATTACGCCAAAGTCCTTGAAAGTGAAGTCAAGACGATCGTACGGAAGGTCAATGCGGGCGACATCCCAACTGCTGCTCGGCATGAACACTCCGTCTACGTCCACCAGCACATTCTGGAGCCAGGTCTCGTACAGTGTGGGTTGGTCGAACGAGATACCGTCCGCTTCGTCGGAGTCAACCCACACGTCGTCACGCAGTACCTGCAGATCTATGTGGAAGTCTAGCCAGGTCCACGGGCTTGCGTTCGTCACCAGTTTAATCACGCGGAACTGCTGGCCCACAAGGCCTGCGCTCGGGGAGTGAATCGGCTCGGTATCCACCCAGAGCGAGGGACCTATCTCCTCGTCAAACCTGACAGTGGGTACCTGCGCCTGCACTGCAATGGTTGCGCAGGTGAGCAACAGAGCCCAAGTCAGTCCCAGGCACCATCGTCTAAGCACCCTCATGATGCGGTTCCTTTCACCTTAGGCGCACGTGCTTAGCGCTACTACACCCAGGCCATCGCGCTGCGGCTGGTTCAGCGCCCGACATTCGAAGACAGTGCATAACCCATGCCAAATAAGATGATAACAACTATGAATATAAAGTTAATGTAATCGTCGGCAACCCTGAGGGCCTTTCGCAGTTCGGGAGCGGGCAACGCGCCGCGGTATGAGGAGCGTGAAGCAAGGGCGAAGAGCGATGGCGCCACGCTCCGCGATGAATGCAGAGCAAGGCGGTAAGGCCGGCTTACGAGGGGAGAAGGAGATCCGTCCTGACACCTGATAAGGGACGCGCGAGCAAGAGGGGAACGCTGCGGGGATTGCCAATCAGTCGGCAGCCGGCTGTAACGCGAGTTCCCCTTGGGTTTGCCCGCCGGTTGGGAGCGCCCTGTGTTCGTGCAGAGGCTCCGGCGACCGGGCAGACCCATGTGGCCGGCTGCCGAGCGCAGCCGTACTACGGCTTGCGTGTCTACTGGATGCCGCGGAGGTCGCGACCGGCGCGCTCCCACTCTTCCGGCGAGATTCGCATTCCGGGCCCGGCTGGCGGGCGCACGGCGCCGCCCTGCCGCTCCTCGAGAATTCCGGCCTGCCGCTTTAGACGTTCAAGTTCGCGCCGTGCCTGTGCTTCCAGCGCGTCCGGGCCGGACGGGGCCGGACGGCTCTCTAGCTCGGAGCGGCGGAGCAATCGCTGTTCGAGGTCGCGCATCTCCTGAGCGCTAAGCGGTCCTCCAGCAACCCGGGCACGTAGCGTGGAACGCAGGATGAGCACGCCCATTACCGCAAGGGCGAGCAGCGCAAGAACGGGGATGATGAGGGGCAGGCGACGGGGAGATCTTGCCGGTTGGACGTGGGAAAAAGTGCCATGGCCGAGCCCGGGCGGCAGCGGTACGCCGCACTGCCAACAGTGCGAGACGCCGGGGAAGTTGTTCGCACCGCAGGATGGGCAGCGGATACGCTCCTCCGCGCCGTGGTGTGTCATTCCTCGCTCCGCGCTCCTGCGTAGTAAGCGCTTAGCGCGGCGGCGTGAACGACCTTGGCAGGCACATCCTGCTCTTCCGCGCGCGCTTGCACGTCCGCATACTCCGGCATGACGGAGGTAGTCTCTCCGTCCAGTGTTCCAATCTTGATACGCACGGGACCATAGGCTGTGCTCACGGTCTCCCATCGTCGCGGAAGGCAGATTCGGCGGTGCGTGGAGTAGCGCACGCCCAGGGTGGTGGTCTCGCGGAAGATGCGGCGTGCAAGCGCCTCCAGTCGGTCCGGCTCGCAGAGCACGCCGAGGGTGGTGGCCGGACGGCCCTTCTTCATGATGGTCGGTGTGAGAGTTACGTCGAGGGCGCCTTCCTCGAACAGCCGCTGCATGAGCGGCTCGTAGAGCTGAGGCGAGAAGTCATCGAGATTGGCCTCGATCTCCATCACCTCCTGGGCCGGCAGGCTCTCGTCTGCCTCGCCAAGGAATATCCGCAGCAGGTTCGGCCTGTCCTCGAACTCCTTCTTGCCCGCGCCGTATCCGGCGGATCGCACCCGCATCGGCGGCATCCCGCCGAACCCATGTGCGAGCGAAACGGCCAAGGCGGCCCCCGTCGGAGTGACCAGCTCACCCTCGGTCGGCACGCCGTATGTCGGCACGCCCCTGGTCAGCTCCACGACGGCTGGAGCGGGCAGAGGTATCACCCCGTGCGCACAGTGCACAAAACCGCGGCCCATGGGAAGCGGCGAGCAGTACACACGCTCCACACCAAGCCGGTGCAGCCCCGCGCAGGCCCCAACGATATCCACAATGGCATCCAGCGCGCCGACTTCGTGAAAGTGTATCCGTTCGACCGTGGTGTTGTGGACATGCGCCTCCGCCTCCGCAAGACGGGTGAACACACGGAGTGCGTCTGCTTTCACTTGGGCCGGCAGGGCGCTTGCATCCAGCAAGTCCCGGATGTCCGAGAGGTGGCGGCCATGGCCGGGCTCTTCCACCTGGCTAACGGTTACATCCACTGCGCCGATGCCGTTCCTCTCCACGCTGCTCACCTGCAGACTCCAGCCGGGCAGGTGAAGCAGGTCGAGATCGCGCCGGAGATCATCCGGATCGAGGCCGCAGGCAATCAGCGCGGCGAGCGTCATATCGCCGGAGATGCCGGAAAAGCAGTCGAGATAGGCTGTCAACATGCAAGGTTTCCTGTGTCATGAGCAGCGGCCGCGGCGACAAACGCCCGAAACAGACTGCGGGCATGCTCGTGGTGGCTTGTCATCTCTTCCGGGTGATACTGAACGGCCACAACAAATCGGCGGGGATCGGCGCTCTCTGCGGCCTCGATGATTCCGTCCGCGGCCCAGGCGACGGGTCTGATTCCCGGCGCAACGCTATCCAGCGCCTGGTGATGGAAGGAGTTCACGTCGAGCGTGGTGGTTCGCACGATTTGCGCCAGTCTGGAATCCTCGGTAATCGTGATGGAGTGAGTGGCGACGTGTCGCGCCTCCTTCTGTCGGTGCGCGATGGCCGAAGGCCGTTGAGTGGGGATATCCTGCACGAGCGTGCCGCCCATGGCCACGTTAAGCGCCTGGATGCCGCGGCAGATGGCAAGGATGGGCACTCCTACTCGCAGCGCTTCCCGAATGAGTGCGAGCTCGGCCGCGTCTCGAAGCGTATCTACCTCGACTGTGGGATGCTGCTCGGCTGCGCCGTAATGCCGCGGTTCCACATCGAGGCCGCCAGAAAGCAGAAGGCCCCGCACCTGAACTACCAGACCCGTTTCCTTCAGATTCGGCGCGACAACCGGGCATCCGCCGGCCTCCGCTACGGCTGCCGAATAGGCGCGATTGAGCCTATCCTGCCAGGGACTATCTGCGGACTCCTGACCTGACGAACAGGTGATGGCAATAAGAGGGCGCTGACTCAAGGGCCTACTTCTTCCAGGTTCTCCAGTTGCCGGCATCGTCCACGGTCGCCTCCGCCACCTTAACGAAGGGGTCGAGGGCGCCTTCCGGCGCGGGCACGTAGATATTGACACGACGGAAGCCGTAGTCGCGTGCGTTTGGCGAAACCGCATACTGCACCACGCGCTGTATCAGCTCGTTATCGTCGCGCGCGATGACGAGGTCCAGCGTGTCGGGCGCCTCCGTGACCCCGAAGCGGAGGATGAGGTCCGGAAAATCGCGGCGGAGCTGGCGGAAGTAGGGCAGGCGCTTCTCGGAGAGCTGCTCGCGCACCTCCTCCTCCACGGTGCGCGGGGCGCGGATGGCCCTCTCGAGACGCACCGGGCCTGGTGGCTCGGATGAGGAGTAAGGAGCCTGTGCGGAGGAACCAGCCTCCGGCCTCGGTGCGCGGCCGAGCGCGCGGGGCCAGACGATCCAGGCCACCACTCCGGCCAGAGCGACTCCAAGGAGTACGGCCACCACTCTCATGGCTGCGCGGGAATTGCCGAATCGCCCTCAATCCAGAACGACCCGTCCGGGCAGACCTCCTTCTTCCAGATGGGTACGGTCTCCTTGAGGGTGTCTATACAGTAGCGGCATGCCTCGAACGCTTCCGCTCTATGAGGCGCGCCGACGCACACCACCACGGAAGCCTCGCCAAGTTCCAGTCTGCCCAGGCGGTGCTGAATAGCCACGTCCACGCCCCAGCGCTCGGCGGCATCTCTCTCGATGGAGCCGATCATACGCTCCGCCATGGGGATGTAGGCATCGTATTCCAGGTAGGCCACCGTCTTGCCGCGCGAATGATTGCGGACGCGCCCCACGAACGTAACTACCGCGCCGTTACGATGACTGCCGACCTGCTGCTCCAGCCGGTCTACCTGAATCGGTTCCGTTACCACGTGGCGCAGCTTTTCCCCCATCGGTGATAATGCCTCCTTGCGGCCTAGCCGCCGCTCATGGGCGGAATGAATGCCACCTCATCGCCCTCGTTCAGGATGGTTTCTGGCGCGGCCCACTCTTCGTTGACGGCGATGCGGCAGTGCCGATCCAGCTCCTGGCAGCGTGGGTCGCGCTCGGCGAGTGCCCTGACAAGATCATGCACGGTTGCCTCCATGGGCAGCTCCACTTGGAGGCCGTCAATGCCGAAGTCACGGTAGTGCCCGAAGACGCGCGCGGTAACACGGATGCCGGCGGACTTGCCCTCTGCAAGGCGGCGCAGAGTAGCCAGGTTCTTGGCGTGCATCGTCTCGGCTTCCGGAGTCTCGATGAGGATGGGTACGTGGGCCAGGCGCGGGTCGGTAACCAGCATGCGGAAGGCCTCCATGCCGATTTCACCCTCGCCGATGTGCTCGTGCCTGTCCACGCGGCTGCCGAGCGGTTTCTTGGCGTCATTGGCATGGATGAGCTGCAGCTGCCCCAGCCCAATGATACGGTCAAACTCGGTCCACAGGGCCTGGTACGTCGCCTCGTCGCGCAAGTCGTAGCCAGCGGCGAAGACGTGGCATGTATCCAGACAGACTCCGATGCGCGGCTGAGTACCTACCGACTCAAGCACGCGCGCGATGTGTTCGAACCGATAGCCGAGCCCCGTGCCCTGGCCCGCGGTCGTCTCCAGTGCAATGCCCACCTGTGCTCCCTCTGTTTGACGCAGGAGCAGGCGCAGACTTTCTGAGAGCACGCGGAGGCCCTGGTCCTCGCCGCTGTCCAAGTGAGCGCCCATGTGGGTGACAATCCAGGAGAGACCGAGGGCTTCGGCCCGGTCAACTTCACGGAGAAAGGCCGCCCGTGATCGCTCCAGGATATCCGTGTCGGGTGCGGCCAGGTTGATAAGGTACGAGTCGTGAGCCACCGTGACGGGAATCCCGAGCTCGGCCCGCGTGGCTCGGAATCGCTCCGCGACTTCGGGATCCAGGGGCGGATGCTGCCACTGGCGGGGATTGCCGGTGAAGAGCTGGATCGCCGAGCACCCTATCTCCTTGCCCGCGGTGAGGCTCTTGCAGATTCCGCCCGCTGTCGGCATGTGCGCGCCAAGGAGGCGCGGAGTGGCTCTAGAGGATTCAGACATTGTCGGCTGCTTGCGGCTCCTTCATGGCTGAACCTCTATGGTGACTGGCTCCGAGGCAGGCACTGGTTCAGGGAATATGTACGTCGCGGCACCTTCCCATGCCAGGGCGGGAAGACGCGCGAAGACCTGGTAGGTGCCCGGCTGCAGATGCTCCCTGGTCGCGTTGGGCGCCTGCTGGAGCGGCAGCGTGTAGCGAAAGAGGCGGGTGCTGCCAGGCGGATACTCCATCTCACTAATCACGGTCGGAAATGCAAGGCCGTGCCCGTCCCAGTACTCGTAGGTAACTACCTTGCCGTCCTTGACAACGACATATCCCCACATGTGGAGTTCGCTAGGCGTGGGGTAACGCAGGACCTTTGCCGACGCCGTTGTGTTGGTAACGCTCACGGTGATCTCGATAGGCTCGCCTGCGGTATAGCTGGACTTATCGGTTGCCACGGTAACGGCAAGGCCGGGAATGGAACCAGGCGCCGACAGGGCGCGGCCAACGGCATCTCGCTGCGAGACGGCGCGACCGCCGCCGCATCCCATGGCTGGCAAGAAGCTCACGCAGAGGGCGGCGAGACCGATCAATCGCATGCCTACTTCCTGGTTCCCTTCATGGTCCGGACGATATCGCCCTCGCGCGCGGCGAGGCCAGCCTCCACCGGAGCGGCCTTGGCCCGGTCGGCCCGTACCTCTTCCACGCGGACCTCGCCAACCGGGCGCTCCTCTGTCCAGACCACCGTACCGCGGCTGTCCGTAATCCGCTCCAATCGCAGGACCTGGAGCCGCTGACCGGGCTTGAGGCCGTCCGCGGAGCCGAGGCCGATAACCACCATGCCGTTCTCCAGTGTGGCGAGCACCGCGCCCTCCACTTCGTCTGTACGGCCAGCAATTCGCCGGATGAGGGCGTCCACCGCCTTGCGGCTGGCCTTGCCGAGCGAACTCTCCGACCACTCGCGCGATCCGATATCTATGCCGCCAAGCGTAACCACATGCCCGATGGTTCCGCCCAGGATGGTGCCTCCGTGGCTCACCTGCTTGCCTTCCGTGGTCTCCGAGAGCAGCACGGCTCCGGTCTCCACGTCAATAACCCGGACATCCAGGACTACCCGCGCCGTGCTGGTGCGCACCTGCGCGCCGCCAAAGGGGCCCCGACCGAGCAGACCGCCGATGCGATCTTCCTTTACGCCGAACTCGGTCGCCCTGGCCGTTACGAGGTACTGCGCACCAAGAACTCGGCCGGAGGCGACCGCGCTGGAGGGATCGGCGAAATCCTCGCGCTGCAGCCGCTGCTCGCGGAGCACCGCATCGAGCTCGGCGCGCTCCAGGACACGGAGCCCCGCGCGCCGCAGCGCGGTGGTGAGCATCTCGCCAACCACTCTGTCCCCGCTGCTTCCGCCGTTCGAGCCCTGCGCAATCACCGCGACGCGAGCGCCCGAGGGCAGCCTGCCATTGCCGGGGGCGGCCTGCGGCCATGCGGCGGTCAAAGCAGCCCACTGCACAAGCACGGCAACCAACGCTGTCTGTGTTGCCTTCATGACGCGCGCTCCTTTCGGATACCACACGCCGACACAGGCGAAAGCCTTCGCGCCCTGCGCGCTATTCTACGCGCCTAGCGAAGGGGCGCTACGCGCCCTCCGCGCCAAGGGCGACGGTGCTTGCGCGGGCCGCTACCTGGCCGGCGATGCGCCGAAATGCCTCCGCCTGCCGCGACTCCGGCGCCAACAGGATGGCGGGCCGGCCCGCATCACCCGCCATGCAGACGGTTGGATCAATCGGCACGGAGCCGAGCAGAGGCACTCCCAATCGTAGAGACGCGCGCAGGCCGCCGCCGGAGCCAAAGATGTCGTACTCCTCGTTGCATCGCGGGCAGACGAAGCCGCTCATGTTCTCAACGATGCCGAGGATAGGAATCCGACGCTGGCTGCTCTCCTCCAGTGTGCGAAACATGATGACGGCCTTGTTGGCAATCTGCTGGGCAACATCCTGGGGTGTGAGCACGATGACCACGCCGGTGATGGGGATCAGCTGCGTGAGCGACATGGGAGCGTCGCCGGTTCCCGGGGGCAGATCAACCACCAGGTAGTCGAGCTCACCCCAGGCGACCTCGCCGAGAAACTGGGTAAGTGCCTTGCCGATCATCGGCCCGCGCCATACAACGGCCTTGTCTTCCTCCAGAAAAAAGCCGATGGACATAAGCTTCACGCCGTGGCGCTCGATAGGGACGATCATCTCCCCGACTATCTCTGGATCCTCGTCCGCGCCCATCATCATGGGAATCGAGGGGCCATAGATATCGGCGTCGAGAATTCCCACGCGCGCGCCGGTCTGTGCAAGTGCAACGGCAAGATTGCAAGAGACGGTGGACTTGCCCACTCCTCCCTTGCCGCTGGCTACCGCGATGATGTGCCGCACACCCGGCGCAAGGGGTCCGGTACGCTCCTCCGCGCGCACGCGCGCAGTCATCTGAACTTCCACCTTGTGAACGCCGGGGAGGGCGGCCACTGCCTGGCGTGCCTGCTCCTTAAGTTCGTCCTTCACCGGGCATGCGGGCGTGGTGAGCTCGATAGTGAACGAGACGAGTCCATCGTCTATCTTCAGGTCCCGCACGAAACCTAGCGAGACAATATCGCGATGTAGGTCAGGGTCTTGAATGGAACGGAGCGCTTCCAGCACGCGCTCCTCTGTGAGATCGGGCACGGTGAACTCCTGCTTCGGCGACTGTGCCGAACATCGGCTTGTGCGCCGATTGTACCCTGTCGCGTCCGTTCAGGTCGGCCGTGTGCCGCTACTCGCTGAGCACAGCCGCCAGCGCTCCCCGCAGATAGCCGGTTGCGAAGGCGCGTCCTCGGTGTCCCCAGGGTGAATCGTTCACCATGCGCGGCACATGGTCATCCAGCAGGAAGCCGCGAAAACCCACATCGCGAAGTGCGCGAAGCACGGAGGGGATGTGGCTGTTGCCTTCATCAATGAAGCACTCCGTGAAGCACTCCGCACTGCCCTGCACGTCGCGTATGTGGGCGTAGAATATGCGTCCGTCGCTGCCGAAGTGGCGAATAGCGTCCAGTATTCCGGCGCCGCCGCGCATCTCCGACCAGCAGCCGTGGCAGAAGTCGAGGCCATGCATGGGGCTGGGATGCCGCTCCATCGCGCGCGCGAAGCCCTCGAACGAGCTGAAGATCCTGGCCACACCGGCCAATTTGGGCACGGGCGGATCGTCGGGATGCAGGGCAAGCCTCACACCGGTCTCCTCGCATACCGGCAGGATGCGCTCCAGATACCAATCGTAGTGCTGCCACATCTCCTCCGCGCTGTACTGCCGGCCATGGGAGAGCGGGGCCTCTTGATGCGCAGCCATCTCAAAGCGATTGGAGCGTGCGCCGCCGCGGATGGGGGTATCGTGCTCTGTCCGCCAGACGCCGTTAGGCATCCAGTGGTAGCCCAGGATAGGTATGCCTGCGCGAGCCATATTGCGGATGGTGGCGGCCATGTTCTCCAGCTGTCGCTCCCGCCCCTCGCCGCCCAGCATGATCTCGTCGTAGAAACGGATAGGCACATTCTCGATGCAGATGAGCCGCAGCCCGTGGGAGTTCGCGCGCGACTGCAGGGCGGCCAGGTCCTCGTACTCCCACCTCTCATCGCCGGGAATGCGCGGCGTATTGAGCTGGACATCCTCCACCCCGCACTGCACGGCAAACGTGAGGAATTCATCCGACAGCTCGTTGGTCTGACCCATGGCCACGCGCATGGGGAGAGTCGAGAGGTCCACCATCATGGCGATCTCCTGAGGTCCACGCCCAAGAAGTCGGTTATCTCCGCGCCAATGTACTGAACGTCCTCTGGATCATAGGACTCATCCAGCGCCAGTTCGTGCCCATCATCGTGCACCAAGAGCAGTCTGTAAAGGATACGGCCGGCCGTATCGGATGTTTCCAACAGCCGAACAAACTCGATTCGGGAGAGCCGGGTTACCACCCGTCCATTGTGCGCGACCGTGCCCTCCTCCCTGTCGAATATGAGCACGTCCGCGGACCGCTGGATACGCAATAGGTAGAAGGGCACAATGGCGGCAAGCAGCAGGGAGCCGAGAAGCCAGAGAAAGCCGAAATGATTGTGCAGGGGGTTGAGAAACTCCGCGGCTTCCAGATCTGGAGATGGCTGGTCGTGCGTGGCTTCAAACACGAGTCCGAGCGCGCCAAGCAGTACGAGGCAGAGGGTGGCCGCGAGGAAGCCTACACAGCCGATAACAGCACGCCGGGCGTCCAGGCGCGTCGAGAGTACCAGCCGATCCTCCGTCTTCGTAACCTGCAGTCGCGCCATGCCATGTGCCCCGCGCATCGGGTGTTTCGGTCTGAAGATACCCTGCTCGCATCCCCATAATAGTGCCGTGGGAAGTGCCAGGAGGGCGCGACCCACGGGGATAGCGCGGTCGGCGGATGATGGGCACGAACGCCGCGCGAACGAACTAAATGACCGGCAAGAGTCGTCGGCGCCTACCGGACGCCGATCTGCACAGCCTGCTCACAACATACAAACAGAGTCGCGATCCACGTATCAAGGATCAAATCGTATCGCAGTTTGGCAATCTTGTTGAAGGGGTCGCTCGCCGATTCAGCGGTGCCGGCGAACCCACGGAGGATCTGGTTCAGGAAGGTTATCTTGGTCTGATCACCGCCATTGATGGATTCGACGCGGCGAAGGGGGTGAAGTTCTCCACCTATGCCACGCACTTCATCATAGGCCAGATTAAGCACTATCTGCGCGATCGGGGCAAGATTATCAAGGAGCCGGCCTGGCTGCAGGAGCTCAACCAGAGAATGTCGCGCGTCATCGAGGCGCTCACCCAGGAACTCGGCCGCGTGCCGACGAGCGGTGAAATCGCGACGCTCATGGGTACCACCGAAGCCGCCGTGGAGGACCTTCTCACTACGCGAGAAGTCTTCAAGGTGGCCTCACTGGATGGCGGCACGGCCTCCGATGAGGACTCCGGCGCCTCGTACGACGCGGAACGCATCCGTTCGGCACGCTCCGCCGAGTTCGAGGTACCCCTCGCGGACCGCCTCGTGCTGGAGGGCTCGCTGAACAAGCTGAAAGAGCTTGAGCAGACAGTCATTCAGGCCTTCTTCTACGACGAGAAGAACCAGACCGAGATAGCCCGAAGCCTATCCATCTCCTGCAACTACGTCTCGCACATTCTGCGCAACGCTACCCGGAAGCTGCGCAAGATTATGGTAAGCGATGAGCTGAAGGAAGCGCAGATTGAGCATCAGCTTCTCGCACGGCGCACGGATGCCGGCTTGCGGGAAGCGGGAGAGGCGGTAATCGTGGATCCGCTGACGCGGTTCTACAACCGCCAGTACTTCGAAGCCCGTCTGGAGGAAGAGGTTACGCGGGCTGGGCGCTACAATTACAACATAGCAGTGCTCATGGTCCGACTGAGCGGACATGCGCGCCTTGCCAGCGCCTATGGCACACTGCGGTCCGAAGACACCTTCCGAACAGCCGGGCACCTCATCCGGGCAAACCTGCGCCGGGCGGATGTAGTGACGCGATTCGATCCCGAAACCTTTGCGCTGGTCTTGCCTCATACCGGCACGCAGCACCAGGCAGTGGCGGAGCGGTTGGGGCGCATTCTGGGCGAGTGGCTAGGGGAAGAGGGACTTAACGCGGGCCGAGCGCCAGTGCGGGTGGTCTTTGGAGGAGCCGCCTTCCCCGAAGAGTGCGGCGCTGCCAGAGACCTCGTACACCAGGCGGCGATGCGCCTGGAGCAGGCGCTGAACACGCAGGCGCAGCCCATGGCAGCATGACCAGCAGTCCTTGGGTAGGCGGGCCGTTGACACCATTCCATAAAATCCGATAAACTTAGTGAGGAATGGAAAACGCCCCGCCAACCCAAGGAGAGACCCTATGCCGCTCGACGAGTCCAGCCTGAGATTCGATACCCTCGCCGTGCACGGAGGGCAGGCGCCGGATCCGGCTACTACTGCCCGTGCAGTCCCCATCTACCAGACCACCTCCTACGTCTTCCACGACACGCAGCACGCCGCCAACCTCTTCAGCCTCTCGGAGTTCGGCAACATCTACACCCGCATCATGAACCCCACCCAGGATGTGTTCGAGAAGCGGGTGGCTGCGCTGGAGGGAGGAGTTGGGGCGCTGGCTACATCGTCGGGACAGGCTGCCGAGACTCTGGCCATCCTCAATATTGCCAATTCCGGCGATGAGATTATCAGTGCTACGTCTCTGTACGGTGGCACGTACAACCTCTTCCACTACACGCTGCCTAAGCTCGGCATCACCGTGAAGTTTGAAGATCCCTCCGACCCACAGAACTTTGCCCGGGCTATCACGGACAAAACGAAGCTCATCTTCGCGGAGACGCTGGGCAATCCCAAGCTGGACATGCTGGACATCGAGGCGGTCGCCAATGTGGCGCATGCGCATGGCGTGCCCTTGATGATTGACAATACCATGCCCACTCCCGCCCTGGTGCGGCCGATAGAGTGGGGGGCGGATATCGTGGTCCACTCCGCCACGAAGTTCATCGGCGGACACGGCACCAGCATCGGCGGAATCATCGTGGACAGCGGCAACTTCGACTGGACCTCGGGCAGATTTCCGCAGTTCACGGAGCCGGATCCCTCCTACCACGGACTGGTGTTGGCCAACCTTCCGGATCCTCTCCGCAGCCTGGCGTACATTCTGAAGGCGCGCATCCAACTGATGCGTGACATCGGCGCGTGCGTCTCGCCATTCAATGCCTTTCTCTTCCTGCAGGGCCTCGAGACGCTGCACCTGCGGATGGAGCGTCACAGCCAGAATGCGCTCAAGGTGGCCCAGTTCCTGGCGCAGCATCCCGGCGTGAGCTGGGTGAACTATCCCGGTCTGCCGGAGCATCCCACACATGCGCTGGCCTCCAAGTACCATCGGAAAGGGCTCTATGGCGCGATAGTGGGCTTCGGCATCAAGGGTGGACTGGAGGCGGGCAGACGCCTGATTGACAACCTTCAGCTCTTCTCGCTGCTCGCCAATATCGGCGATGCCAAGTCGCTGGTGATCCATCCCGCGTCCACCACGCATCAGCAGCTCACCCCTGAAGAGCAGCTCTCCACGGGCGTAACACCGGACTTCGTCAGGCTCTCCGTGGGCATTGAGGACGTCGAGGACATCATCGCGGACCTGGACCAGGCGCTGGCAAAGTCCGCGGGCTAGCCGCAGGTACGTGAAGAGGGTGTCGCGGGAACTCGCGGCACCCTCTTGCGCGTGTTGTTCTGGTAGGCTTACCATGCGTGACGAGAAGCGATTGGGAGGGAGGGTCGCCATGGCGAAGGCGACATTTGGTGCGGGGTGCTT
>CAZGLN010000034.1:0-988 GCA_964526545.1 uncultured Chthonomonadales bacterium
TGCCTTTGGGGCCGATCGGGACAGGAGACCGCGGGAAGTGCATGGCAACAGCGCGGATGGGAGGAATAGCGGGGCGGCGCAGCCCCACGTCGTCGTTATCGGAGGCGGCTTCGGCGGGCTGGCGGCCGCGCGGGGCCTTGCCACGGCGCCCGTGCGAGTCACCCTCATTGATAAGACCAATCACCATCTTTTCCAACCCCTGCTCTACCAGGTGGCGACCGCGGGGCTGAGTCCGGCGGACATCGCCGAACCCATCCGCAGTCTTCTGGCACGGCAGCGTAATGTGGAAGTGCTGTTGGCAGAGGTTACGGGAGTGGATACCGCCGCCCGCCAGGTGCTGCTGGACGATCGGCGCCTCGATTACGATTACCTGGTTATCGCGACTGGCGCCACGCATAGCTACTTCGGACGGCCCGATTGGGAGTTGCTGGCCCCCGGACTCAAGACCATCGAAGACGCCACGGAGATCCGTCGGCGCATCCTGCTGGCCTTCGAGAAGGCGGAGATGGAGCCGAATCCCGGCGCGCGCGCGGCACTTCTTACGTTTGCGGTGGTTGGCGGCGGGCCGACCGGAGTGGAGATGGCCGGGGCCATCGCCGAACTGGCTCGGAAAGCGCTTCGGCGCGACTTCCGCAGGATTGACCCGACCAAGACGCGGGTGCTCCTGCTGGAGGCCGGGCCGCGCATTCTGTCGGCCTATCCGGAAGAGCTCTCGCTTCGCGCGGTGGAATCGCTCGGCGAGCTGGGCGTTGAGGTGCGCACGGGAGCCAGGGTCGAGGAGATTAGCGAAGAAGGCGTCCTGACGGCGGAAGCCTGCATCCCCTGCCGGACCGTGATCTGGGCGGCAGGAGTGGCCGCCTCGCCCGCGGCGCGCTGGCTCGGGGCGCAGGCCGACAGGTCCGGCAGGGTCGAGGTTGGACCGGATTTGCGGGTGCCGGGTCAAGACCGCGTGTTCGTCATCGGCGATACGGCGCTCTGCATGCAGGAC
>CAZGLN010000034.1:998-1260 GCA_964526545.1 uncultured Chthonomonadales bacterium
GCCCTTCCCGGCATCGCTCCGGTGGCCATGCAGCAGGGCCGCTACGTTGCGCGGGTCATCGTCTCGGCGGTGTGCGGGCGCTCCGCGCCGCCCGCCTTCCGATACAAGGACAAGGGAAGTCTGGCAACCATCGGCCGGTCGCGCGCCGTGGCGGTTGTCTACGGCCGCCGTATCCACGGTTTCTTCGCGTGGCTTGCGTGGGTCGTCATCCACATCTGGTATCTAACCGACTTCCAGAACCGCCTGCTCGTCATGCTGCAAT
>CAZGLN010000034.1:1270-6302 GCA_964526545.1 uncultured Chthonomonadales bacterium
GGCGTGGGCCTACTTCACTTTCAAGCGGGGTGCCCGCCTGATTGTGCCGGGCATCCCGCCTTCGAGGCATCCGCACCAAACGGCCGAGGAGCACTCCACGGCACGGAGATGAGCTACCTGCTGAGCGGCATACAGCGTCTGGCGCGCGAACGATCCCTCTGGGCCTACGTCTGGAAGCCGCTGCTGCATGCGGCCTGGATCTACCTGGCGCTCGGCGGGCTCATCTGGGTGCTGGTGGTGGGAGCAGTGCTGCGCCTGCTGCCGGAGAGTGGGCTGCTCGCCGCCGCGTTGGGAGTTCTCGGCGGGCTCGCCGCCTTCGCCCTGTGGCTCTTGCTCGCAGGCATGCTCTTTGTGGCAATCGCCGGATTCGTCTCCAGCTTGCTATGGGAACCGCTCGCTGCGGCCATCCTTAGGCAATCGGGAGAACAGACGGACGAGTCCGGTCCGTCTCTTCCCGCCCGCATGGGAGACACCGTTGCGCGCCTGGCGCTGCTGGTGTTCGTCCTTCTCGCGAGCGCGGCGGGAACCTTGGTTGCAGGGCCCGCCGCGGGATGGGCTGGTGCGAGCTTCCTGGGTCTGCTCGACTACACCGCGCCCGCATGCATGCTGAAGGGACACCTGCTGCCCGCGCAGGCCGGCCGCGTGCTCACCATTCGTTCTGTTCCCTTCGCGGCCTCGGTCGGTCTTATCGCCTTTGTCCCTCTGCTCAATCTGCTGCTGCTGCCGGCTTGCGTCATAGGCGGCACGCTTCTTGTGCAAGATCTTTCGTCAAACTTGAATAGTGCTGACCCAGAAGCAACCAACGCTCGGCTCGGTACACGGTGATCTTGCATTGCTAACACTCATACCCCTCCTGCTGCTTGCGTCCCAGTCGCTGACCTGGCGCCCCGATCTCCTCGCGGACACCGCTCGGTGGACGGAGCGCATGAATGACGCGCGAATCCAAGCTGAACCGCCCGGCATGCGCATTCGCATCGGCCCGGGCAAGACGTGGGCAATCGCCGCGCTGCCGAACGTGCGGATGCCCGCCGACGTGGTGGATAGACTGCACATCCGCGTGGCCTCGCTCAGCCCGAACGCCCGCTGGCTGCTGCGTCTGTACGGCCCCCTGAGCGGGTCCAGGCAAGCCATCACCGTCGGCCTCTTTGAGGGGACCAGGACAAGTGGCGATCACACACTCATCCTGGATCGCCGCCTGCTGCCCGTGGGCCGCCAGCCGGTTCAGCTGCAGTTAGGACTGGAGGGAGGCGAAGGCGATTCGGTTGTGTTCGAGCGCCTGGAGTTCCATGCAGCTCCCACACGTAAGGCCGCATACGTACCGCGAGGGCAAGTGCGGGTGACAGCCGTAGACATGATGCCGGACATGCCCCGGCCCTTCAACGTGCCGGATTGGCGAACTATCGCCCGCAAGTACGACCGGTTGGCCTTCAATTTGGAGGCCTCGGGTCCCCACCTCCCGCTCATCTGGCTGGACAACTCACGCGTCAATATCCCGCGAACCGGCTTTGGGATCAGCTCCTACGTGGGGGATGGCCGGCTCGGCGGCTCCTCGCACGAAAGCATCACCTCCCTCGGAGCCGTGCTCGGGGCAACTCTGGTGGGCATTGACAAGAGCCGCCAACAACACGACTGGGTGAGCATGTGCGCGCAGTACTACGACATTGCCAATGGCCAACGCCTGGTGCTGAACGGCATCAATCACATGGCGGGCGGCTCGTTCTGGTACGACATCTTCCCCCACATCGTGTTCTACGCCATCAGCGACCGCTATCCGCGCAACGAAGAACTGGATAGCATCCTGCGTTCAACCGCCGCCCGGTGGTTGGAAGCAGTGAGTCGGCTGCGAAACCCCGCGGGCCTGCCGGATTTCAATCATACGGGTTTCAACTTCGCGAAGATGGAGGCTCAGGACAACGGACGCTGGCGCGAGCCCGATGCGGCGGCGGGAGTCGCCTGGCTGCAGCTCGCGGCATGGAAGCGCACAGGCGACCGAAAGCACCTGGACGCCGCCTGGGACTGTCTGCGGTGGCTCACTTCTCTGCCAGAGAATCCCTACTACGAGGTGCTGCTGCCTTGGGGCGCGGTGGCCGCGGCCCGGCTGAACGCAGAGGCCGGTGCGTCGCTCGATGTGGAGAAGCTCGTCCAATGGTGCTTCGGTCTCAGTGCCTGCCGGGTCGGCTGGAGCGTGATTACCAGCCGCTGGGGGGCATATGACTGCCATGGCCTTCTGGGAAGTATTGAGAATCGAGGCGGCTACGCCTTCGCCATGAACACCTTTGCCCAGGCAGGTGCCCTGATCCCCTTGGTGCGCTACGATACGCGCTTCGCTTATGCCATTGGCAAATGGATGCTGAATGCCGCGAATGCCGCCAGGCTCTTCTACCCGCACTCACTGCCTGGCGACCACCAGTGCTGTGCGGACTGGAAAGGCGACCCTGAAGGAGTGATTGCCTACGAAGGCCTGCGCCAACTGGTGAATGGACGCTCACCCTACGCGACCGGTGATCCCGTGGAGATGAACTGGGGCCCAAAGACTGATCTCGGCCTCTACGGCTCAAGTTATGTGGGCATGCTGGGATCCATCGTGCACAAAACGAATGTGCCCGGAATACTGGCGCTCGATTGCCTTGCCACCGACTTCTTCCGGGAGCCTGCCCTACCCACTTATCTGCTCTACAATCCGTACACGATGGAAAAGGTCGTAAGTGTGCCTGGCGCGGGCAAGAACACTGATATGTACGACGCGGTAACGAATCGCGTGGTATCGCGCGGAGAATCCAGAGTGAGGCTTGCTCCCCAAAGCGCCGCGGTTATCGTCCTGCTGCCACGGGGCGCCAAACCCGTCCGCAGTGGTGGACACATTCGAGCGGGCGGCATTGTTATCCGCTGGCAGCTTCCCAAGACCTAAAACGGACAGTGTCCACGTGTGCAATCCGGGGCAGAGACCGACTAACAGCCCTCAGTCCGCATCTGGTATCGCCTCTGGCACAATCTCGGCGGAATCCTCGCCAGCCGCCGCCATACAGCGTAGCAGTGTCGCGGCAAGCTCCTCGCGCACCTCGGCAAACTCCGGATGACGCGCCAGATTGTTCAATTCATGCGGATCGGCGTACAGATCGTATAGGTATTGCGCCACGTAGCGGCTCGCAGCCGGCGTCTTCCAACCATCGCAGTCCGGCGAATTCACGCCGAACTTCCACCGGGGAGTGCGAATTGCGCGCCCAACCTGCGACTCGCTTATCTGAATAAAGACCTCACGCGGCCACTCCTCCCGCTCTTCCCAGAAGATTGACGTAATGTCACGTCCCCGGCCAAGCTCCTCCTCAGGCACACCGGCTGCCCTTAGCAATGTCGCGTGACAGTCGAGCAGTGTTACAAGCTCATTTACCACCAGGCCCTGGTCGAAGCCCGGACCCTGCCAGACCACGGGAATGCGGATGGAGGATTCGTGGCAACTGCGTTTGTACTCCTGGTTGCGCGTGCGGAAGTGGCATCCATGGTCACTGCAGAAGAGCACCACGGTGCTCTCATCCATGGCCAGCCGCTCCAGCTCTCGCAGCACGCGCCCGAGGTTTTCGTCCAGGCTGGCGACCGCGCCATAGTAGCTCGGAAGCTGCTCCGGCCAGTCACCCTCTAGATTTGCGAGATCCGGCGGCACGTGCAGGCTCTGGGCATATCGCTCCGCGTAGCCTTCCGGAGCTACGAAGCGGTTCCAATCGTTCTGCTGGTGCGGCTCCAGGTAGCTGACGAAGAGAAACCAGGGGCGCGCGGTATCGCGCGCGAGGTTCTTGAGCGCTTCCAGCACGAGGTCCGTCTGAGCATCCACGCGATAGCCCTGCCGAAGGATTTCACCGGTATCTCCCCACAGGTGGAGGTCGTGCGGATGGGAGGCGAGCTCAAGCAGATTGGCAGCCTGCCAGAGATCCCGGTAACCGCCGCGCAGCTCCGGCGGCACATAACCAGGCCCGACTCCGGGAGCCTCGGCCAGGTGCCACTTGCCGATGTAGCCCGTCCAATAGCCGGCGTCGGCTAGCTTATGAGCAAGCGTCCGCGCGGTCGGCGGCAGCGGGATGCCGTTGCGCCACACGCCGTGGTCCGTGGCGTAGCGGCCCGTTTGCAGGCAGCCGCGCGCCGGAGCGCACACCGGCTGCACGGTGAATGCCCGCCTACAGAGCACCCCCCTGGCCGCCATGGCATCCAGATTAGGCGTGAGGCCCATCGGGTTCTCGCCATAACAGCCCGCAGTGTCCCAACGCTGCTGGTCCGTGAAGAAGACCAGTATGTTAGGCGCCTCGGATATGCGCATGTGCCCTTCCCTCGCGGCGGACGGATGGATGACGGGTAGAATCCTCCGGCGATTGGCCGCGAGTCCGTGCCGCCTCTCAACACATCCTGTTGTAACAGGTAGTTCAACATGCAAGACACCATTCCCGCCCACGGCGGGACTCTCATCAACCGGTTGGCGCCGCCAGAGCGCGTACCTGAGCTTGCCGGCCAGGCCGACAGCCTGCCCACCATCCGGCTGAATAGCCGCCAGGCAAGCGATCTCGAACTCATCGCCATCGGCGCGGCCAGCCCGCTTACAGGATTTGCAGGATCGGAGGAGTACCGATGCATCCTGGAGACGATGCACCTGCCGAACGGCCTGCCCTGGACCATCCCGCTCACCCTGGCCGTGGACGGGCTTACCGCCCGCGATCTTGAGCCCGGCAAGCGGGCCGCCCTCGTGGATGAGAGCAACCGGCTGCTGGCCGTGCTCTCCGTGTCCGAGATCTACTCCTATGACAAGGGAGCCGAGGCCAGGGCCGTCTACCGCACGGAGGATTCGGCGCATCCAGGGGTGGCCGCGCTCTACGCGCAGGGCGATCTGCTTGTCGCCGGAGAAGTGGACGTGGTGGCGCTGCCGGAGCATCCCCTCTTCCCCGAATACCACCTGACGCCCTCGGAGACGCGCGCGGCCTTCCGAGCCAGGGGATGGCGGTCCGTTGTCGGCTTCCAGACACGCAACCCCGTGCATCGCGCGCATGAATAC
>CAZGLN010000034.1:6326-6575 GCA_964526545.1 uncultured Chthonomonadales bacterium
CGCTGGAGATTGTGGACGGCCTGCTGCTGCATCCGCTCGTTGGCGAGACAAAATCAGACGACATCCCCGCCGAAGTGCGCATGCGCTGCTACGAGGTCCTCCTGGAGGGATACTATCCCCCAGACAGAGCGCTGCTCAGTGTAAATCCCGCCGCTATGCGCTACGCCGGGCCGCGCGAGGCCGTGTTCCATGCGCTCATCCGCAAGAACTATGGCTGTACGCACTTCATTGTGGGCAGGGACCATGCCG
>CAZGLN010000034.1:6611-8626 GCA_964526545.1 uncultured Chthonomonadales bacterium
CCAGCGCATCTTCGATGAGTTCGATGCCGCCGCGCTTGGCATCGTGCCCATGATGTTCGAGCACAGCTTCTGGTGCACCCGTTGCGAGGGCATGGCTTCCACCAAGACCTGCCCGCATGGCTCCGAGGACCGTGTATCGCTCTCGGGCACGCGGGTGCGCGAGATGCTGCGGAACGGCGAAACGCCGCCCATGGAGTTCACCCGGCCAGAAGTGGCGCGCATACTGATTGAGTGGATGCGCAACGCATCTTAGCCGCGTTGGAAGACCTCACGAAGGAGACCGCCGTGGAATACAGGGATTTCGGCCGCACGGGAATGCGCGTTTCGGTGCTGGGCTTCGGGGGAGCCGAGATCGGTTTCCAGAACGCCACCGTGGAGGATGTGGAGGCCTTGCTGGGGAGTGCCCTGGACGCGGGCCTTAACGTCATTGATACCGCTGAATGCTACAACACCAGCGAGGAGCTCATCGGGCGCGCAGTGGGACATCGCCGCGGCGACTACCTGCTCTTTACCAAGTGCGGGCACAGCGCCGGACTTGCCGGGGCGGATTGGGACCCCGCCATGCTCCAGCAGTCCATAGACCGGAGTCTGCGCCGCCTGCAGACTGACTGCGTGGACCTCCTCCAGCTCCACTCCTGTTCAAAAGAGCTTCTCCAGCGCGGCGAAGTGGTAGAGGTCATCCAGGCCGCGCGCGATGCCGGCAAGACCCGGTTCATCGGCTACAGCGGAGATGGGGAAGATGCGCTCTGGGCGGTTGAATCGGGCCTCTTTGATGCCCTCCAGACTTCCGTCAACATAGCGGACCAGGAAGTGATTGACCGCACGCTGCCCAAGGCCGCGGAGCGCGCAATGGGAGTCATCGCGAAGCGCCCGATCGCGAACGCCGTCTGGCTTCACCGCTCGCGCCCGGCCGAGCCCTATCACCACGCGTATTGGGACCGACTCCAGGAGCTGGACTACCCCTTCCTCCAGCAGGACGCGGCGGCCTCCATCGGCACGGCACTGCGCTTCACCCTGAGCCAGCAGGGAGTCGCTACGGCCATTGTGGGTACTCGCAAGCCCGGGCGCTGGCAGGAGAACGCAGCCTATGCCGCGCTTGGCCCCCTGCCGGAGGCCGAGATACAGGACATACGTGCTCGGTGGGCGGCGGTGGCGCGGCCGGACTGGGAGCCGCAGGTCTAGAGCGCCTACCGCTCCAGCCGGCGGCTCCGCCGCCAATCCGTTCGCAATCCTGAACATAGTGAGAGAGCCATCCATGACCGCGCCGTAGGCCCGCGGACGCGTGATTACCAAAACAGGGAGACAGCCTTGCGCTTTGAGACGCTCGCAATTCATGCCGGTCAGCCCCCGGACCCCACCTATGGGGCCGTCATGCAGCCCATCTACCTGAGCTCCACCTACGCCTTCAAGGAAGTCGGGGTGCCGGGCCCCTTCGACTACGGCCGCAGCGGCAACCCGACCCGTAAGGCGCTGGAGGATTGCCTCGCGGCGCTCGAAGGAGGAGCCGCTGCCGCCGCCTTCGCCACCGGCATGGCCGCGGAGGCTACTATCCTCGCCATGTTCGTTCAGGGCGATCACCTGGTGGTGCACAACGACCTCTACGGAGGCACGTACCGCCTCATCCATGACGTGATTCGAAAGAACGGCGTGGCGGTGGACTACGTGGACATGCGGGACATCGAGGGATTGCGCGGCGCTCTCCGTGAGAATACTCGGGGCATCTGGGCCGAGACTCCCACGAATCCCCTCATGAATCTCCTGGACCTCTCGGCCATCGCGGAGGTGGGCAGAGAGGCGGGAGTCACCACCATCTGCGACAACACCTTCCTCTCCCCCTACTTCCAGCAGCCCATCGCGCACGGCTTCGATCTCGTGCTCCACTCCACCACCAAGTACCTTAACGGCCACTCGGATGTGGTAGGCGGCGCGGTGGTCTCTCGAACGCAGGAACTCGCCGAGCGCATGTTCTTCCTGCAGAACGCCCTCGGCACCGTGCCCGGGCCCTTCGATTGCTA
>CAZGLN010000034.1:8714-15953 GCA_964526545.1 uncultured Chthonomonadales bacterium
AGCAGCCCGCCGTCTCGAAGGTCCACCATCCAGGCCTGCCCGACCATCCGCAGCACGAACTGGCCAAGAGGCAGATGCGAGGATTCGGCGGCACCTTCTCGTTCAGGATGAGAGGCGGAGAAGCGGCTGTGCGCGCACTGCTGGGAGGAGTCAAGCTCTTCTCAGTGGCCGAGAGTCTCGGGGGAGTGGAATCGCTGATTGAGCACCCGTGGACCATGACGCACCTCTCGATGCCTGCCGACGTGCGCGAGCGGGTGGGCATCACGGCGGATCTCATCCGCATCTCCGTGGGAATTGAGCACGTGGACGACCTCATCGCCGATTTGGCCGGCGCCATGCCGCCCGCCTAGGTGCGCCCGAAAGAGCGATGGCCCCGGAGGTTCCGGGGCCATCGGTGTCCTCGCTCTAGGGAGAGCGCTACGCGAACTGCCGGCGCAGCGCGGCCTCCATCATCGCCAGACCTGCGTCTCCCGCGGCACGGCTGCGGAGATTGCCCTCGCGATCGAAGAGAAAGTAAGCCGGCACGTAGCTGTTCTGAAACGCATCGGTGAGCGCATGCTGATTGTCAATGCCCACCGCGCCTCCTATGCCTAGCTCCGCTACCGCCTTGCGCACCTTCTCCACATCCGTGTCCTGCGGCTGACGCGGCATATGGATGAAGATCACGTTTAGGCCTTGCGGCCCGTACTGCTCGCGCCAGGCCGCTACCGCCGGCATGTTCTCGTGGCAGAGGTGGCAGCTTACAGCCCAGAAGCAGACCAGCGTCGGGTTTCCGATCAGTTCGTCTCTTCGAGGCGCCTCACCGTTGATCCACTCGGTCGCCCCGTCCAGCTCGGGCATGGGTGTGCCCGTTCGCATTGGCATTGCTTTACCCTGATTTCTGGAATGCATCCTCCGCGGAGGAGTTGCCTAGACGGTGAGCAGCTCCTTGCCAGGCTTCCAATCCGCGGGACAGAGGCCGCCGGTCTGCAGGGCTTCCAACACGCGCAGAGTCTCGTCAACACTGCGGCCGATGTTGAGCGAGTTCACCACCTGGTACTGCAGCACACCGTTGGGATCAATGATGAAGAGGCCCCTGAGCGCGATGCCGGCATCCTCCACCAGCACGCCGTAGTCACGCGATACGCTCTTGGTGATATCGGACGCCAGCGGGTAGCGCAGCCCCTCCAGCCCGTTCTCATCGCGAGGAGTCTTGATCCAGGCGCGGTGCGAATAGACGGAATCCGTGGAGACCCCCAGCACCTCGGCGCCGATTTCGGTGAACTCGTCCAGCCGATCGGAAAACGCCAGGATCTCCGTCGGACACACGAAGGTGAAGTCCAGCGGGTAGAAGAAGAGCACCAGCCACTTGCCCTTGTAGTCCGAGAGGGAGGCCGTGGAGGTGAGTTTCTCAAGGTCGGCGGTAGTCTTCATGGTGAAGTCGGGCGCAGGCTGCCCCACCTTCGCATGAACACAGCAGTTCTCTGACACGTATGGATCTCCTTGCAGGTGGTTAGATATCAAGAATCACTTGCATTAGTGTCAGCCAGAGGCTCGTCAGCTGCAGCGGCACACTCCTTGCAGAGGCCATACCACACGGCGCTCAGACCAAAGACCGTGTAGCCCGTCCACCGCCCTATCTCCCCCTTGGCTCCAGGAGCTACAAGCTCCGGCACATCCAGCACCCGACCGCATCGAACACAGAGGATGTGATGATGCGCGCCGGGATTGGCATCGTACCGCGTGGGACTATTCGGCATGGAGAGCGAGACGATCAAGCCTTCCTGCTCCATATCGGCAAGTAGGCGGTACACGGTACCCAGGCTCAACCGGGGCATCATCCGCTTCGCGGCCTGATGTATCTGCTGCGCGGTGGGATGCTTCTGGCCCACCGCCAGAACCTGGAGTATCGCGGCTCTCTGTTGCGTATGGCGTTGCATACGGTGTGCACTTTATCGCAAGAGATTCTCGATAAGAAGGATACCCAGCGCTCAACGGCCCTGTCAACCTTAGTCGCCGGGAAATCTGTCGGTCGGTCCGCCTTGACGGTGCGCGCACCGAGCGGTAAACTTGGCTTGCCCCTGAAGGAGCCTTCACGTTGAACCGAACACTTCCCCACTGGCTCACTAAGCGCGTGCCCAGTCCCCAGAATGTTCGCGCCGTCGAGCTGATGATGCGCGAGAGTCGGCTGCACACCGTCTGCGAGAGCGCGCGATGTCCCAATCTCGGCGAGTGCTGGTCGCACAAGACGGCCACGTTCATGATCCTTGGCGACATCTGTACGCGGAGTTGCGGCTTCTGCGCGATCAAGGTGGGTCGGCCGGAGCCCGCGGACCCTGAAGAGCCGATGCGTGTCGCGCAGACCGCCCGCGCCATGGGCCTGCGTCACATCGTGGTAACTTCCGTTGCACGCGACGAGCTGCCAGATGAGGGCGCCGGCCAGTTCGCCGCCACCATCCGAGCGCTTCGCACCGAGATACCTGCCGCCATCGTGGAGGTCCTCACTCCCGATTTCAAGGGCAAGCGCTGGTGCATTCGACTGGTAACCGATGCGCACCCGGATATCTACAATCACAACCTGGAGACTGTCGAGCGGCTCTCACCCGAGGTACGGCCGCAGGCAAAGTATCGCCGCTCCCTTGAAGTGCTTCAGGCGGTGAAGCAGTTGGATCCCACTATCTACACGAAGTCCGGGATTATGCTCGGCCTGGGTGAACGGCACGAGGAGGTTGTGCAGGCCCTGCGCGATCTGCGCGATGCAGGAGTGGACTCCGTCACCATCGGTCAGTATCTTCGGCCCACCATGCACCACTTGCCCGTAAAGGAGTACGTGCCTCCGGAGCGGTTTGCCGAGTACGAACACATCGGCATGGAGATGGGCTTTCTTTTCGTGGCCAGCGCGCCCTTCGTGCGCAGCAGCTACAACGCGGTAGAGTTTTCGAAGCGGCTTCTGCGCGATCGTCTGGAATCGGCAGGAGCCGCCGATGACGTGGCACGAGAGGAAACTCTCGCCTCCACAACGTGACGCGCTGCCTCCGAGTGTTTCGGGCATGACCAGCGAGCCCGCCGCGCTGCCGCTCCCAATCTCTCCTTCGCTCGCACGCATCCTCATTCTGCTCGCGCCCTTGGCGGTGCTTCTGCTGATTGCCGCGACCGCCGTGCAGCGCCGCTGGCTTGCTCTTCAGGCGCGCCTTCCTGAGATTGTGAGCGCGGTCGCCTCCGAGCGGCTGGAGCGCCGGGTACACGTCGGCGGCGTGACGTGGTCGCCGAACCGGATCATCCTTAACGACATCCGCATTGCCGAGCGCCACGGCGGCCAGGACTTCGCGTCGGCCCGCTCCGTGGTGCTAAACGCCGACGTTCGCGAACTCATCAGCCCATCCCCGTCTAACGGGCCAATCACGGGTTCCGCAGTGGTCCATGATGCCCGGGTGCGCATTGCACGCAACGCCGAGGGAGAGTGGAACTTTGCGGACCTCATCAAGCCGCGCAAGCCGGAAGCACGGCCGTTCGTTGGCAGGATTCAGCTGGACGGCGTGGCGGTGGACTATGAGGATGAACGTTTCCCAATCGGCGCAAAGAGGGAGCCAGAGGCGCTGCGCACAACGCTTCAGCGTGTGGACGGCGTGGTAGACCTCCACCCGGATCGGAGCGTCTCATGGAATGCCTGGGTTCGCGGCAGCACCGACCTCGTCCAGCAGGCACGAGTGACCGGCAACTATACTGTTAAAGATTCTCGCCTATTCCTTGATATTCATCAGTGCCGCGCGTCTCTCGCGCCACTGCTCGCCCGCTATGCGCCCCAGAGTATCTCCTTTGCCTCGCTGGAGGTCGCTGGCGATCTGACGCTTCTCTATGCCCCAAAGGAGTCTGCGAACTCCCTCATCTACCAGGCCGACGCGGCAATTGAGCGCGCCGCGTTCACTTCGAGGGAGCTCCAGGGCTCGATCCACTCGCTGCATGGCCGCATCCAGGCCACCCCCGATGCAGTGCGAGGAGCACTGACGGGAGTATGGCGCGGTCAACCCGTGAGCGTTCGCGGCGTGGTGCGCCGGCCCGATCAGCCCATTCTCGACCTCCTGGTACAGGCGGACTCCGTGAACGTGGGAGATATTCTCGAAGGCCTTCGCGCTCCCGAAGCGATAACCCGGCATATGCGCGGAGTGAACGCGACGGCCGATGTGCAAGCCGTGGTGCGCGGCCCTCTCTCCCGGCCCCTTGTGGAAGGAAGGATGGCCGGCCGCATAGCCGGCACACACGTCTCGGGACTCTCGGCGCCGCGCCCGGCTTCGGTCAATGCCGCCTTCTCCTGGGCGCCGAACGACCTGCGGGCTTCCGCCGTCATCGCAGCGCCCGCTCTTCATTGGAAGGGACACTCAGCAAGCAACCTGCGCGCGAACGTAGCGCTTGCAGGCAGCCGGCTGGATGCGGATGTACGCGCTCTCTACATGGGAGCAGCCACTGCGGCGCGGGCGAATATCACACTACACGAAGGGGCCCCGGGCTACAGAGTGATTGCGCGAACGCGCGGGCTCGATATCGCCATGATCCCCGAGCTGGCGGACTACCGGCTCCAGGGAGAGGCGAGTGTTGACCTTACGATGGAGTCGCCCCGGCTGGAGCAGACACCGAGAGGGCAGGCGGTCGCCAGCATTGCGAATGCCTGGATCGAGGGACTGCATGTGGGCCATGTCACCGCGAACCTGGCCTCCGATGGCCGGCGGGTGGCCGTACAGCCGTTTGAAGTCTTCGGGCCGCCAGGTCGAGCCATCGTCGCGGGCACGGTGGATTTGGCCGATCGCACCCTGGACCTCACGGCCGAAGCCAGCCAGATGAACCTGGCCATCCTTCTTCGGGATTATGTGGATGGCCGTGTCGGCGGCACGGCCTATGCGAATGCTCTCCACATCTCCGGCCCCATAGAAGAGCCTCGGATCGCGGGACAAGTACAAGTTTATGGCCCATACTTTAATGATTACTCGTCGGAATATGCGCAGCTTACGGTGGAGGGAGATCGCCGCACCCTGAAGATCCTGGATGGGGAACTCTGGAGGCTTCCAGGCATCCTCACTCTCCAGGGTGTCCTCTGGCAGCCGCTCCGCGAGGACGGACTCATCCACCTCGAAGGCGAGATTGCGCACGCGGAGCTGCAGGACCTGGTCCGCCTGGCCGGATTGCAGGAGCCCATCACCGGGCAGGCGAGCGGCGCGTTCGAGGTGTCTGGCGCAATCCGGCGCCCCGAGGTTGTGGCACCCTCCATTGTCATCGCCCGCGGCGGCTATGGCGACTTCCCGCTCGAGCACATCGAGGCGTCCGCGCTTCTCACTCCCGACCGCTCGTTTCTGCTCGAGGCAAAGGCGCGCGGATTGGACCTCGCTCTGCTCGACCCTCTGCTAGGCGAAGCCGCCAGCCTGACCGGCACGCTAGAGGTCGGCGCGCGGGTTCAGGGTTCGCTCGCCGATGGGGTGCCTGAACGCCTCGCCGGTAGCGTTGAGGCCGCAACCGATGGGCTCACCGTGAATGGCCAGACCGTGGGCGACCTGCGCGCGTCCATCCAGCTTCTGGACGGTCTCTTGGCGGCGAGTATGCAGAAGGATGGAAGCCCGCCGGTCCGTCTGGAGGGCGCGGATTTGCACGCCGGCATCTCCGACCTGAACTACGACTTCGAAACGGGGCAAGTGCGGCTCAACGCTTCGTTCGCACAAGTTCCCGTGAGCGTCTTGCGCGCGCTTGCCGTTCGAAGTCCCTGGTTCCTGGCCCACCCGGACGAGTTGCCTTCGTGGCTGCAGCCGGTCATGAATGCCGTCGAAGGCGAGCTATCCGGCACCGTGGAGGTCACTGGCCCGATTGACGACGCACAACTCGCCTTGCGCCTCTCCGCGGAGGGCGCCCGCGTGCTAGGAATGGTAAACACCGAGGTGCGCGGCGATATCGCCATCCGAAAGTCCACGGCCGCTCTGAACACACTCCGCATCGCGAACGGCACGGCGCTCATCGAGGCAGACGGCAAGCTCGCCGAGGATGGCACGCTGAGCGGCCGCCTTACGGCCCGGCGTCTGCCGATTGCGCTCACCGAATCGCTCTTTCCCGATAGACCCGAGCTGCTCGGCTGGAACGGCGAGCTGAGCGCTCTCCGCGCCGAGCTGAGCGGCACGCGCGAACGGCCGATAGTTACAGGAGCGGCCACGGTGGAGCGCGTGTTCAAAGCCGGTGCGACGGGGCCCCGCCCGCCCGTCCATATCCGACGGTTGGACGTGGCCGCCATGCATGTGCAGGAGGGGGAAGCCAGGGCCGAGGGCGTTACTGTGGAATTTGAACGGCTTGAGCCGGGAGCGCTTCCGCGTGCCGCGGCGGGCGAGGACACATTCCGTGCCTCCGGCTCCGCGGCGATAGGCTTCGGTTGGAGCGCGCCGTTCGTTCGGATGGATTCGCCCGCAGCGCTCGCGCTCACCCTGCCCGAGCAATCCCTGGACATCCTGAAGGCCCTCGCCCCTGGCGCGCCCATAAAGTCGGATGGCCGAATCGCCGCGGCTCTATCCTTCACGGGCACGTTGGCGGAGCTTGGCGATCCTCAGCGAGCGCTTGTTGCGGAGGCTCCCAGCGTGAAGCTCAAGGGTGATCTGCGCATCACTGCCAACTCCATCCGCGTGGCCGATGCCCGGACCATCCTTCAGGATGTGAATCTGCATCTCGTGCTGGACGGCGACCGGCTGAAGGTGCTTCCCACTTCCGCAACAGGCCAGCACACGGTAGCGAGCACTGCGGTGCTGGGACCTCGTGGCGAGGTTCTGCCAAACAGTGTCTTCCCTCTCACACTGTCTGGCGAGCTTCCCATTCGTGAGGGTGTTGAGATCTCCGAACCGCTCACGCTCTCCGCCCAGAAGCTGGCGTTCGCCGAAGCGCCGCTGCCACTTGTTGGGTCGGGCCGTGTTGCCGGTGTGCTTGCCGGTCCCACACCGCCGCCCGGCGGGACTCAAGCGCCTGGTGTCCAGTTGGTGGTGGAGCGCTCCTTGCTGACTCCGCGGATATCGGGCACCATCTACATCCGCGACACGGATCTGCGGGCGCCGGATGCCACGCAGCCATTCGATGTGACCGCGCGAGAGAGCGTGGTCAGGCCGTCATTCAACGTCCGTGTGCATGTAGGCGAAAAGGTGCGCGTATCGGCCCCGGCGGTCACCGCACTCGTCAAGTCGCCGCCCACCCGACCGATCCTCCTGCAGGGCACGCTTGGACAGATGAAACTCGGCGGCGAACTCC
>CAZGLN010000034.1:15987-20225 GCA_964526545.1 uncultured Chthonomonadales bacterium
GCTACATCGCGTTTCCTACCGCACGGTTCGCCATACAGCCTGGCGGAAGCATCTCCCTCATCTATCCACGGTATGTGGGCGCGGGCTCCGAGGAATCCACGTTCGGCGTCTATGTGGATATGGCTGCCGTCGGTCGGCTCACCGCCAGCTCCATCACGGGAGCCATGCGCCGCTATCAGGTAACCGCCGAAGTCCGAGGAATGCTTGGCGCGGAGTCGCCCCTCTTCTTGGAAGAGACGACATCCGGACCGCGCGTTGGCGGAGGCCAGGGCCTGCAGATCACCTTCCGCTCCAGCCCTCCGGACCTCGCGCTCAGCCAGGCCGGCCTGCAGCGGAAGATCACGGGTATTCTGGGCGGCGAGGAGGCCATCGCCTCGTTATTCCGGAGCGATGCGCACGCGGTCCGCGCACTGGGCGCGCAAGCTCTCGACGCTGTGTCCGCCAGCCTGCTGCCGGACCTCTTCGAACGCACGGGATTGGGCCGGGCGCTCGGCTTCGATGAGTTCCTGGTTGACTACAATCGTCTCGAGGCGTTTACTTTCCGCGTGTCGCGCAGGATCGCCGGCCCGCTCGACATTGCGTATTGGCACCGGCTCGGAGGACCTGCGGGGGGATTGGCCTCGGAGCGGTCCGCCTGGGAGCTGCGTACGGGTCTCCGCCTGAACCGCACGCTGCGCTTTTCTTGGTCGTTGGACAATCAAGGGACGAACGGATATCTTCTAGAAGGAGTCATGCGGTTCTAGTAGGGTAAAGTTAGGGCCAAGGTTGCGTATCCCGAGCGCCGGCTCCCGCTGCCCCGGAGCGGCCTCCACCGATGGCCGTTGCCTGCATGCCGCGTTACGCGGGCCACCATATTCCGGGCTAGATCGAACCGGACGTGCCAGAGTCCTTCGATGCGCTCGTCGCCGAGTATGAGAGGCGAATCTATAACGTCGTGTTGCGCATCCTCGGTGATCCCGATGAGGCTGCCGACGTGACGCAAGAGGTGTTTATTAGCGCATATAAGTCTTTCGACAGGTTCCGAGGCGAGTCGCATCCCTACACGTGGCTGTATCAGATTGCCATCAACCACTGCCGCAACCGTCTCCGCAAACGTGTGCGCGACCGGCGTGTGCGCGTCGAATCGCTGGATACGGCAGGCGGATCGCTTGAGGATGGCGCGCAGACCCGCGACATTCCGGATGCCACCCATGCCCCGCACGCGGTGCTGGAAGAGAAGGAACTGCGGCAGCGCATCCTGGATGCCATCGAGGGATTGCCGCCCGAGTACCGGGAGGTCGTCGTCCTGCGGGAGATGCAGAACCTCTCGTACAACGACATTGCGGAGGCCACGGGCCTCTCGCTCGACAATGTGAAGACCCGCCTGTCGAGGGCGCGCCTCATGCTGCGCCGAAGGCTGGAACACTACTATCAGGGTTAGGGTACGGGGCAGTCTGCTCCGATGCTCACGGGAAGAGGAAGAAACGACGATGCCATCATCGTTCGGTCCGCGCCTAGCGGTGGCGTTGCTGGTGGTAGGGCTGCTGCTGCCCTGGCTGGCCAGACCCGCATCCGCGCAGGAGACCGGCCCCAAGATCACCGACATCATCGTGGTGGGCAACAAGGGCATCAACCGGGAATCCATAATCGCCACTTCCGGCCTCAAGATCGGCGATGTGCTGACCAAGGCCATGCTGGATGAAGCCCAGCGCCGCCTCCTGCTCACTCAGAACTTCCAGCCGGATGACGGAGTGCGCGTGGAGGCGCAGGTGGATGGTGAAGAGGCCAAGGTGGTCATCTCCGTGCGCGAGAATGACATCGTCCTGGGCTTTAACATCACAGGAGCCGGCCCCATCCCGGTGGCCGAGATACAGAAGCTGCTCCAAACCACTCCCGGACGCCCCCTCAACCTTGTGGTGCTCCGCAGCGATCTGGAGAAGATTCGCCAACTCTACGAATCGCGGGGTTACGCAGCGGATATAGACCCGAGTATAGGCATTGAGAACGGCATCCTTAACATCCCGATCGTGGTAGCCACCATCGGGAAGATCAAAATCAACAACCTGCGCAAGACGCGCGAGTTTGTGATCCGGCGCGAGATGGAGCTCAAACCGGGAGACTACTTCCGGCAGAAGACCTTTGAGGACGACCTGCGCCGCGTCTACAACACCGACCTCTTCGACAATGTGGACCCGGCCTTCTCCTACCCGAATCCCGGCATGGTGGATATCAACCTCAACGTCCAGGAGAAGCGAACAGGAACCGTCTCCGTCTTTGTAGGCTACAGCAGCCGCAACCGGCTGGTGGGTGGGGCCGAACTCGGCGAGAACAACTTCCTCGGCCGCGGGCAGGCGGTCAGCCTGCGCTGGGATACCGGCGGCCTGGCCAATCGCAACAGCTTTGAAGTCGGCTTCACGGAGCCCTGGCTCGATAAGCGCCACACCTCGCTCTCCGTGAACCTCTACGACAAAACCATCTATCGCTTCGCGCAGCGAGTGGGCAGCATCGGAGGCACCACCGGCGGCAACGAGGGCGACTACTATGAGGTGCGCACCGGCGGGCAGCTCACTCTCAGCCGGCCGTTCCGGAACACGTACCGGGGGTTCATCGGCCTGCGGCATGATAATGTGCGAGTCGCCGATATCGCAGTCAACGAGGATGACGCCATCGCGCTGCAGAACGGCCCTCTCACCGCGCTGAACTTCCGCGTGACCCACAACACCCGGGATTACGACATAGATCCCGTTGCTGGTGGTTACGAGATATACAGCGTGGATATCGGGCGAGCGGACCTTCGTCCCGTGAAGTCCGCCGGCAACGTCACCAACCCCATCACGGGCAATGTGACATTCCAGAAGCTGCAGCTGGACATGCGGCGCTACTTCACGCTGCGCGGCGGACCCAGAAAGAACCCGCAGAAAGACAAGCGGCACTCCATCGCGTTGCGCCTGGTGGCCGGTACCTCGCTTGGGACCATGCCTTTCTTCGAGCAGTTCTTCGTGGGAGGAGCCGAGACGCTGCGCGGCTATCGGGAGGATAGGTTCTGGGGCAAGAACATGGTTCTGGCCTCCACCGAATACCGTGCGCCGCTCGCCTCCGGCCTAACGGGAGTCTTCTTCGTGGATGTGGGTGATGCGTGGTCCGGACCGTATGAGAAGATTAAGCTCTCCGGATTCTCACAGCATGCCGGCTTCAGCCCATCGGTTGGCTTCGGGTTGGGATTGCGGGTCATCACTCCCATCGGGCCCATTCGCATAGATCAGGGCTTCGGCAGTGAAGGTGCGCGCACCCATTTCAGCATCGGACACGTCTTCTAATAGCGACTTGGTATTATCGTTTCGTGCGTCGCCGCATGAGGTGACGCAATTACCATCCCCTGCCGTGGCGCGGCCAGGGAAGTGAGGGTCAGAGTATGTCGCAGTCACCGGTTTGGGGGCGCGTTCTCGTGGCAGGCTGCATCGTCTGCTGCCTCGCCTTTGCGCTCAATGCAGATGGTCAGGCAGGCAAGCCGCAGGTCTTTGCAACCGTGGATGTGGAGAAGGTCAATTCGGAGTTCATCGAGCGCAAGACTGAGGAAGCCAATCTTCGGGCACTGGACTCGCGGTTTCGCCAGCGCATCCAGCGGCGTCAGGCCATGCCCTTCCTGGACGAGGAAGAGCACAAGACCATAGACTCGCTGGAAGAGAAGGACAACAAGACAGCGGAGGAGACCAAGAGGCTCAAGGATCTGACCGATAAGGGCAACGCGCTGAACGCCCAGGTTACCACCCTTCGCACAAAGGAAGACTCTAAGCTCACGCCCGAGGAGAAGGAGGCGCTCAGGAAGTTCGAGTCCGATTTTCAGGCGCTGCAGGGTCGTCTCCAGAAGCTGAACGAGGAGCTGAACCAGCAGATGCAGCAGCGCGTGGACGCCACGGGCGACAGGCTGATGCAGAAGTTCAAGGCTGCCGTGCAGAAGGTGGCGGAGCAGAAGGGCATCACTCTGGTGTTCAACAGCCAGGTTGTGCTCTATGCCGGCTCGGACTTGACCGCTGCGGTTCTCAAGGAGCTGAACGGGAAGTAGGGTAAGCGCTAGATGGCGTCGCATCGAAGTCCAGCGGCAGTTGCCGGCGCCATTCTCGCACTCTGCGTCATGGCGGGATGCGAGCGCCAAGCGCCTCATCGCCGCCGAATACTACGACGCCGCCGAGCGCCGGCTCATGCCGCACGTCAGCCTGAAGGAGCGCCCCGCCGACAAGACGGTGCCGCACTTCGCCGAC
>CAZGLN010000035.1:0-373 GCA_964526545.1 uncultured Chthonomonadales bacterium
CTCGGGCTCCTTCTCGTAGTCCAGCGCCTCCGGCGCGGCCATCTGCAGCCGGTAGGCCAGCTCGAAGCTCTGGATGCGCGCGGAGAGCTGCGCATCGTCGTCGCTGCGGCGCAGGTGCTCCTTGTTCAGGGCGGACATCAGGTCGAGTTGGGCGCGCTGACGCGGAGCGCTCATTGTCGGGTCCCGCTGCAGGTTATCAATAGGCGGGCCCTGCGCATTCAGAGCGGTGCCCTGAAAGACACCCGGCAGGAAGCCCGAGCTCCAATTCTGGGCATATCCCTTCGGCAGTCCGCGGCCCTGCGTGTCGTACATCACCACGAAGCCGGGCAAGTTGCGGTTCTCGGAGCCGAGGCCGTAGGTAACCCACGCTCCC
>CAZGLN010000035.1:452-9231 GCA_964526545.1 uncultured Chthonomonadales bacterium
ATCTCGTCCACGTGCGCCGCCAGATGGGGGAAGACCTCGGAGACCCACGTACCGGATTGGCCATGCCGCGCGAAGCGAAACGGCGACTTCATGATGGGCCCCACCTGGTCCGCGAAGAAGCCCGTAGTGGCATCGAAGCCGGCCAGTTCCTGGCCGTCGTGCTTCTCCAGATCCGGCTTGTAGTCCCACGTATCCACCTGGCTGGGCCCGCCGTTCATGAAGAGCCAGATAACATTCCTGGCGCGTGCGGGGAAGTGGCCCTTGCGGGGCGCCATGGGGTCCGGCGCGGCGCGAGCCTCGTCGCACTCCAGGAGGGCGGCAAGGGCAAGCAGACCGGCGCCGGAGCCGGTGACTCGCAAAAACTCGCGCCGCGAGCGGTAGACGGGGTGGGGCTCCACGGGCTGCACAGGGATCATTTCGAGTAGGCCGCTCCTGGCTGCGATTGCGTGCAATGCACTGATATACCCCAAGTCTGTCCCTGGCCGCTTCTAGGCGGCTTCCCATCGCGGTGCTCGCTCCTCCGCGGCGGGTCGGTTTGCTCCGGCACCGAGGACCGGGCCGATAACGCTGGCGTGCCGGAGGTGCGATAATCATCAGGACTCATTCGAGAAGGGACTGCACGGAGGATGCCATGTCCATAGTCGCCGCTGTTCTTGCGGTCCTCGCGCTTGTCAGGCCCCTGCCCAACGCTCACGCCCACAACGATTACCTCCACGCGCGGCCCCTGCTCGATGCGCTGGACCACGGCTTCTGCAGCGTAGAGGCGGATATCTTCCGGGTCGGCGATGAGCTGCTGGTGGCTCATGAGCGCGCCACGCTTAAGCCGGAGCGGACCCTCCGCCGACTTTATCTGGACCCCCTGCGCCAGAGGGTACGCGCAAACGGCGGCCGAGTCTATCCGAACGGTCCCTCGCTGCTGCTGCTGATTGACATAAAGGAGGCGGGCGAGGAGGTCTACGCCCTCCTGAGGCCGATGCTGCGGGAGTACCGCGAGATGCTTACGGAGATCAGCGAGGGAAAGGTGCGCGAGGGAGCCGTGACCGTGGTGATTAGCGGCGATTGCCCGCGCGCGGCCATCCTGGCGGATTCCGTGCGCTACGCCGCGATAGACGGTCGCCTGACGGACCTGGATTCTCCCTTGCCTGCCCATGCGATGCCGCTCATCAGCGATAGCTGGTTCGGCAAGTTTCGCTGGCTCGGCATCGGCTCCATGCCGGAAGAGGAGCGAGCCAGGCTCCGCGCCTTCGTGGAGAGGGCTCACGCGGCCGGAAGGCGAGTGCGCTTCTGGGCTACTCCGCACTCCGAAGCGCTCTGGACGGAGCTCCTGGCCGCCGGCGTGGACCTGCTGAACGCGGACGACCTGGGCCGACTGAAGCGCTTCCTCGACTCTCGCCCGGCGGGGCCCGGAAAGCCTCGCGACGACAGACAGGAGACTGCGTCAAACCAAACGCCCGGCTCGAGATGGCGATTCGAGGTCCCCGAAGGCTAGCAATCAGTTAGGAAGTGGACTCGATGGGTCGTAAGCAACCCGCAGCGTTGATGATGTAACACCATCCCTGAGCTTGAGCTTCAGCCGAATAGCGATCCTTATACTTGTCCTCGTCGCCGAATCCATCTGCGCGGACGACTCCTGAGACAAAGAGTCCGCCCAGGGGTACCTCCGAATGCAGATCATCGCGCCCTCTTGAGATACCGCAGAGCCTTTGGTTTCCATGGTATAGCGCGGAATTGCGAATGACTAGGGGATCACCTTCCTTGATCCGCGTTTTTATGTATTGTTGTTTATACGAGAAGCCGAAAAGCTGAAACGCACCCTTGCCCTCCCTGTCTATGGTATCGAACAGGCGACTTGCTCCGTCGTTCCATTCCGGCATCCATTCCTTACCGGCTTTGAGGGCGTCTTCTCGAGGACCGTCCACAAGAATCAACCGCTTACGTGCCCGAGAAATAGCCACATAGCGAAGCCGCTTCTCCTCCTCTAGCGAATCCTGTCGCAAAACCATGCGGCTTGGCGCAACGATTACAGAGTCAAACTCCAGCCCTTTTGTTCGGTGCATGGTTGAGAGCACCAGTTCCTTAAGGTGCTCCTTCCTTGAACGAAGACGCGTAGCGTACACAAGCTGGTTGCCGCGCAAATCTTGCCGAACCCACTCAACGAAGTCCTTAAAAGAGGCGCCAGGGGAGCTGTCATGAAATAACAGTGCGCCATCCAGTAGATGCTTAACTATCCTTCTCTCCCAGACATCCTTGTACGTGCGCCACAGTTGCTTGGCGACCGCATCTACTCTCTGGGGGTCAAAAGCAGTGTCCGCGTCGACTGTGACCAGTTTCTCTAAGATCTCGTTAATCTCGCGTGAATTGACGATATAGCTGCCATTGCCAAGTGTCCTTAGTCCATACTGATCGCGGGGAATTCGCTGTACGCTGCTCAACGCATCATACAGCTCGCTGTTTGTACGAAAGAGCACAGCTAAGTGCTGATAACCCGAATCGACTCCAACGGTCATCGACTCTGAAATGACATCGACAAGATTACACTGATTCGATCTGAGCCTAATGACTTCGCCCTCTTCGGCATCATCATGTGGTATCAGGGAACGGGGAATTACCGCACTCGCCTCGGCCAGGATGGATCGCTCGGATCTGTAGTTAATTTGAAGCGACCGTCGCTCAGCTGAGACACTGTTGGCGAATGTTTGAAAGTAGGTTTCCGCCGCAGGCAGGCGACCCTCTGATTGATCGTATTCATAGATGCTCTGGTCCGGATCACCGATAACTGTAACCAAAGAGTCCTGTCGCTGTCTTAGGATGAGCGACAACATCTGTGCCCGCTCCTCTGTGATGTCTTGAAACTCATCCACAAACACATGTACCGGCGCGCCAGGGAGAGGCTTGGTAACGAAAACATCGTTAAACTCTTGTATTAACTGCATTAAGGGTATGTTTTCAATGCCTATCTCCGCGAGCTTCCACTTCGCATATCCATGAAACGTATGTATCGGGGGGACCTCGTTTCTGCCCAACTCTTGCATTAGTTCACGTATACGATGTCGAAGTTCCTCGACGACGACTCTTGTGTATGCTAGAACAAGGATATCCTTGGCGGCTGTGGGACCGGTAGGATTCGCGCTTCCGTCCAGATTGTCACTTGCAATCAGTCTTTGTGCTATACAGGTGATTAGAGTCCGTGTCTTGCCTGTACCGGGCCCAGCTTGTACAACCAGCGACCGGATTTGCCCTGTTGCAACCACCTCCTGCTGCTCCTGATTGAGCTCGTTGTACAAGCGCTCAAGTGCCTCTTCCTGGAACTGTCTAGCCAGAGTAGGCGAGACTCTCTGCGCCGCTGATAGAACGATACTACGTGCCTCTTGGATGGTGTGGGCATCGAAGAATGCTCTCGCAAAGGCCTCCTGCTCGTCATGGTTCTGAATGTGTGTAAGCACCTGAAGGGCATCCAGGCGTAAACAGCGGAGAGAATTTGTCTCCTTGAGCAATCTGCGTGCTCGGTCATCATCTTCGGTATCGAACGGTGCGTCAAACCTATCGGTCAGCTCTATGCGAACGCACTGAGGTATCAGGTCACATGGTGGTCTTAATATTCCCAGGGTCACAAGATAGTCAACGGCAAGCTCAACCATGGCGAGAGAGGCTTCTCCGGGCTTACGGTTTGCGGAATTATACAAGCCACCCAGAGTGGGTGCGGCACTAGTACCTGAAAGGTACGTGAGAACTCGGTTGGCCGTAGTAGAGACACACTTTAGAACATGAGAGAAGGACGATCCTTGAAGCTTTCCTCCGCACGTCTGCCGGAAGCATATCCGATAGGCGGATTTAGTCTTGTCGTTGGTAACTCGAAGTCCAGGAACGCGACGTAGAAAGCGTATAAGATAGACCATTCTCTCATCAAACCGCACCTGGGAAGGATCGTCCGCCACTCGGGCTTTCTTAGTCTGTTGGTCTTTGAGGTAGGGCGGGTGGACTACCGCATGAGGTACTAGGTGCCCGGCGTCCGGCGGAGGTAAGAGACTCCGCAGGAAGGTGTCGGCTTTGTGTAGAATGAGACTGATTAGCGTGCTATTCACCAAAGACCATTTCGTCCGTTCTAGCCGCACTTCATGGTCGATACTTATACACCCTACCTTGCCCGCTTCAAAGAGTGTCTCTCGAGCTTCCGACGCTGACTGGGACTCGAGACGAGCACAGAGATCGCTTTCGGATACCAGGCCGGCAAGATGCTGTGTCGCGTGTGCGTTTTGGGCGATTTCAACTATTACTCGGTGTCGTGCATTGTGGGGTTCTACGTTTCCAATGCGAACCGGCCAGTGGGTTTTGACGAGATCTCCGACCTCCAGTCGCTTGGCCTCCTCAAGCAAGAACAGCAGCATACGCTGTCGGGTCTCCAATGCGTCTTCGGAGCTGTACTTGGTCCGGAGGGTGTCTCGGTGGACGATGAGATCTCTGGGAATCACAAACGACATGGGGCCGTGCCCAGACTGATGATCTATGTGTGCCTGAGTGTTTGTGGAGATCCTGTCGCGGTACTCGCCCACGAGCTTGTGCATGTCACGCACGTGACCCCATTGAATCTGGGACTGAACTAACCGCGATCGAACATTGCTGAAGCTCTGTTGGTCCGCAACAAGATAGGCGTGGGAGGGGCATCCGTCCCTGCCTGCTCGGCCGATTTCCTGCACGTAGTCTTCTACTGAGGAGGGCGGCATCAGGTGGAAGACGTAGTGAATATTTGGAATATCAACTCCCATGCCAAAGGCCTTGGTGGCGAACAAGACAGAGACTTCGCCCATCGAAAAGCGGGAGGCGACATCCTCACGCTCGTCGGCGGATCTTCCGGCATGATAGTAATCACACCGATAGGCATGCAGGAGACTTGCGTAGTTTTCCGCGTCTTTGCGACGGAAAACGAAGACGAGCGCGCGCTCGCGATCAGGGTCGAATCCATGAGTTTTGAGCGTTTCGGAAACGAATTCCGTCCCAACCCCAGCCCTCATTATGAAGTGCAGAGTGATGTGTGCAGGAAGAACGCAACGTACGTCGGTCGTCACATTGTCACGATTGCTCTTACTGGTTCTTGTCGCCATTGCGTAGACCAAGCACCTCTTCGATATCTTCTTTGGCTATCTGGGTTAGCGTTGCCGAGACTAGGAGAACGGGCGCTGGCGATGAAACAAGGGCGCGGCTCTTACGGATGTAGGTGGCCGCCTTTCTATAGTCGGGTCGGAACTCAAGGCCCCATAGGCTGATGCAGTGCGCCTCATCGAACACCCAGTACTCAGGTTGATTGCTATAATCGAGGCTAAGGCGGGTCTCGAGGGCTGAGAGAAAACCGCTACTGCGGAATCGCTCAGGAGAGCAGTAAACGAGCATAGTTTCGCCACCGGCGATTCTTGTGTAGGCATCCTCAATTTCTGAGCGGCTGAGATCGCTGGAGAGCACCTCTACATCGAGAGCATATCCAAGGCGATGGAGCTTGGAAACTTGATCCTGCATTAGAGCTCGGAGGGGAGAGACAACGACGGTAAGGCGCCCAGTCCTTGTTCCCCGATAGAGTGCAGCGGCCTGGAATATCAGAGATTTCCCACCCCCCGTTGCGCGCTCAACGTATTCAAACGCAAGTTCCTGCCGAGGGAGAATCCTGGCAAGGTAGTCCCGCTGAAATGGATAGAGGGAGGGAACATCGAACTCCTTGCAGATATCGCGCTCCCATGTGAGTGGCAACTTGAAACGCCAATTGTGTTGGCGCAGACCGGCATCTATAAGACGCTGGCGATCAATGAAGAATGTTGTTGGAAACCGACGTAACGCTAGCCTGAACGGTACATTTGTGCGCTGTAGCCAGAAGCGGGCATCAAGACATACCGGAATGACCCTTGTACTCGTCCGAGCCCAGAGAGCCATTTTCCCGAGCTCATGCAGATCAGGAGTCCTCTTTCTCTTCAGTTCGGCGCCGGTACCCAGTAATGAGTCCGGCACCACCAGCTTCCTTGCGGCAGAAGGCGTAGGTGTATCTACCTCCATTTCGTCGTCGCTCTCGTCGTCGCCATTTGGCTCGACTTGATTGGGCTCATCTGGGATGTCAGTGTCAGGCGACGGCTCACTGCTGTGGTCCTCTGGAAGTTTCTCAAGGATGACAACCGTTCCATCTGGCAAGCCTTCGGATAGCACTCTCCGCCAGGAGGATTCGTGCAAGATTAAGATGCCGCTTCCTCTTCGAAGGGATCGGACGCCGCGCCGGAGGTCCACGGTCGTAAAGGCGTCTGGCAGGATGCTTGCAAGGGGCGTGATCTCGGAAAGATGCTGCACGAAGAGCACGGCGGGGCGGCCGGTTGCTGCATCCAGAACTGCCGGGAGCAAGCGGTGCCAGTAGTCTACGCGTTTGGGGGACGCAGGGTTGAAGGGCCGCGGTTGGCCATGGGTAGTCGGTGGAGTGAAAGCAGTCCAAACAACCTTTTTGAGTGCCGGCGCCAACGTGGCTGGCTCAATCGCCTCGTATGCTGTCTCAAGCTCCTGCCACGAACATCGCCGTGGATCGATCCCTTGAGTGTAAAGCTGCCAACCAGGCTCTGGCGTCAGGAAAAGACGATCAGACATGCTCCAGGCGCGTTCTCTGATTGGCCCGGGTGCTGCACTGTGACTTCGCAACCACTGGTTACGTGCAAGATTTAGAGCTAGACGCGCATCTTCCACGGCATTGTGCGCGGCGGCTAATGCATAACTCGGGCGTTCACGAACTACACAAAGCTCCCTTTCACGCACAAGTGTGTCCCAGACATTTACTCCTCTGGGAAGCCGGATGCCCATGCGGTGCAAAACCTTTAGGTCCCAATCCAGAAGATTGTGGCCTACAAGGACATCACCGAGCTGAAGATGCGCCAGACGACCTTCAAGGTGCTCAAGGCTCTCTAGAGGTCCGATCTCGTGGTAGTGAAGGGTTTCATCCGGAGCGACTATGGCGACCTCCCAAACGGTGGAACCATTGGTCTCGAGATCAATGCTGTAGAAACGTTGCTGGCGCGCCTGCTTAGCCCAGTGCAGTTGCTCCCATTCCGCTACCAGCCGACCAGTGCGGCCAGACCAGGATGGTCGATATTCAGACCTGTAAGCAGCGACTACACGATCTTGATCGAAGGTGACGCGGCAAACTATAAAGCCTTCGGGTGCATCTGAGGTCAGCTGAACCTCACGCACGTTTTCTTCGCGGTCAAGGACAACGGCCAGACCTTCCTGATTAAACACTAAGCTCAGATATTCCGTCATGGTTCAAAACAACCCGCGGAGCCAGGCCTGGATCCGAATGAGGACATGAGCGCCTGTGATCACAATCGTGATGGAGCCGATGCCAATCGCGCCGCCCGCGAGCAGCAGCAGCCCGTCGCGGTTCAGCAGCCCAATGCCCATCACCAGGATACCCATCGCCGGCAGGGTATTCATGAAGGGGATTGGCAGGAAGAGGATGATGCCGTTCAGGATGATGAGCAGCGCCAGCAGCCTCAGGAGAAACGAATTCTCCACGAAGAGCAGGCGCGGCCTGGAGAACCTCTCAATCCGCTCCATCAGTGCCACCCCGCGCTCCTTTATGGCCGCCACAACCTTGGGAGAGAGACGGTGGCTGCGCACGCGTCTGGGCAGCCAGGGGTGCGCGAGCCCGGCCACAAGCTGCGTGCCTAACAAGATGTAGACCATGCCGACCACGCCGGAAGCGCCCGGCGGCAGCACGGGAATGAGGGTGGGGATGGCAACCACGAAGAGCAGCAGCCCGAAGCCGCGCTCCGCCACACGGTCCAGCACTTCGCCGACTGTTACAAAGCCGTCCTGATCCGTGTCGAGCGCGGAACTGAGGACGGAGCTGAGTTTCTGGGGCTCGATGGGTGTTCGCATGGGCTATCGGGGAGCGATTTGTCGGCGTGTGATTGCGGGCGGCTGCGCTTGCCCAACTTCCTGTTCAGTACGCACCGCGGAGGCGGCAGGTTGCGCGGTTGTGCCTGTCCGGCACTTGCTGGTCGCCATTGAGCAGCCTGGCGGCGCGGCGAGTGTCTCGAGCCTCCATGTGCCGGCCTTCCGCGGACCCGCGGCTCTTCTGCAGGGCGCGCGGCGGTCCGTGTCCGGCTGCCTGCCAATCGGAGCACCGGCCAACCCTACACCGAGCCACGAGACTAGATGGTACCCCGGGCACCGCGTGCCTCTTCCATCTTCGGTGTGCACGCGGTGAGTTCGGTATACTGCTGCCGAGACGCCTGGAATGAAGAGCCACTCCACAGTCCAGACCTTCAAACACCCGCAGCTCGGCGAGGTAACGCTGCGCCGCTTGCAGCCCTCGGACCGCGAAGCCTTCACGCGCTATCTTGCGGGCCTTTCCGCGCAGACCCGCCGTTGGTGGGGACCCCACGGCTGCGACTCGCAGGCGGCGGCGGAGGTGATGGCAACCCTTGGCGCGGACCGCATCATTCGCATGGTGGCGGTGCTCCCCGATGGCGAGATCGCGGCCTATTTTCTACTCTACATCGGCGCACGCGCCAGCGACGCGCAGCGTTACGCGGCCCTCGGCCTTCCCCTGGACGATGCCACCGATTGCGCGCTCGCTCCCTCGGTAGCGGATGCGTGCCAGAACATGGGCCTGGGGCCGCGCATGATGCAGTACGCCATCGAGACGGCGCGCCGCTGCTTCCGCCGGCGCATCGTGCTCTGGGACGGCGTGCAGGCGCTGAACGCACGCGCCATCCGCTTCTACACGCGGTCTGGATTCCGAAAGGTGGGATCGTTT
>CAZGLN010000035.1:9246-20033 GCA_964526545.1 uncultured Chthonomonadales bacterium
CGTGGAGAACCACGACATGATTCTGGACCTCGAGGAAGCGGGCTAGCGTTTCGCGCGGCGCTGCGACAGCAGCCAGGTATAGAGCTCCTCGGTGTTGTAGGCCTCGGTCCAGGAATCGTGCCCGGCCTCCGGATAGACGGTGAACCTAGGCTCCGCCCCCGCCGCCTTCAGTGCGTCCACCATCTCCTGCGATCGGGCGAGCGGCACGAGGTTGTCCTTGGCCCCATGGAAGACCCACGCGGGAATGTGCCTTATCCGGCTGGCGGAGCGCGGATCGCCCCCGCCGCAGATGGGCGCGATCGCCGCGAGCCGCTCGGGATAGGCGGCCGCCAGCGCCCACGTACCGAAGCCGCCCATGCTCAACCCCGTGCAGTAGATGCGGTCAGGGTCCACGCGATACTTCTCGCTCACCTCGTCCAACAGGGCGTTCAGGGCCTCCGGCCGCCAGCCGAGAGCCGGCGCCTGCGGAGAGATGAGAATGAACGGAAACTGCTTGCCTGCCTCAACCAGTTTGGGCGGACCATGGGCCTTGACTCTATTAAGGTCCGAGCCCGTCTCGCCCGCGCCATGCAAGAAGAGCACCAGCGGCCACCGTGAGTCGCTCTTCTCGTAATCCTGAGGCAGGTAGACAAGGTAGCTCAGGGCGACCTTGACCGTGATCTCCCGCTCCATCCGCGCTTCGGTCTGCGCGGGCTTCTGCTGTGCCAGGGCGCCCGTGCCGAAAGTCAGCAAGGCGGCAAGCGCCAGGAGAATGCTTACCAGAGGCAGCTTGCCATGCCGGGAAGCCTGGGAGGCACGCGACCCATGCCGATGCGCTCTGCTCGTGCCCACCTCCATCCGTAGGTCCTCCTTGTTAACGTAAATATGGGGCGCGCGGACGCGCGGTTCCGGGGCCGTCAATGGTCATTGACGCCGTAGCCGCCAGTCGAGTAACGAACCTGGCGAGCATGTCAGCGTGTAAGTCTTCCGCAGCGAGCAGCCGCTTCGATGCAGGCCGCACAGCGCCGTGCATTCCAAACCACGCCCCCGTTGGTTAAGAATCGCGCTCTTGCCCATCGCCGGCCGCCGCGGGCGGTCCAGCCTTTACCGCAGCTTCAGCAGGAACAGATCCGTTGTGTGTTTCTGCCCATCATCGGGCCCGGGCGCGGACGGCACGTTCTTCTGCCGCAGGTTGGAGTGCCAGGCAATCCATCGGCCGTCCGGCGAATACTGCACGTGGGGGTGTGCGCGGTTCGGCTCGGGCACGCCGAAGGTAGTGCCTACCACGAACTCCATGGTGTCGTGGTAGCTTCGCCAGGCACGCTGGCAAACGGTCTCGAAAGTGATCTCCTGGATGCGGCCGTGGTAGGTGAGCACGTCATCCGTGATGATGCGTGCCTCCATTCCGCGCTCCCCATCGGCCGGATTCGCGAAGGGGTGCCCCCATGTGCGGTAAGGCGTCTGCTGGCCGCACTCCTTGCCCAGGCACTTGTTGTGCGTGTCGCGCACGCCCCAATCTCCGGCATGCCACTCCCCGTTGGGGTGCAGCGCGGTATGCGCCGTGCCGTGGTAGCTGGCGCGCCACTCTCCTGTCTCCACGTTCATGTAGGCCCGCTCGAGGCGGCCGTTCACCGGCCGCTGCAGCCACGCCCAGTCCGCATGTTTCGGATTCCAGTAGATTCCATCCGCCGCGTCGTCAAAGCTGGAGAGGCCCGGCGTGTAGGGCAAGTCCGGGTCGAACCGAAAGTCCGGATGCTCTCGGCCCGTGCGCAAGTTGATCAAAACCTGCTGCCCAATCCACTGCGTGTAGTGGGCATTTGGGTCGCCGGTCAGCGCAACCAGGGCGGCCCATCGGCCGTTCGCGCTCACGGTGAGCAGGGTGGATCCCCACGCACGACCCAGCCGCCGAATGGCCCGGGTGCGGCAAGTGCGAATATCCACCGCCCGGAGCTCAATCCAGCGGCTGCCGCCTTCGCCGCCATGGTAGACGTAGAGCACTTCGCGCGGGTTGGCCGGGTTGAAGACGCTGTCCTCCGCGTCGTGACCGCTGGGCGCCAGAAACGTGATGGCGCCCGTGCGGACCTCCAGGAGGTAGACGCCGGTAGGGAATGCGCGGCTGCCCAAGTCCACGCTGAAAGTGATCCAGCGGCCGTCCGGCGACCACTGAGTGTTCTCCTGCGCGCGGTCTCCGCCGAGCACGACGTTCATGCCGTGCTCCTTGCCCATGGTCGTCAGCCGCCAACCTTCGCGCCCTGTGAGAGGGTCTCGGTAGGCCAGCCGCTGGGCGGGGAAGCGGGTGCCGGGCCGCACCTCGGCTTCCGCGCTCCCTGGCAAAGCCTGAACGGGCGATGTGGCGCTCAGCACAGCCTGCACCCCCAGAGACGCCGCGAACAGGGATGCTGCCGCCCAGGCCCAGCGATCGCGAAGCGTCCTTCCTCTCATGCGCTGCTCCCCGGCGACGCGCGCCATCCTGCCTAAGGCAGCTCGCCTTGTTGCGGCGCCCTGCGGGCGGGCGGTCCTTAGTCGAAATCGAAAAGCTCGGCGAGGAACGACTTCTTCTTCTTGCGGTAGCCGCCCCGTGGACGCGGCCGGTAGTCGGCATACTCCTCGTCGTGCTCGTCGTAGTCCCTCGACGGCGCGTCTCTTCGACCACCCACCACGCGGTCAATGATCTTGTCCAGTTCGCCCCGCTCCAGCCAGACTCCTCGGCATTCCGGGCAGTAGTCTATCTCCACGCCTTCGCGGCTGGCGATCTTGAGTTCGAGATGGCAAGTCGGGCAGGTCATGCCCGGACGGCTTATTGGCATGGCAACACCTCCTGCGTCGTCGTCTCAGCAATTCAGGCTTCCACCGCCGGCTGGTTCTTGGTTGGCGGCGTGGGCCGCATGAGCGAGGCCACTATCGAAATGGCAAGAATGAGCGCCACCACCGCAAGCGAGAGACCGATGGGAATCTTCACGTGCATCGAGATAACCATCTTGATGCCCACAAACACGAGGATGGCGGAGAGCCCGGTCTTGAGATAGTAGAACTTGTCCATGATGCCCGCCAGCAGGAAGTAGAGCGAGCGGAGCCCGAGAATGGCGAAGACGTTCGACGTGAAGACGATGAAGGGATCGCGCGTAACGGCGAATATCGCTGGGATGCTGTCCACTGCGAACATCAGGTCCGTTAGCTCCACCATGGCCAGCACGAGCAGCAGGGGGGTGGCATAGAGCCGGCCATTCACGCGGGCGATGAAGCTCTGTCCGTGGTAGGTCTCGGTTACGCGCAGCCGCTTGCGGAGGTACTTCAGCACCGAGTTTTCGGAGACGTCCACCTCCTCGTTTCGGTGCAGGTACATCTTGATGCCCGTGATGATGAGGAAGCCGCCGAAGACCAGAATGATCCAGTGGAACCGTGCGATGAGCGCGGCGCCGGCCAGAATCATCGCGCCGCGCATGACGATGGCGCTCAGGATGCCCCAGAAGAGCACGCGCTTTCGGTAGAGATCCGGCACGGCGAAGTAGTTGAAGATGACCGCGAACAGAAAGACGTTGTCCACGGAGAGCGACAGCTCGATGAGGTACCCCGTGAGGAACTCCAGGCCGCTCTGCGCACCACGGTGCCGGAAGACGCCCACCGCGAAGAGCATCGCCAGAATGAACCACGTAGCGCTCCAACCAGCCGCCTCGCGGATACTGAGCGTGTGCGCCTTCCGGTTGAGCACCCCCAAATCTAGGGCCAGCACGAAGGAGATGCCAAGCCCGAAAACCAGCCAGAGAATCAATTGGTCCAAAGCGCCGTCCCGCCGATAGTCAGATTTTAGAAAAACAAAAACCTTCGCTGCGCTCTCCGCGCAACGAAGGTCTCGCAGTTTCGCGGCGGGCCGGAGCAATCGCTCGTGGTGACGACCCGCCGAACCAGGCAAGGGCCCGGTCTGCTACTCCCCTTCACTAGGGCACGTTGCAGTGTACTCCAAACTTGGCTTGTATCGTGCCGAAGACGCGCTGGCTCGTTAGACTTTCAGTCTATTTGGCGGCCATGCACTGCCGGAAAGCAGCAACGGCGTTCTCCACGTCTTCGGCATCCACGTCGCGGTGGGTTACCAGGCGCAGCGTTCGCGGCGCCACATCAATTACCAGTACGTTATTCTCGGCAAGTTTGATGCGGATCTGGCGCGCACCGCCCGCGGTCTCTACATAGACCATGTTGGTCTGGACACTCTCCATGTCCACCTGAAGGCCCGGCACGTCCGCCAGACCCTCCGCCAGGGTACTGGCAAGGCGATGATCCTGCTCCAAGCGTTCAACCATCGTCCTCAGCGCCACCAATCCGCAAGCCGCAAGAATGCCCGCCTGCCGCATACCTCCCCCAAGGCGCTTGCGGTGTCGGCGGGCGTGCTCGATGAACTCCCGGGTGCCGCAGAGCACGGAGCCGGCCGGACAGCAGAGCGCCTTGGAGAGGCAGATGGAGACGCTCTCCGCACATGCCGCGAATTCGCGCGCGGGCACCCCGCTTGCCACCGCGGCGTTGAAGAGCCGTGCGCCATCCAGGTGCACTGGCACGCCCCTCTCCCGCGCGATGGCGTGGAGTTCGCGGTGCACCTTCAGCGGAATGATGCAGCCTCCGCTGCGGTTGTGGGTGTTCTCCAGCACCAGCAGGCCGGTGCCCGGGGCGTGGAGATTCGGCGCGTGCATCTCCGTTCGGATCGCCTCCACGTCCGGCACCCCGCGTATGCTCGGGTATTGCCGCGTGAGCACTCCCGCAATGGCCGCCGGGCCGCCGACCTCGTAGCGCATGGAGTGCGAGTCGCGGTCGAGCAGCACCTCGTCGCCAGGGCGCGTATGGGTGAGGATGGCGACGAGGCTGCCCATGGTCCCGGAGGCCACGAAGAGCCCCGCCTCCTTGCCGAGCATCTCCGCGGCGAGGGCCTCCAGACGTTGAACCGTGGGGTCGTCGCCAAGCACGTCATCACCAAGCTCGGCGCCGGCCATGGCCGCATACATCTTGGGGGTGGGCCTGGTAACCGTATCACTCCGGAAATCCGCGACGGGATGCACTAGGAGCCCTCCCAGGGTTGCTGAACTGTCGAGGTGCATGGAACCGCCGGCGCCTGCCGTGCGCAACGCGCAGGCCGCGCCGCCTATACCAAATGGTCACTGCACATCAGAAGAGGAAGATTCGCAGCAGCCACATGCCCACGTCCTGCAGACTCACGCCTCCGCGCCGCCTCTCCGGCACCTGGATGACGTCGCCCGCCTCCAGGGGGATGTCGGGAATCTCGTTGCGGACGATGCGATCGTAGTTCACAACCACCTGTTCGGCGCGCGTGGGGTCGCTGAGCATGCCCTTGACCAGGGTAACCTTGCCCCGGTCGGCGTTGGGCTTGAAGCCGCCTGCCTTCTCAAGCGCCTGAGAGAGAGTGACTTTCCCGGGGTGGTCGAAGGTGCCCGGCGCCGCTACCGCTCCCGCCACGGCATAGCGCCTGCCCGTATCCCGCGTGGCCACGTAGATTACGTCATCGGGCTGGAGCACGAGGTTCTCGGTGGGTATGCGCTCCCGCGCCCTGTCCGCGTTGACCGTAAGGAACGCCCTGCTGGAGGCACGTGTGATGGTTACGCGCGCGGCATCCGCGGTAGGCAGCAGGTCCTGCGCGGCGAAGAGGGCGTCCAGCACGGTCATGCCGGGCCGGTAAGTGTAGTAGCCGGGCGAGCGCACCTCGCCCAGCACCGCGATGGTGCGAATGACGGGCGGCAGCGGCCGCAGCGCCACCTGAATCTGGTCGCCCTCCTGCAGCACCGGATCGTTGTTCGGGTCGCTGGCCGCGCCCTCCAAGATGGGCCGCACGTTCGCGTTAAGCGTGATGCGGGTTCCGTCGCGCTCCACTCGGCGGATAGCGACCCGCTCCAGGTCCGCCGCGGGCTGGTAGCCGACCTGCGCGATGAAATCCGTGAGTCGCGCACCCTGTGCCACCTCCACGGGGCCGTTCCGAAAAGTTGCCCCTTGCGCCACCACGCGGATGCGCGGCACACGGGTGATGACCAGCCGGACCTCCGGCCGGCCCACGTAGTACTTGGCCAGCGCATCGCGCACCTTCCGCTCGGCCTCCTGCGCGGTGAGTCCCGTGAGGTCAATAGGGTCAATGGGCAGGTAGCCGATCGTCAGATGGATGCGCCCGCGCGAATCGAGCGGGAAGGCTCCGCAGAGCTCCTTCTCCTCCACGAGGTCCACGCTCACGGCAAGGCCGATGGTGAAACCCGGACCCAGGCGTGTGCCTGGCCGCGCGAGCGGATCGGGGGTGGTATCGCCGCGGCCAAGCGCGGCTGTGATCAAGAAACACAGGGTCCACGCGAGAGCACGCATCATCCGGCACCGTTTCACGACATGGGGGCGCGAGCGTCCGCGGCTTCCTCGCTTCGGAAGACTTCGACAAGATACTGTCCCGCGGGCGCCTCGAACTGGAGTATGCCGCTCTCCAGGGCCAACCGCATGGCTCCAGCCTCCACACACGGCGCGCCCTCCGCGTACACCTTTGTACCATTGATTCGGATGGTTGGGCACGCGACTTCAGCCACCGGCAGGGCCACGTGCGCACGCGTGCCGGCCGGCGCCGTGAAGGTGAGGGTGATGGCGGGCTCGGTCTCACCCAGGGGAAGCGCTCCCGCCATCGAGTCCACGAACGGAGCGTCCGTGCGGAAGTGGTAGGCCATCTCCACCAGGCCGCGGGGAGTGGGAACCCTAGCGCGAATCCAGGTGAGGTCGCACGGCGTGGGCGCGATGGTGAAATCCGAGAATCCCGGCTGTACGGGGCGGATACCCGCGATCTCGGCAGGAAGATCGTAGGTGGGTGCCGCGCTCCAGGCGTGGCACAGGCTCCAGTGCGGCTCGAACTGCTCCCAGAAGGTGGTGGCGCCCCGTTCCAGCATCCGGCCCCACTCCCGCCGTGTGTAGGCGAGCGCCTCCGCATGGTGTCCGGAGCCGTAGAGCAGCCGCAGCAGGTAGAAGGCGAAGTAAGGAGTGGCAATCTTCACCATGGGCACATCCACGCGGCCATCCAGAAAGGCAAGGCACCGGCGAGCCTGCTCGGCCTCCGCGATCCCGGTGAGGCAGCAGAGGGTCTGCGCTTGCTCGCTGTAGGCATTCAATCGCGTGCCGTCCACCAGACAGTCCGCGTACAGACCGACCTCTGGCACCCACAACAGATCGTTGACCGCGTCGCGCACGTCCGTGGCGTGCATCTCCAGATCGCCGCCAACATCCGGCATGCCAAGAACGCGCGCAATCTTCGCCGCAGCCAGGAGACCGGCGTAGTAGAAGGCGTTTACGTGGCTGGCCTCGCCGCGGACCTCCAGTTTGGCCCAGTCCACGAAGACCCATCCCGGCAGGTTGTGCAGAAGGCCGTTTGGGCTCTCGTGCTTGCGGAGGAGGGCCAGCAGTTCGCGGATGCGCGGCCACAGGTCATGCAGAAGGCGGGCGTCTCCGGTGAGGAGGAAGTACTCCCAGAGCCCACACAGCCAGATGCAGTTGAAGGTGGGCAGTACACTGTCGAACGGCGGTGCGGCGGGATAGACGCACTTTACCCACGGCTGCGCATGGTGAGCGGGTGCATCGCCCGGGCCGGAGTAGGCATCCGTGGTGCCCTGGCTCTCGCCATACTGCCGCCAGGCGCGCCGCGCCAAGAGCGTGTCGCCGAAAGCATAGGCGGCTACCAGCGCCTCCACCCGCGTATCGGCCAGCCACTGCCCACGCTCGCGCCAGGGACAGTCCATGAAGGCATCGTCCATGCAGAGCTCGGCGGTGTAGCGGCCAACCTCCCAGATACGGTTGAGAAGCGGATCGGAACAGGCGAACTCCCCGGTGTACCGCACGGGATATGTGAAGTATTGCAGGGAGGCCGCTAGTTCAACGGGTTCGGGCGCGTTGTAGACATCCACGCGCATGTAGCGGAACGCGCGGGGAGAGAACGATTCCCACTCGGCCCCGCTCCGGCCTGCGAGAACACGGTCCGCGTAGTGCACATCGCAGCCGCCGAAGTGGTTCGGGTCCACCAACCCATCGGCCTCGAGTCTCTCGCTGTAGCCTATATCGAGGCGGGCCGCGCCATCGCACCGAAGCCTGGCGAAGCCGCTCACCTCGCGGCCGAAATCGAAGACCAGGGTCGTGCCGTGGGTACCGGTTACTGAAGAGACGAGCGCGCGCCCTTCGCCCATGTCGCGAACGGCGCAGGAGGGCGGCGGCACCAGGCTTGCGGCGCGCTGCATCTGCTCGGCGGGTGTCTCGCCGTCTCGCGCGGCGCCTTCCGGTTTGCGGGCCAGATAGACTGCCTGAAGACGCTCCGGCAGCACCGTGCGGTAGGCCTGAAACGGGATGTCGCGCTCCGCCAAGCCTGGCCATGGCTCCTCGCCCGGGGCCGCCACAACGCGGGAGCAGGGCCAGCCGCTGTCATCAAATCCAGGTTCCATCCAGCCCCGGGGTTCGCGTTCCGTGTCGTAAACCTCCGGGAAGGGGAGCTGGACGCTCATGCGGTCCGCCCCCGGCAGGTGGGGAGCGCGATGGACCCGCCATGTCGCATCCGTGCCTACCGCGAAGGAATCCGCTCCCTCCCCCACGGTGAGCTCGGCGAGAAGGCCCGCCCTGCCGCGCAGCGAGAAACAGGTGCCCACGCCGAAGTGAGCCACAACCACGCCCAGGACGTTCTCGCCGGGCTTGAGATACTCCGCAACGTCGCGGACATCCACGGTCTGATGGCGGCTGCTGGACCTTGCGGGTCCATGCCCCACGAAGCGGCCGTTGAGGAAGAGCTTGTAACGGGTGTCCGCACTGATGCGCAGGGTCGCCGAGGAGGCGCCTCCTCCCGGAACGGGGAAGGTCTTGCGGAATAAGCAGTACGCGTCAACGGGGTTGGCGGCCTCATCCTCCCATATCCAGCAGGCATGCCAGCTCATTGCTCTTCCTTGCGGACCCCGCGCGAACCTACATCCGCTCGCGGGAGGTCACCTGGTATTTCACGATTTCCACGGGGCCGCTTAGCATTTTCCCCAGCGCTTCCAGGAACTCCTTGACGTGCGGGGTCTCGAAGTGGGCGGCGAGTGCCTCCTCGCTCTCCCACTCCTCGTGCACCAGCAGGGCGCATGGGTTGCCCAGCTCCTGGTAGAAGGTGTAGCTGCGACAGCCGGGTTCGCGCCGCGTGGCCTCGGTTACTCTCTGCACGGCCTCCGCCAGCACCGCCAGGTGTTCTGGCCGGATGCTTGCTCGCGCTGCAACAACAATCATGGATCCCACTTCTTTCTTCCCATATGCCTTGGGAGCGGTGCCTTCTACACGCAAGCGGGGCGCCGCGCTTGGTTGCGGCGCCCCGCGGAGAGATCGAGGGCGCGGCGGCAGGGTTACTTGGCCGCCGCCGCCTTCTTGTACTGCTCGTACCGCTTCTTCATGTCAGGATCGTTGGCGAGCTCCGTGCCCTTGACGGCCGCGATGGCCTTCTCCTGCAGTGCCAAAGCGCGCTTGGCGTCGCCCGAATCGAAGACGGCCTTGGCAAGTGTATCCAGGATCGAGCCGTCCTTGCCGTCCGTCAGTTTGACCGCCTTCTCGGCGGCATAGACAGCCGCCTTGACCAGCACCGGGTTCCGCTTGCCGGCCTGCGGATCCACCACCAGCCACGCCAACTGATTCAGCACCTGCGGATTGTCCTTCATCGGGCCGTCGGCGAGTCTGCGGATGAGGGCCGCCGCTGGCTGCGCCTGCTCGGGGATGCGCAGCATGGTCATCAGCCGGAAGCCCGCGAGAGTCTCCTCGAGCTCGGGGCTCTCCTTGACCAATGAATCGAGCACGGCCAGCACCTTCTTGGGGTCGCCGGACTGCTGCGCGGCCTGAATCTTCTGGCTGGCCGCCTCCAGTTTCTGCTGCGCCGCACGCTCCTTGGCGCGCTCCTTCGCCGCCGCGGCGGGGTCCCACTGGCCCTTGACAATCTTCGCGAGCGGCTCATCCATCCCCATCGGATGGCCAATCCAGGCGATGCGGCCTTCGCCATTAATGATAAAGGCGGAGGGAATGCCCCGCTCGCCGGCGGCCAGCATCCAGGTCCTGGCCATCACGCCGTCGGAACCGCTCTTGCCCTCGGGTACGGAGTCCATGGCGACGGTGTAATCCATCTTGTCGCCCATCTCCTCGACAAAGGGCTTCACTTTGGAAGGGTCGTTCTCCCAGATGCTCACGCCCACAAAGGTTACGTCCGGGTACTTCTTCTGGAGCTGCGTGAGGTGCGGGATGCTGGTCCGGCAGGGCCCGCACCAGGTGGCCCAGAACTCCACCACGTAGATCTTGCCCTTCTCAAACTCCGTAACGGGCTTGCCCTTTACGAACTCCTTTACCACCAGCTTGGGTGCCGGGTCTCCCACGTTCAATGGGGCCGCCGCTGCGGCGCCCGCGCTGATGGCGAGAACCAGGGCGAAGGGCCAACATGCCTTCCGCATGGTGCTACTCCTTCCTTCCTAGAGGATGCGGCCCCGAGAAGCCGGCATGCCCGGTCCTCCTCGGTGCTCCCAACGTGCTCCCGCTAACGCGCGGTCGCTCGAGACTCATTTCTGGCCGCGCCGTACAGGTTGAATACGGTATCGCGGCGCCACGTTGCGTCATCGGTCTGCGGGAAGTCCGTGCGGTAGTGAAGCCCGCGGCTCTCCTCCCGCTCCAGCGCTCCCCGCACGATCAGCAGGGCCACCTGTGCCAGGTTGCGCAGCTCATAAAGATCCGGGTGAGGGGCGCAGCGGGCGATCCGAGCCTGTGCGAAATCCAGCGTCTCGGCGGCAACGCGCTCGGCTTCCCGCAGA
>CAZGLN010000036.1:0-1781 GCA_964526545.1 uncultured Chthonomonadales bacterium
TCGAACTCCCACGTCACGTAGACACCCTTATCGGCCGCCTCGCGGCTGCAGACCTTCCAGGTCTCCACCACGCGCTTGCGCGCCGTCTCCGCATCCACCTGGTCGAAGATGGTCGGCGGCTGGACGGTATCCACACGAATGCCCTGGATGCCCAGGTCCACGCAGAAATCCAGGTTCTTGCGGAAGCAGGCGAGGTAGGCGGACTGGTCGTCCGTGTCAATGAGATGCTCCGCCCAGAGGTTCGCCGCAAGCCCGGAGAATCGCAGGCCGACCTCCGCCAGCCGCGCCTTTACGGCCTCCCGCTGGTCCTTGTTAGGCAGGTCGTCCGGATTGGGATGCGGCGGAAAGCCGCCGAGCTCGACCCCCTGGAACCCGAGAGCGGCGAGTTTGGTGATGACCTCGTCCCAGGGCACCGGATGCGCCGCGTAGGGTCCAATGGAGTAGGCCCAGGAGCCTATGGAGATGTCTTTCATGTTGGTATGCTCCGCCTGTATGTGAGTAGTGGCTAACGCACGTCGTCTGCGGCCCTCCTCCCATGCGCCGGCTGCTTGCCTGGGAGGAGGGGGTTGGCTGCATGGAGACTCCTCTCGGGTCGCAGGCCGCCACGAGGATATGGGCTTACGATCCCGTCACACCATGTCCTCCGGGGCAAGGTCCGGGTTGTCCGGCCCGAAGTGCTTCAGCATGACGATGGGATCGCAGGTAGATGGGTTGGTAATGGTCACGCCTTCCCGCGCGGCCTGTTCGCTGACAAAGTACTCATCGTTCGTGAGTTGGCCGTAGCGGATGAGGGAGGGAGTCTCGATATCCCAAACGCCCATCTTGCCGTGGCCCTGCATAAGGATGAGGCCGTAGGCAGCCGAGTCGCGTATGGTAACCGTCCTGCCGGGCAGGATGGTGAGCTCCTTGGCGCTGTAGGCGCGCGACCTCCAGCAGACCCAGAGATCCACGTAGCCTTCCGCGCGCATCTGGTCCATGGGCCTTACGGGCTTGGGACGCATGAAGTGGTGGGCGGCGAAGCTTGGATCCGTGTTGGCCTCCCAATCCAGCACTTCGATAAGGTAGTCGAAGTCGCCCTTGCGGTCGGGCGGCGTATCCTTCCAGAGCAGCTCTTCCGGCACCAGCGCGTCTCCCACGAGGCTCTGGTACATGGCGAAGACATCCGATGCGCGCTGCGGCTCGTAGGTGCAGAGGCTGCCAGGGGCATGCAGGATGCCCGGCGGCACGTCCCATCCGGTACCCGGCTCCAGCCTGTAGGCGCGGGAGAGGTTGGTGAGTTTGTTATCTCCCTTGGTGAAGTTCACCAGGCACTCCCGCACCTGGTCCTTGGTTACGCCCGGCTCGATGCCGAAGAACGTATAGGGGAAATCCGCGCCGTAGTTGTTAACCTGCGGCGGGAAGTAGTAGGCCTCCGGCTTGCCCAGTTGGCCCACCAGCGCGGCGTGCTCATCACGGTGGTGTACGTGGTGCGGCAGGGGCCCCTTGTTGTCGAAGAACTTGGAGTACATCGGCCAGCGGCCATAGGCGCTCCAGAGACGCTCGCCGATAAGCGCGCCCTTCAGCTCCTCAACCGCGTCGCGCAGGAGCACTCTGCCGCTCTCCGAGCCGTCCTTGGGCACTATCCAGCTCAGCCCTTCGTTGGGCGCGGTGAGCGGGCCGTTGTCCGCCGGGGTGGTGGAGGAGAACCAGCGCTCGTCAAATCCTCCGCGCGCGGCGCCGAGGGCGTAGTAGTCGTCGGGATGCAGCTTTATTCGGCGTCCAGGCACGCAGAAGGAGCGGGG
>CAZGLN010000036.1:1791-19851 GCA_964526545.1 uncultured Chthonomonadales bacterium
TTTGGGGCCAATCGGACGATGCCGTTGCCTTCGTTCAGAAGCCGATCGGCCAGGGTGAGGGTGGATGGGCTGCTCATGGAGTCTCTCCAGCAGTGGTAGGCTTGCCCCTCATTTCGCAAGGCGTGCGCCTGTTTCCTGCCTTCCGCACCGGGACGGCGGCCCACTCCATGGCGAGATCGTTACGGGCGGCGCATGCGGATGCAGTGTCTGCCCCGTTCGCAGGAGGCGGTTTGAGGAGGAGCAGTCCGGCTTACGCGGCGGTCAAGCAAGGGGCTTTGGCTAGAACTTGACGGCCATCTGCGTGGTGAAGGTGTTGTAGCTGGAGCGGGGACCGCTGCCGCCGCCTCCGAAGAGTGCGTTCTTGCCGTCGAAAGCGCTCATCTGGTAGCCGAACTTGAGCACGGTGCCGCTGGCGATGGCATAGCCCGCGCTCAGGGTGAAGTACTGCTCGGTGGGGTGGGCACTCCCGGCGAGGAGGGGCAGGCCGGCGTTGGGGCTGTTCAGCCGCCAGTAGACTCCCTCCCACTCAAATTCCGTGCGCAGGTCCCGCGAGACATCCCAGCGCACCCCCACCAGCACGCGATGAAGATCGTCATCGGTGCCGAGGCCGCCAACGCCCCGCCTCTCCCTCGCTCCCCGCAGGTATTCGCCGCCCAGGCGGAGCCCCAGCCGCTTGCCGAGGTCAATCGAGGCCATGAGGCTGGGTCCCTGGATGTTCGTGGGATTGAGCCAGCTCCCCACACGGCCCCAGAAGCCGGGCGCGTAGAAGAGCGGGTCAATGTACTTGTAGCCCGCGACAATCTGCCCCAGCCGCGCACGATAGGCGATGGCACCCTGGAACGCGGTGTTCTCGTCATCGTTCACCGTCGCGAAGTGGCCCAGGCCCGTATCCACCCGCGCAAACTCGCCCGTAAGGGAGAATCGCTCTCCGATGGGCAGCAGCGCATCGGCGCCAAAAACCAATACATTGCTGAAACCGGCGCCGCCCGTGCCGGTGCCTCCCAGCCCTACCAGGCGCAGACTGCCACCCTCCACCAACGGGAGCGGAGTCTTGAGGGTGATTCCGCCAATCTGATCCAGGGTCATTTGGCCCTGGGCGGGCACCCCTGCAGGGGAGACGAGCTGGCCAACAGGCCGCGATGAGCCGAACGCACCGGCGCCGAACAGCGTGGCGCCGGCGGACCGGGATGCGCCCGCAAGAGGCGAGTTAAGGGGCGCGCCGCCCACGCCCGTTACGCTGGAGGTCTGGCCCCCGAATGCTTCAATCTCCAGGCTGCCGAGGCGCGACGTGATGCTGACGCCATCCAGCCGGTAGAGGCCATCGTCATAGAGTGCATGGTCGAAGTAGGTATCCACGTCCGGACGCCAGAGTGTGAGCGGGCTTACGCGCTCGCCGATGCGGCCGATTCGCAGCAGGCCGCGCTGCCCGAGGCCTCGCAGCGGCTGGCTGATCTCGAGGCGATCCAGGTAGGTCTCGGCGCGGGAAGAATCGCCGGGCCCGGCCGATGTCTGCGCATACGATCCGCCCAGGTAGCCGCGGTAACTATCCACGTTGAGGCGGGCCAGCAGGGAGCCGCCGAACACGGGCGCATCCAGGCCGAGCTGGAAGGTCTGAAACATCGCCGGCTTGTTGCGCAGGCTGTCCGGGTCGGTTGGATTATGCGTGCGGCCGTCTCGATCCGTGTAGGCGCCGTCCGCCCGGTCCGCGCGCACTCCGGCGAAGAACGCGCCGGACAGCAGCGGGCGCGCCGTGACCTGCTTGCGTGCTTCGTCGAGTGCCTGCTCCAAGCGGTCAAGCCGTGCCTGCGCGGCGCTGACGGAGGTGGCAATGAGCGCCAGATCACTCTGGAACTCCGCGGCCAGACGTTTGAGAGTCTCCAGGTCCTGCAGGGAGATGCCGGGTTCGCCCGGAGGGCCCGGAGGGCCGGTCTCGCCGGAAGGCCCCTGCGGTCCCGGTGCTCCCGGTGCTCCCGCGGGACCCGTTGGCCCACGGGAGGGCTCGCGCAGCCGATCCAGCGCGCGGGCTACGGCCACCGCCATCTCGTACCGCGTGAGGGCGCGCTTACCACGGAAGAAGCCATCCGGATAGCCAACCACCACACCGCGGGCGCGGAGGGCCTCGAGGGCGGGATAGGCCCAGTGGGAAGTGGGAACATCTCGGAAGCTATCCGGCGGCGGCTGCGCGTGGCAAGTGCGGGAGACGCAAAGGAGCGCTCCCGCCAACACGAGGAGGGCCAGAAGGGATGGCGCGGGACGCCGCGCCGCATGATAGCTGGTGAGCCGCATCTGCCGTACTCTGCCTCTGGAGGGTACCGTACCAGAAGGCAGCGAGCGCGTCAAGTTCGGCAAATACCAGAAAGGGTCGCGCGGCAGGCGCCGGCGACCCGAAAGGCGATTTGCGTGGAGCTGGGGGGATTCGAACCCCCGACCTCCTCGTTGCGAACGAGGCGCTCTCCCAACTGAGCCACAGCCCCCCAAGGGCAGAGGATTATAGCCCAGCACGCGCGGGAAGTCAAATACTCCGGGCCTCGCCAGTCGGCTGACGCCGTCGTCATGGGCGATCGGCTGCTTCGGGAGAGGCACGTCGGAACACTTCCTCGATGGGGGCCGCGTTGCCCAGGGACCATGCGTTCCGATAGTCCGCCTCGGTCATGGCCTCGCGCAGGCGCGCGGAGACCTCCTCCACGTTGCGCACCAACGTGGGGTCGAGAAGGATCTGCAGTCGATCGCGCATGGCCTCAATGGACCCCAGAAACCATGCCGCCTGCGCATACAGTCCGCGATCCGTCAGGATCTCCGCCAGGCAGCTGCAGCAGTTGGGCAGCAGGACGTGGTAGCCCGCTGACCATGCCAGATCGGCTGCCTCGCGCACCATCTGCTCGGCGAGTACGTCGTGGCCATCCTTCTGCTCCACGATTGCCAGGTTGCACAAGCACACACTGGTATGGAGCTGGTCGGCCGCGCGCATGTAGATGTCGAGGGCCTCGCGGTAATACGACCGGGCGTCCTGTTGCTGGCTCAGCTCGGAGGCGATGTTGCCCAGGTTGAGGGCAGTATCGGCCACACCGGTCTCATACGAAGGGTCGCGCAACGCCTCCTTGCGGTAGATGGCGAGGCTTTGGCGCAGGAGTATCTGGGCGGCGCCAAGATCCCGCTGCGCGCTGGCCAGGATGCCCAGGTTGTTGAGGAAGCTGGCCTCCGAGCCCGCCGAGCCGACCTGACGTGACATCTCAAGTCCCATGGTGAGCAGCGAGCGGGCTCCCTCGAAGTCCTTCTGTACCTGTGCCAGCACTCCGGCGCCGTTCAGCGCCTTCAGCATGAGCGTGGTGGGAGCGTTCGGCTGGTGCGCAAGCGCGCCTTCTATCCAGGAGCGCCCCTCGGCGGCATTGCCGCGGTATATCCAGTACCGCCAGAGGCTCGTTGCAAGACGCAGGCGGTCCACCGGATCTACCGACCAGGCCAGCGCGGCGCGAAGGTTGTCTATTTCCCGCGTGAGGCGGTTCTGCGTGGTGCCAATGGCCAGAGCATCGTCTACGAGCCACTCCGCCTGCTCGGCCCCCCGGAGGTGCGGCTCGGCCTCCTCCGCGATCTCCAGGAAGTAGTCTCGATGCGCGTTGCGGGTGTCCATCTCCTCGCCTGATTCGCGCAGGCGAACCGCGGCGTATTCGCGCAGGCACTCCAGCAGGCGATAGCGCATCTCCGGAGCGCCCACATCGTCCGCGGTAACCAGCGACTTATCTACCAGGCGCAGCAGGCGGCTCAAGGCGCTTTCCGGCATGGATCCCTGGGAATCATCGAGAGCACGCTCACCGGGGCCGATCACACGTTCCACTGCCGCCAGATTGAAACTGCCCGCGAAGACGGAGAGCTGCCGAAACATTCGCTGGTCGCCCTCCTCCAGCAACTGATAGCTCCAGTCAATGGCGGATTGGAGCGTGCGGTGCCGTTCCACCGGCTGGCCCGCCGGCCCCACCAGGAACCTGAGTCGGTCCGTCAAGTGGGCGTAGATCTGCTCTACGGTGAGCGCGCGTATCCAGGCAGAGGCTAGTTCGATGGCGAGCGGGATGGCGTCCAGCCGCTCGCAGATGGAGAGCACTGTGTGGGCATTGCGCTCCGTGAGCGTGAAGGATGGTTTGACGCTTCGCGCCCGCTCGGCAAAGAGGGCAACCGCATCCAGGCGCGCCAATTGATCCAGAGGGAGAGAGCGCGCGTTGGCGGGAATCTCCATCGGGGGCACGCGCAAGATCGCCTCGCCCGGCACTCCCAGCAGCTCCCGACTGGTTGCCAGAACCGAGACTCCCGGGCAGGCTGTCAGCATTTTGCCGAGGAGCGCGCGGCACGATTCCAGCAGGTGCTCACAATTGTCAAGGATCAGCAGCAGCTGCTTGTCTTCCAATTCGTGGCAGGCCGAGGAGGGCATCGGCTCCTCCCCCGTTCCGCCGACCTGCAGCACAGCACATACGCGGAAGGGTACGTCTTGCGGGTCGCGCACGGCCTCCAGGCTAACAAACCAGACACCGTCCGGGTAGGAACCCAGCAGCTCCTCCGCCGTGCGGAGCGCGAGCCGAGTCTTGCCGCAGCCGCCGGCGCCAACCAGGGTTACCAGACGGTGTGCATGCAGGGCGCCAAGAGCATCGCGCAGAAGCGCCTCGCGGCCGATGAAGCTGGTGAGCAGCACGGGAAGGTTCGTGCTGGCGGTGTTGCGCACATCTTCGGCGATATCTGGCGCCGCAAGGTCTGGGTGGCGCAGCCGGAAGATGTGCTCCGGCGAGCGCATGTCCCGCAGTTGGCGCTGGCCCACATCTTCCAGACTGGCTCCCGACGGCAGGCTTTGACTCGCCAGGGTTGCGGCCGGTCTGGAGACAAGCACCTGCCCTCCGCGCGCCAAATCCAGCAGCCGCCGGGTGTAGGCCAGCGGGGTGCCGAGGAAGTCGTGCGCCCGCTCGATGACCTCGCCCACGTGGATCGCCATCCGCACGGTGAAATCGGGCCGCTGGTGCTGTTCACGCACCATGAGCAGAGCGCGCTGGCCCTCCAGTGCGGCCGCTATGGCATCCGTGGGCGAAAGAAACGAGACGCAGTAGCCATCCCCTGCCTTGTTGAACACCCGGCCGCCGTGTGCTGCGAAGGCTGCTTCCAGCACCGTATCGTGCGCGGCCAGCAGAGCCGGCATTTCGGGGACATCGCGCCAGAGCGCCGTGCTGCCATCAATATCGGTGAATAGCAGCGCTACGGTCAGCAACCGATTCTGGTGGATCATGGCCGTCTGCCGCCAATCAGCTCGTGCGCCCCGGGTTGTGGTACGATTTTGCGGACACCCTGAAGCATGAGGTGCCCTTTGCGCGTTTGCGCCAGAATCTTCGGTCTAGCGTCATGCTTTCCCTGCACGGCGGCTGCCTGGCTTCGGCTGCGTAGTGGAGGAGTCTCATGAGCAAGATACTGGAGGCAGGCGACTCCGTGGTGGACTTCGCACTGCCAGATTACACGGGAGCGCAGCGTGAGAGCCTGGATGCGCGGCGGAGCGGGCCTCTGCTCTATGTGCTCTACAAGAAGTCGTGTCCCACGTGCCAGTATGCGCTACCCTTCCTAGAGCGTCTTCATCGCCAATACTCCGCGCGCAGGCTTACTGTATGGGGCGTGGCCCAGGAGCGCAGGGAGGATGCGGCGGCCTTCGCCAGGGAGTATGGCCTCACGTTTCCTCAACTTGTGGATGCGGACCTCGACGTTACCGAGCAGCACGGCATCACCAACGTGCCCACGGTCTACCTGGTGGATAGCGGTCCCACCGTGCTTGACATGGTGGTAGGCTTCGTGAGCGCAAGGTACAACGAGCTCTCCAGACGCATAGCCGAAATGGTCGGCGCGGCTTACGAGCCCATTGTGCGGCCCGAGGATGGCGCGCCGGCCCTCAAGCCTGGGTGAGGATCGCGGCGTCGGTCCGCCTAGGTGAGGCGGCATAAGCTTGTTTGTGGGCAGGCCGGCGGGGCTTTGAAACGCGCACCGCTTGAACGCGTATGACCGATGGGGCACGGACGCGCCGTCGCATCGGCAGAGTGGCTGGGGCCCCTCACAGCGCTCGACTGATGGCGCGGGCGCACGGGACAGCAGCAGCCGATTCACGTCACGAGAGGCGCACCTGCAATGGCGGTGGCAGCCGTCAACAACCTCACTGTGCGGTACGGCAAGAAGGTCGCGATCTCGGACCTGACCGTCGCCGTGCCGGAGGGATCCGTGGGACTGCTCGGTCCGAACGGCGCCGGCAAGACCACCCTGATCAAGACTCTGCTCGGCTTCCTTAAGCCTGCGAGCGGCTCGGGAACGGTGCTCGGGCGTGACGTGGCCCGCGAGCCGCTGGCAATACGGCAGCGCATCGGCCTGATGCCGGAGCAGGATTGCCACATACCCGGCATGAATGCGGTCTCCTTCGTGGCTTACGCCGGCGAGCTGGCGGGCATGCCGGCCAGCCAGGCCATGCGCCGGGCTCATGAGACCCTGGAGTACTGCGGGCTGGGCGAGGCGCGCTATCGCAATATCGAGACCTACTCCACCGGCATGAAGCAGCGCATAAAGCTGGCACAGGCCCTGGTGCATGGGCCGGAACTGCTGCTGTTGGATGAACCCACCAACGGACTGGATCCGGCGGGGCGGCACGACATGCTTGGTCTCATACGCGATATCTCGAGCGCGAAGGGCATCAATGTGCTGGTCTCCTCCCACTTGCTTCCGGACATCGAGAGAACGTGTGAGCACGTCATCGTGATGCGCAGTGGGCGGGTCGCGATGGCAGGCGAAGTCTCCGACCTGAAGCGCACGGAGGGTCTGCAGGTGGATCTGGACCTGCGCGTGATGTCGCTGCCCTTTGTCGAGCGCCTGGAGCGTGAGGGCATTCAGGTGACCAACCGTCTGGGGAGCGCGCTGCGTCTGGTGCTGCCGGAGGGCGTGGAGGATCCTGCAGGCTTGCTCTTCCGTCTCGCTCTAGAGACGGATGCCCAGATCCGCGGACTTCGGCGCGCCACGCGATCGCTGGAGGATGTCTTCCTGGAGGCCGTGGAGTGAGCGCTTCGGAACAGCCAGCGGCGGCGGGGCGCGACGCATCCACGCCTACAGAAGCCTCTCCCATCGCGGATCTGACCTACCGCACCTACGATGGTCCGCTGCATACGCGGGCTGTGAGATGGTGGATTATCACCGTCGCGAGTCTGCGCCTGGCGCTAAAGCAGAAGGGTTTCTGGCTGGTTGTCGCGCTGGCGGCTCTGCCCTACCTCTTCTCCGTACTGCAGCTCTACCTCTCCAGCCTCGCAACGCAGGGCGCGCCCAATCCCTTCATGGATACCACGCCGGGACAGCGGTTCGCGCGGCAGTTCTTCCAGGCGTTTACGAATCAGCAGCTCTTTCTCTTCGTGCTCACCTTGATGGTCGGCTCCGGCAGTATCGCCAGAGACCACCAGACCAATGCGCTGCTGGTCTACCTCTCGAAGCCCTTGACCAAGGGCGACTATGTGGCCGGGAAGTGGATGGGCATCTTCCTAATCATCTTCTGCGTGGGCGCTGCGCCTGCACTGCTGCTCTACGCTTACTGCCTGTTCAGCTACTGGAATGAGGGCATCCTGCGCCAGGAGCCATGGCTGCTTCTGCGCGCACTGCTTGCCTGTGCTGTACCCGCCGCGGTCCATGCCAGCGCGATGATCGGGTTCTCCGCCTGGAGCCGCACGGCACGCATGGCGGGAGCCTTCTATGCCGGGCTCTATTTTGTTAGCCAGGCCGTTGTGATGATGATCTGGGGCTTCCGCTACCGCGGAGACATGATGGAGGGCATCCTTCTGCGCCACGTCTCCATTCCAGGCGCCATCGAGGGGCTGGCGCAGAATGTGTACGGCATCACGCTCCGCATGCCGTTTGGCAGCCGGGCGCGTGGGGGATTGGAGATGCTGGAGCTGGCGGCACCAAATGTCTGGGTGGTTCTCGCCATCGTGATGGGCATCGTCGTCAGCGGGTTGGTGGCCGCGCGCGTCCGAATACGGGCCGTGGAGGTGGTGCGCGGGTGATAGAGCTGGAGCACGCCTCACGCTGGTATGGCCAGGTGATCGGCATAAACGATGTTACGTGCGCCATCGGGCCGGGCATCACCGCGCTGCTGGGACCCAACGGCGCCGGAAAATCCACGCTCATCAAGCTCGTTACCGGTCAGCTCCGGCCCACCACCGGCTCGGTGCGCGTTCTGGGCATGCGGCCGTTCGCCAATGGCGCGGTCTACCGCCGACTGGGTTACACCCCGGAGATCGAGAACAGCTACGACGAAATGACCGGCCGCCAGCTCGTGCGCATGCTGGCCCATATGTCGGGCCTCGAACGCGGCACGCTGGAGGCGCGCGTTGCGGAGGTGCTGGAACTGGTGGGGATGACCTCCGCGGCGGATAGGCAGATAGGCGGCTACTCCAAGGGCATGCGGCAGCGTATCAAGGTGGCCCAGGCGCTTGTGCATGATCCCGAAATCCTGATGCTGGATGAGCCCTTCAACGGACTGGATCCGGTTGCCCGCCGCGAGATGACTCAGCTGCTGCATGAGCAAGCGGAGCGTAACAAGACCATCGTGATATCCAGCCACATCCTCTACGAAGTTGAGCAGATGACGCATCGGATACTGCTCATGAACCGGGGGCGCCTGCTGGCCATGGGGGATGTATTCCAGATCAGGTCCCTCATCGATGCGCATCCGCACCGTATCCGCATTGAGTCGCCGCAGAGCCGCGAACTGGCGCAGCGGCTGCTGGCAATGCCGTTCGTGCTGAGCGCCCGTCTGGATAGGGAGCAGGCGGGCGTGGTGGAGGTAGAGACCAGGCATCCCGATGCCTTCTACAACGTGTTCCCCCAGGTGGTTCTGGAGCACGGATACCGCATTACGGCATTCGAATCGCCGGATAACAATCTTGAGTCTGTCTTTCGGTATCTGGTGGGCGGCAGTGGCGCATAACGGCAAGGCACGAGGAAGGGGCACGCATTAGCACGATGGTGGATCTCTACCTCTTCCGGCTGGCGCTGCGCGATCTGCTGCGCCCAAAGCGTCTTTCGATTGCTCTTCTGCTCAGCGTGCTGCCCGCCGGTATCGCGCTCCTGCTGCGGCTGGCCGGTCCGGAACGCTTCGACTCGGCGGTGGCCTACAACTCGCTCGCCTCCACCATCGTCTATGGCTTCCTGCTGGTCATTCTCTCGCTCGTCTTCTGCACGGGAGTCATCACGCAGGAGATGGAGCAGAAGACCATCGTCTACCTGCTCACGCGGCCCGTGGCGCGCTGGCGCATCGTCCTGATCAAGTACCTTGCGGCGGTTCTCGGCATCTCGCTCATGCTTGCGGCGGCGACTCTGCTGCTGGCCGCCGCCACTATCTGGACAGGCCCGGCGGGCTCTACGGCGCTCCTCATGTCCGATGACGTTACGGATGCGCGGGGTTTCTACGAGACCGTGAAGGCCCGCGGGGATCCTATCTCGGAGTTCATCTACGAACGCCTGGGAGGCAGGCTGCAGGCGGCGATGGCGGATCCGCGTTACAACGAGGAAGTCCCGCAGCGCATCTTGGATCGCTTCGTGGCGCGGGTCAGCAGCCGACTTCGGACCGCGCGTCTCTACTCGCGTGAACGCTTCGGCGGCATTCCGCTTCCGCCCGAGACTGTACGACTGGCCGAGTCGCGCCCGACGGGCCGGTCCCTTGTGCGCCTGAATCGGCAGCTTCTGGAGGCGGCCTATCCGGACTTCATTCGGAAGGCCGAGCCCGTGCAGGCGCCCATCGCACGCGATCTGCTGGTGCTGCCGATAGGGGCTCTTGCCTACGGCGCTCTCTTCCTGCTCCTCGCCACCCTTTTGCGCAAGCCGATGATGGTAGGCATTCTCTTTGCCTTCGGCTGGGAATCCTGGGCGCCGAACCTGCCTGGGAAGTTTCAGTACGTCTCCATCATGACCTATCTGCGCGTGCTCGCGCCGCACCCCCGGCCGCCCGCCGAATCCACCCCCCTGCTTCAGTTTCTGAGCGGTGCCAACCAGGAGGTACTGGCGGAGACCACCGCCAGGCTGGCGATCGGCGGCATCACACTGGTCGCTCTGCTTGCCGCCCTCGTGCTCTTCTCCGTGCGCGAATTCGTGCCCCGCGACGACGTGGAGTAAGGCAACCTCGGTTGGGCTTGCGTTCACCATCCAGATCGGGTATATTGTTGACTGTTCTAACCGAGTAAGTCAACATTAACCGAGGAGGATGTCACCGTGTCCATTGTTCCCGAGTTCCTGGAGGCCAACGCGAAATACGCCGCCTCCTTCGACAAGGGCCATCTGCCCATGCCGCCCGGCCGCAAGGTGGCCGTGCTCACCTGCATGGATGCGCGCCTCGATCCCGCCAAGTTTCTGGGACTGAGCGAGGGCGATGCCCACGTCATTCGGAACGCTGGCGGATTGGCCAGCCCGGATGCGCTCCGCTCCCTCGTGATTTCGCAGCGTCTGCTTGGCACCCGCGAGATCGTGGTCATCCACCACACGGACTGCGGCATGCTCACGTTCACCAACGAACAGATTCGCGCCAAGATCAAGGAGGAGCTGGGTGCGGATGCTTCGTCCATTGACTTCCTGCCCTTCGCCGATCTTGAGAAGTCGGTGCGCGACGACCTTCGGCGTCTTCGCGAGAGCGACCTCATACCGAAGGACATCCCGATCAGCGGGTTCATCTACGACGTGCGCTCGGGCAAATTGATTCCCGTGGAGGCGTAGATCGGCCCACTCAGCAGCCAATCTGGCGCCCTCTGACAACCGCCGATGGAGCACCTGGCCGGCAGTCACCGCACCTCGGCATGCCGGCGGCGATTGCCCACGGCAGTTGCCAGGGGGTGCTAGAATCTACACAGGCAGAAGGTCGGGTGGTCGCTCCGGCCAGGCCGGAGAGGAAAGTCCGGGCTCCATAGGGCACGATGCCGGATAACGTCCGGGCGGGGTGACCCGACGGAAAGTGGCACAGAAAACACACAGCCGAGCGGCGCAAGCCTCTCGGTAACGGTGAAAAGGCGCGGTAAGAGCGCACCGGCGGCCAGGAGACTGGCCGGCCTGCCAAACCCCATCGGGAGCAAGACTCGATAGGAGGGGATGATGCGGCCCGCGGACCCTCCGGGTGAGTCGCTTGAGGCCGTGAGCAATCGCGGTCCCAGAGAGATGACCACACAAACACAGAACCCGGCTTACAGACCTTCTGCCGCCTGCCTTCCCCGGTCGCGAGCAGGGCGCTAATGTCAGGGCGCGGGTCGCGCTTCGGTGGCGGCCCCACGACGCTGCCAGTGCGTGCCGCCTGCGGGCGGATTTCCGCCTGGTTGCGCGCGAAGCCCACTCCAGAACGCGGTCCTTTGCGGCACTCTAGGATTGCTTGCCGCATGGGATGTCGCGGCCCGAGCACCCTGCGCCAGCGCCGAGGACTTTCCGAAAATTCCTTCGTAGTAACTACCTGCTAACCCCATATCGTCGTATCTATATGCTATAATCTTCCTGCGGCGCGTCGCTAAGAGTTCCGATATCTTTGCTATACAGGCGTCCGTCCGGGAGGTGCTCGATGAACCTGCACAAGGCAAACGGTTTCACCCGTCACGAAATCCTGACGGCCATCAAGCTCAACGGCGCCATGACGGCCGACCTGCTGGGCAAAGAACTCGGTATCTCGCCGGTAGCCGTGCGTCAGCACCTCGCCTCGCTGGAGGCGGAGGGCCTGGTAGCTACGAGCATCGAACGCAGAAGCGTCGGCCGACCGGTCCACCGCTACACCATCACGCAGCGCGGCGACGAGACCTTCCCTCGGCACTATGACAGCCTGGCCAACGCACTGCTCGACGAGCTGCGTGCCTCCGAGGGAGAGGACGCCGTGGAGCGGCTCTTCGCGCGGCGGCGCGAACGCCTGGTCGCGGCCCTCCGGATGCGCATGGAAGGCAAGTCGCTGGACGAACGGGTCGAGGAGCTTGCGCAGATACAGACCGAGGCCGGCTTCATGGCGGAGTGCGCGGAGGATGACGAGGGCTACGTCCTCATCGAGCACAACTGCGCCGCCTGCGCCGTGGCAAAGGCGCATCGGGCGGTATGCAGGCAAGAGATGGCCATGTTCCAGGACCTACTGGGTGACGAGGCCGAGATAGAGCGAACCACGCACATCGCCTCCGGCGATTTCACCTGCACCTATCGTATCCGGCAGAAGGCGGGCAAGAAGTAAGGCCTAGCCTCCCTTATTCTCTCGGCAGATGCGCGGCCGGCCACTCGGGCGTGCCGAGACCAGGGCGGTTTTGGTGCCCTCGGGAATCGTGCGGTCGGCAGGCGTAGATGCCCGCCCAACCTGGTTTTCGCGAGCTTAGAGCCTCTTGCGGAGAACGGCAAAGCGCCGCGCAACCACGAATCCCGCCGGCTCGTAGAAGCGTCTGGCGGTGGAATCGTCGGACCAGAGAAACCAGGCGAGGCGAAGCCCCGTGGCGCGCATCGCCTCCAGCGTGCTCCAGAGCAGCGCCTGACCAATTCCGCGCCCCCGGGCTTCGCGTGCCACGCCGATTGGGCCGAGGCGCTCGCCGAGGTGGTGACTGAAGCCCAGGACCTCTTGCCCTTGGATCGCGAGGTGCAGCGTATTGGGCGCGTGTCCAGAGAGAGCGCGGTGCATTGCTTCTCTCGCGCAGCGCTGCCAATCGCCGGGAAACTCTCTCCGCAGGAATTCGAGAAGCGCGAGCGTGCGCTCCGGGTGATATGCCTCTACGGTGATCCCATCCTCCCGCAGCGCCAATCTCCGTGCCGCTACCCAGTCGGGCGCGACGCAGTGGGTGAGGCTCCGCTCCATGGAGATGGGGCGATAGACCACTTCGTAGCCCATGCGGGCGAAGAGCCTCAACGCATCGGGATAGGCTGAGATGTCCACCCCCGGAGTGAAGTAGTTGGGTGCATAGGGAGAGACCAGCACGCGATCCGCGCCATGGTCTCGCGCGAACTGCTCGACGTGCTGGACCAGCGCCATGCCTATGCCGCCGCGCCGGAATGAGGGCTCCACGGCGAGCAGCGTGAGATAGCATGCGCCGGAGTCGGAAGCGGCATCCTCCAGCGGGGCGCGGCGCACAATGCCGAGTGCCATTCCGTGAACCTGGCCATCCTCCACCCACACGGGAGCACCCTCCGCGCGGAAGTTGATGTCCAGCAGCACCTTGCCCACGAATTGGCCCGCCGCCGAGGGATCGGCGTGGAGGGCCTCGCCTAGCAGTGCCTGAACGCCGGAAAGATGACCATCTGCAAACAGAGCGATCGGCATAGGTGCTATGTGCGTGGATCGTGATGGTAGAGGGCAACCTCGGCGGGCCGGCATTCCTCGAGCGCGAGGCCCGGAAGTTGACCGACCTGCTTGAACCCCGCACGGCCCAGCGCCTCACGCTTGGGCATGTCGCGCACGTCCGCATAGGCGAGACAGCGCGAATTGCCAAGGTCCAATGCGGCGAGCAGGTCCGGCACGTGTTCCGCGTAGTCTGGATGATACAGAACGTCTACCAGGGCGACATCGTGCCAGTAGGCATGCGGCGCACGGGTGGCCGCGCCGACTACCGCGCCGGACGGGGTTTCGAGTATGCGGGCCGTTGCCTTCGCTTCTCCGACGTCGAGCAGTGTCTGAAGGTATTCCCGCTCCAACAGTCCAACATCCGGCAGCTGCCAGCCGACATGGCGCACGTCTAGAGGGGCGGGAGTCGCGGCGAGGTGGCACACGAGAGGCCAGTGCTCCCATCGAGCCTCCACCACGCGGGCATCGGTGCCATCGAACCAGCCGCTCGCTATCTCCTCCGTGCCCGGGACCATCCACTGCATGAATCCGCCGCGAAGCGAGCGGAAGCCGAAAGCGTGATAGATCCAGTATGCCGGACTTTCAAAGGTTGTTCCGAGGACCATGGACCATCCGCCGCGCTCCTTGAAGCCTTCGAAGAGAGCGCCCAGTACTGCCGAGCAGAGGCCCTGTCTTCGGTGGACTTCGTGCGTGTGCACATGGCTCAGGATGCCGGCGCCGTGCCGCTCGAAGCAGCACGCGGAAGCCACAATCACGCCCTCCAGAAGCGCGCCGTAGATGCGACTCTCCAGCAAGTCGCACTTGTCCAGAAGAGCGAGCTCCAGTTGGCGCCGCCAGTGCAGGCTCTTGTGGCAGTAGAGCTGCGCCACGCGCTCCGTCTCCGCCGGGTCCGGCGCCTCGATGACGCCTATCTCGGCAGTTTGACCGGATTTCATTCGGTGTTTGCTGATCGTCTTGAACATAAATCGTCCTCTGTGCCCGTGTGTACCGCGCCGGAGAGCGGCCGATTGCTATAGCGGGATGTTTGGGGCCTCAATATTCGTGATCTTCCATTCGTATGCGGAGAAGATGCGGTACTTGGGCACCAACCTCCGCTCCAGCCGGATAGTAACCTCTTGCTGATAGATCTGGCCCACAGTCGTCTCATCCGATGCCGTTACGTCCGTAGTCAGAATGACTTGTTCTCCTTGGCGCGTGTAACGCAAGTTCCGGAACTCCACCTTCAAATCACGCACGTAGCTGAAGCCCCTCTGGAGGGCGTCACGGATGGTCTGCAGATGGCGCCCAGCCACCACGGCATCCGGGAAGTGGTAGTTCATCACGGTGTTGGTCTTCTCTTCCATCAGCGCCTTGGCCAGGTTGGAGAGGAACGTGGCGGCATCCTGCCGGGTGAAGTCCGGCTTGGATTGCGACTGAACGTCGAAATAGGTTGCGATGGCGGTTACCAGGAGGGCACCGCAGATAACCAGCAGGATCTTGCTTGACTTTCGCATGGAACGCCCATTCCGCGCGGGGGACGCGGCTTCCTGCGCTGCGGCCTGCTAACGCGGCGCCCAGGCTGCCCTGACCACCACACCCTCGGCGCGGTTAGCATAACGCAGCAGAACGCTGGCTCCCTGCATCTCGGTCTGCACCGGTATGGGCGTGCCGAGCGTGGACCATGCCTGCGCGCTGCTCAGTCTGCGGCCTGCCGATTCCAGGCGGGCCGCGCCCGTGGTGCCGGTGGGCGCCTGAACCAGAAAGGCCGTTGAGCCGGCCTGATTGCTCGTGGCGCGGACTCTGCCGCTCGCGGCCAGCAGGCGCGGGATGCTGCCTCGCGCGCCGGCGTCCAGGAGAAACGCCGTTCCGCGGGCGGGGACCATTGGGTTCTCAACAATCGGGAGCTTGGGATCCAGAAGGTCCACGAATCGTCCCGGAACGTCCTGGTCTCTTGCAAGAGCGCGAACGGCCACGTACGGGCCCCGCCTGGCGATGAAGGCGTTCGACTCGGTGTAGTTCTGACCGGCGTGGGCCGTGGCGATGCGCGCGAGCGATCGCAAGAGCAGACTCGTCTGCGCTGTGGCGGATAGCGATCCGGGCGCCACGCCCACATGCATGAACGTTCCGTTGCCCACGCGCGCTTCCCAAACTACTGGGGAACCGTCACCCTCCAGGCGATAGTGCACAACGGCATTTGAGGGTGTCTCGGCGCGTGTAAGCGGGTACCTCTCCTGCAAGCGCACGCGGGCCACGCGCCGATCCGCGTCGGTTGTGGCGGCGACCAACAGGGGAGGCGGCGGCCCGAGAGGGGCTCCCTCCACCAGGAAGCCGTTGCCTATGTCCAGTGTGAGGGTTACGCTCTTGTCGCGCGGAAGGTTCTCGAACCGGTAGGTCCAGGAGCCCGTTCCGTCCGCGAAGCGTGCTCCGTTCACAAGGCGGCTGTCGTTGTCGTCGGAGAGGAAGCGTGTCTCAATCTCCGAGCCGGCGCGAAAGGCCGCGGCGATCTTGCCATCCACGCGAAGCTCCGCAGTCGTCAGGTACGGCCCCCATCCGTCCTCGGGGGCAACATCCTTGAACGTGATTACGGCGCCGCCGGAGGAGCGCACGAAGGGAGTGAGGTCCAGCGTGTAGGGCCTCCGGTTGCGCAGCGAACGCTCCTTGCCATCGCCAGTCAGCAGCGTTACCGGGGCCTGCGCTGGCGCGGTGGAACGCGAGACGGTGGAGACTCCGGCTGGAAGAGAGAGTCTGCCCAGCAGGTCCTGCAGCGGGCTTGCCAGGCCGGCCTTGCGCCACCAGGAATCCGGAAGCTCGTTGTAGGCATCCGTCCCCCCGAACGCCAGCAGTGCGCCGCCCCTGCGCACCCAGTCCGCGAGGGCCCTGTTGATCTCGGGGCTGGCGGGCTTGAGGTAGTCGTAGGAGAGGAGCAGCACCTTGAAGCGGTCTAGAAAACGCGGCTCGGTAACCCGCTCCAGCGGCAGCACCTGCACAGGCACTCCATGGTCCACCAGCTGCACGGAGAGCGCATAGAATCCATCCATGTCGCTGGGGAAGGGGTCGCCGCGCTGCCAGGCCATGCTGTCCGCGACGAATATGCCGATGCCGTCCGTGCCTGCTTCGAAGGTCGAGTCAGGATACCGCCAGAGTTCGGCCAGCGCTCCCACCACGGTGTTGATGGTGGTTGCGTAGGCGGCGGGCACTCTCCCGTAGATTCTCTGCGGCCAGGGCATCACTTCGAACCGATCCACCGGAAACTGCAGAGCAGCCACAAGGGTCTGGAGGTAGTTGCGGTGGTAATCCTCCGTCGGCAGGTCCGGGTTGTCCTCTACGGGGTCCATCAGAAACCATATCCGCTTCTGGGTTCCGCGCACGAGTTGGTAGAGACTGGAATACTCCAGATATCCGAGCTCGAACGTGCGTTCCGCGCGCAGTCCTGCCGCCCTGGTTGCCGTGCGGGCGGTGCCGGTCCATACCTGCCCGATAATCTCCTCCAGGGCGGGGAGGGCGGCCAGACCGTAGTGCGGCAGCGCAATGCCCCAATGGTAGTAGGTGATTGCGCTGTGGATGGCGACCATGCGCGTGACGTTAGGCGTGGCTCGCTGCGCTTCGTTGAGGATCGTCTCGATCTGGGTGCGCGTCATTTCACCCTTCAACTGCTCGGAGCGGTAGCGGGCGGAGATGCTGGAGTGGGGCGGCTCCCATGGCGAACCATAGCGGGCCTGCCATGCCTGCTTGAACGGCTCCTCATAGCCGGCTTTGGTCCAGTACTCCGGTTCCTCCGGCGCTATCGCGGTTGAGCCTGCGGCGATGGCCGCCAGATACCAGGCTGCCGAGCGGCGGTTACGCTCAGGCGTAGGCACCATGTAGTAACTGTGTTCGCCGATAACGATGGGGGTGCCGCTGCGGTCGCGCTGGACTTCGTTGGGATGCTCGCGCAGGTACTCCAGCCCATCGCGAAAGCCGCCCATGGTCTGCAGGATGTATCCGGGAGCGGACCACGTGCGGTAAACGGCGGGATCGGCGGAGTAGACCAGAACGGCATCCGTGGGCACGTGGATGGCCGGGCTGTAGCGGTCCCCCGTCTGGAAGCTGGTGCGCGGCTTGGCGGGCACGGGCGATGCGTTCGCCTTGGCGCCCTTCGGTACACCCATCAGGCTCTCGACGAAGTCACTCAAGCCGTCGCCGTTGGTATCCGGCAGGCGAACCTGAAGCGATGCAGTGCGCACTTCGAGCGGAGCCGATCGAGCGCGGAGCGCCACCATGAGCGCCGAGCCCACGGGATGACCTGCCGGGCTGGAGAACCGCACGGTCAGCGTGCCGCCTGCTCTCTCGAGGGCTGCCGGCACCGCCTTGCCGGCCGCCGTGGTGATGGTGACCGCCGGATTGGCCGGGCACTCCAGAGCCAGGGCCGCCCGCGCGTTGGGGGGCAGAACCAGACGGTAAGTCCAGCCATCGGGCGGCTCCGCGCGCCGCGTGCCATCCACAACCCGGGAGGAGGCCGCCTCCGCAATCACTTCAGCTTCTCGCGGTGAGCCAGGATCGAGCAGCAGGGTCAGGGTGGTCTCGGCAGCGGCGCACCTTGTAGCAAGGCTGCAGAGCGTCAAGAGGGCAATCAGGCAATAACGCATGGTTGATGAGACTCCGGGACAGGTGGGCACTGCCGCGATCGCAGCAGATGGCGACGGGCCGCACCGCGTTCGCGGGGAATACGACGGCGGTCATCTTCGACGCGATCCTGAATCGCGCGCCCGTCCCGGCGCTGCAGATCA
>CAZGLN010000037.1:0-190 GCA_964526545.1 uncultured Chthonomonadales bacterium
CCACTTTGTGCGGAGGAGCAGCCTGAGACCAATCTCGCCGGCGCGTAGGAGGTGCAACCGGCAGACACTGGTTAGATGCCAGTCAGACGGTCCACATCAGCCTGTTCAAAAACCTGCTATGCTGCGAGGATCCTCTCGATCGTCTCCAGTTCCTCCTGGGAGAGTTCGGGTCCCTGCAGCGCGGCGCAGT
>CAZGLN010000037.1:266-12735 GCA_964526545.1 uncultured Chthonomonadales bacterium
AGCACCCACCGCAATGCGAGCTGCGCCAGAGTCTGGCCACGATTCCGGGCAACGTTCTGCAGTGCCCGCGCCTTGCCGATTACCTCTTCCGAGACCTGCTCCGCCTTCAGAAAACCGTGTGGCTTCGCGGCGCGCGAGTCGGCGGGTATCCCATCCAGATAACGATCCGTCAGGAGGCCCTGCGCAAGGGGGCAGAAGGCGATGCATCCCATACCCTCTTCGCTCAATGCGTCCAGCAGGCCGTCCTCTATCCAGCGGTTCAGCAGGGAGTAGCTGGGCTGGTGTATGAGGCAGGGCACGCCCTCGGCGCGCAGTGCGGCGGCTGCGGCCCGCGTGGCCTCCGCGCTGTAAGACGAGATGCCCACGTAGAGCGCCTTGCCCTGGCGTACCGCCTGCGCGAGGGCGCCCATGGTCTCCTCGATTGGCGTATTCGGATCGGGCCGGTGCGAGTAGAAGATATCCACGTACTCCAGGCCCATGCGGCGCAGGCTCTGGTCGAGGCTCGCCAGCAGGTACTTCCGACTGCCCCATTCGCCGTAAGGACCTGGCCACATCCAGTAGCCGGCCTTGGTGGAGACGATGAGCTCATCCCGATAGGCCGCGAAGTCACTGCGCAGGATGCGGCCGAAGTTCTCCTCCGCCGAGCCTGGCGGCGGGCCGTAATTGTTGGCGAGATCGAAGTGGGTGATGCCCAGGTCAAAGGCGCGGCGGAGCATCGCGCGCTGATTCTCAAGTGGATCTACTCCGCCGAAGTTGTGCCAGAGACCAAGGGAGATGGCGGGCAGCAGAAGTCCGCTGCAGCCGCAGCGGTTGTACGTCATCCCGCTGTAACGATTGTCCGACGGTTGGTAGGCCATGGGCTAGTGTGTCCCTTCCTCGTTTCGTTCCAGGCGAGCGACAAAGTGCAGCAAGCGTCCGAAAACCAGGTCGGCCGGCCACGGATAGATGCCGAGCCGAATGCGCCAGCAAGTGGCCGTGAGCCCGAGTGCTGCCAGGGCCGCGCGCCATTCGGCAGGTGTCCAGTAGTTGTACCGCAGGGCCACTCCATGCCGGACGTTTCCCACTTCATCCATCAGGCGCAGCGTTTGGCGTGCCAGCAGGCCCTGCAGAAGATGATCCTTCAGCAGGATACACCGGCTGGCGACTCGTTTCGCCTCTTTCAGGAGAGCCCGCGGCTCATCGGCGTGATGCACCACATCCACGAGCAGAGCGCAATCGAAGGCGAAGTCGCGGAAAGGGAGGCGTGTGCCGTCGTAAGGAAGCACGGGCAGAGCGGTGACCGGGCGCACGAGCACATCCACGCAGGTCATCTGGATATCCGGACGCAGTTGGAGCAGCCGGGACGCTATCCGCGCGTCTCCGGCCCCGACATCCAACAGCCAAGCGTGCTCCGGGATCAGGGGTGCGATGTGTGCGCTCAGCACCCGCGCGCGCCGCTCTACCACCAGGGCGTTGTGCAGCCGATCCATCCAGCGCATTGCACGCTCCCAATCCGCACGGAGGAGTACAGGTTATGAGGCAAGAAGTCTGCCCATCATGGAGACACGCCGAGATTTTCTTACTCTTCTCTCCGTAGGGGCCGGCGCCCTGCCGCTGGAGCAGGCCCTGCCGGAACCGCAAGCGCAGCCCTCGGCCGGCGTCGGCTCGCTGTTTCCCTTCATTCAGGGGCGGCTGCCGAAGGGCCTTCCGCGACTCTGCTTCCTGCGTGGAGAGTTCACCGATGTGGAGGAGTGGAGGCGGCTGGCCCGCGGCCGGCTGAGGGAACTGCTGCACTATCGGCCGGAACCCTGCTCACTGGACCCGGTAACGGCCTCGAAAGAAACGCGTGGCGACCTGGTGCGCGAGGAGGTGGCGTTCAGCGTCAGTCCAGGGTGCCGTGCGCCCGCCACCGTGCTCAAGAGGCGCGGCCTGCGCGGCAAGCTGCCCGCACTCATTGCGCTGCATGACCACGGAGCCTTCTACCTGTGGGGGCGTGAGAAGCTTGTTGCCAAGGAGAGCGAGCATCCTTCCCTCGCAGCCCACAAGGCCCAGTACTATGCCGGACGCAGCATCGCCGCCGTCCTGGCCGAGCAGGGATACCTGGTGGTGTGCATGGATATGTTCTACTGGGGTGAGCGGCGCCTGCTGCTGGAGGCGGATCCTCCTGAATGGAGAGAGCGGCCGCCCGGCATGGAGGAGTCCGCGGTCCGCGCATTCAACCAGCGCTCCTCGCAGATGGAGCAGCTCGTGGCGCGAACTATCCACGCGGCGGGCTTCACCTGGCCGGGCGTCATGTTTCACGATGACATGCGCACCGTGGACTACCTGTTGAGCCGTCCGGACGTGGACCCGGAGAGAGTGGGCTGCGTGGGGCTATCGGTTGGAGGGCTGCGGGCATGCCATCTTGCCGCGCTGGATAGCCGCATTCGGGCGGCGGTCGCCGTGGGTTGGATGACCAGCTTCCCCTACCAGCTCAGAAGCCACATTGTGAACACCATCGGGCACTCCATGGTGGTGCCGGGCCTCTATGGCGATCTCGATTATCCCGATGTCGCCCTTCTCGCGGCGCCTCGGCCGCTTCTAGTCATCAATGGCTCGCGTGACACTCTCTTCCATCCGGAGGGGGTACGGGCGGCGTTTCGCCGACTGCGGGCAGGCTACCGCAAAGCCGGGAACGAGCGTGCGCTTGTCACGCGGCTCTATGACGCACCACATGAGTTCAACATGACGATGCAGCAGGAGGCCTGGCGCTTTCTGGACGAGAACGTGCGATTGGCGCGTCCGGCATCGCGCCGACCCGGGGTGGGGTGATCTGTGAGTTGTTCCCTGGGCAGCGTCCTCAGTACGGTGTAATCATCCGTCGGCAAAGGCCGTGGGGTGCCCTGGCAGGCTGTCCGGATCTCCGATGGGGCGGCCCGCATTTCTGGTAAACTTGCACCGCGGGACGCTGAAGGGAGAAACTCCGATGGATGCTCCAGATGACCACAGTTATCCTCCCGACATCTGGATCCTCCCTTCGCAGCCCCCTCTCCGCCTACTCGTCCGCGGGACGGCCGCCTAGCGCCGCGGCGCACGGGATCTCTGCGCGCTCGCGGCGCGTTTGTCTCCGTCTCTTCCGCGAGGGCCGGCCATGAGGTCGCTTGCACACCGCCTCGGGATCGGCATCCTGCCCTTGCGTGCCACCACGTGGGCCGATGTGGTTGTGCTGTTCGGCATTGCCGCCCTCATCTACCTTGGCGCCGACCTGGCGCGCAAGGCGCCGCAGATCATCAGCGGACCGGAGATATCGCATTCGCCCTCCGCCTTGCCGCTCTACGCGGCCCTCTCGGTGTCGCGCATGGCGGCTGCCTACGCGATCTCCCTTCTCTTTACACTGGTCTACGGTTACGCCGCCGCGAAGAGCCGTTCCGCCGAGAAGGTGCTGATGCCTCTGCTCGATGTGCTGCAGAGCGTGCCGATCCTCTCGTTTCTGCCGGTGGTGTTGCTGGGCCTCTCCGCGGTGCTGCCGGAGAGCTTCGCGGCCGAGCTGGCTTCCGTCATCCTCATCGTGACCAGCCAGGTATGGAACATGACGTTCGCCTGGTACCAATCGCTCACGACGGTGCCGAAGGAGCTGGTGGAGGCAACCAGAGTCTTTCAATTCAACGCCTGGTTCCGACTAAAGAATCTGGAGCTGCCGTTCGGCTCCATAAGCCTTATCTGGAACAGCATGATGAGCTGGGCGGGCGGCTGGTTCTTCCTCATGGCAGCCGAGATGTTCACCGTGGGAGACAAGGACTTCCGCCTGCCCGGTCTGGGAACCTATCTCCAGACAGCAGCGAACGAGGGCGACCTTGTTGCCATCCTCTGGGGCCTGGGTACGCTCATCCTGGTGATTGTGGCGCTCGACCAGCTCGTGTGGCGGCCGCTCCTGGTATGGGCGGACCGGTTCAAGATGGAGATGGTTGCCGGCGAAGCGCCGCCGCGCTCGTGGCTCTACGAGGTGCTGCATCAATCCGCGGTGGTGAAATGGCTGGGTGCCAGGGTGATGAAGCCGATCGGCCGGAGCCTCGACTCCTGGTCCCTGCGGCACATCCCCGTGGAGACCGATCGGCCTACGAGGGGGCTGGTCTCCCGCACGGCGCCTCTGGTCATGGTCCTCTTATTAGGCGTGCTGGCCTACTACACCTATCGCGCTCTCCTGATGCTGACCGGCGTGACACCCCATGAGTGGGCGGAGATAGGGTTAGGACTTGGCGCCACGCTCCTGCGGGTAACGGCGGCGATGGTCATCGCGCTGGCCTGGACGGTGCCGCTGGGAGTGGCGCTGGCCACCAATCGGAAGCTGGCGAACTGGCTTCAGCCTGTGGTGCAGATTGCCGCGTCCGTGCCGGCAACCGCTCTCTTTCCGGTGCTGCTGCTCCTGCTGCTCTCTCTGCCTGGTGGATTGAACATCGCCGCGGTACTGCTGATGCTGATGGGCACGCAGTGGTATCTCCTCTTCAACGTGCTCGCGGGCGCCAGCGCGATACCGCAGGACCTGAAGTACACTTCGCGGCTTCTGGGACTCAGCAAGTCCGAGAGGTGGCGCACTCTCACGCTTCCGGCGCTGTTTCCGTACATCGTTACGGGGGCCATCACCGCAAGCGGCGGGGCTTGGAACGCAAGCATCGTGGCGGAATACACGCAGTTCGGCGGCAAGACCTACTTCACCACGGGCGTTGGCGCCATGATTGCGCGGGCCACGGCTGAGGGCAACTTCGCGCTGCTCCTGGCCGCTACGCTCTCCATGATACTGGCCGTCGTGGTGATCAATCGCGTGTTCTGGCGGCGTCTCTACAAGCTTGCCGAGGATCGCTACAGGATAGAGGGGTGACATGACTGCAAACGCGCTCGTCCAGCTTCGCGGCGTCTCGCAGCGATACGATTCCGGCAGAAAAGAGTTCGTGGCCGTACGGGATGTGAACCTCACCGTGCACGAGGGCGAATTCGTTGTTCTGCTTGGACCCTCCGGATGCGGCAAGAGCACCCTGCTGCGGATTGTAACGGGACTGCAGAAGCCGAGCGAGGGCGATGTTCTCTACCGCGGCCAGCCCGTGCGCGGCGTTACGCCGCACGCCACCATCGTCTTCCAGACCTTCGCCCTCTTCCCGTGGCTCACGGTGCAGCAGAATGTGGAGGTCGCCTTGAAGGCACGGGGCGTGCCGCCGAACGAGCGCTCGCGGCGCGCGCTGGAGCTGATTGACATGGTTGGGCTGGATGGTTTCGAGACGGCGTACCCGCGCGAGCTCTCCGGCGGCATGCGCCAAAAGGTAGGCTTCGCCCGCGCGATGGCCGTGGAGCCCGAGCTGCTCTGCCTCGACGAGCCATTCTCCGCGCTGGACGTTCTGAGCGCGGAATCGCTGCGGGGCGAGCTGCTGGAGCTCTGGGCCAGCGGATCCATCCCCACCAAGGCCATCCTCATGGTAACGCACAGCATCGAGGAAGCCGTATTCATGTCGGACCGCATTGTCGTGATGGATAAGGACCCGGGACGCGTGGTTGCGGATGTCCTTGTGGATCTGCCGCATCCCAGGGACCAGAAGACCCCGCAGTTTGCCGCCATCGTGGACCATGTGTATGCCACACTCGCCGGGCAGACTCAGCCGGAGCATGTGGAGGTCGGTACCGCGCCGGGAGAGCCCGGCCGCACGCGCGCCCTTCCTAACGTCACCATAGATGATCTGCTTGGAGCGCTTGAGAGAGTGCAGGGCATGCCGGGTCGAACCGCGGATCTGTTCCGACTGGCGGATGAACTGCATGTGGACTCGGATTATCTGCTGCGTCTTGCCGAAGCCGCCGAGCTTCTGGGTTTTGCCACCGTTGGTCAGGGCGATATTTCGGTGACTCCTCTCGGCGAGGCCTTTGCCGAGGCCACCATCCTGGCGCGTAAGGAGATCTTCGGGATGCGCCTCCGGCGCCTGCCTCTTATCCAGTGGCTGCTACGGCTGCTCAATGCCGCGGACAAGCACGAGCTGGAGTACGATGTGGCGCTTACCGCCCTTGAGCTGGAGTTCCCTGCGGAAGAGGCCGAACGCCAGCTCGACCTCGCCATCGAGTGGGGGCGCTATGCCGAATTGCTGGAATACGATGACGATAGCCGAATGATCTATAGGCCCACCGCAGACGCAGTCGGCGTTGCGGCCGGATCGCGCTCCGGCGAAGGGTAGAGAGTGCAGAGTGTCCGTAAGTTGGCCGCCATTACCCAGCCTATGCGTCATGCCAGGGGGGTTGGCGACTATTGGTCGTTTGGCGGAATGCTGTGCAAGCCGCTAATTAGTAATGATAGCGTTTGATCGCTCGCCGCTCCATAGCCGATACATTGCCGATGAACTGTAATCACCCGATTGAATGCGTGGGCTGTCTAGATGGTGCAATGGAAACGCATTGGAAGAACTGTGGACGAATGATCCATTAAATCACAATACCGTCTGATCGGCCATCACCTACGCTCATGCGCTCGCGATGCACCCAAAGCCTACTATCCGAGGTTGCTGCATCGCAGCAGTCCGGCGATGGCGCCAGGCAGACAGGATACTTGAATTAGCCTCTGATATATGTGAGAGGCCGTGCGACGTAGCATCGTGAACATCTTGCAGGTGATATCCAGTACGCGTGCCTCGGGAGCCGAAAGGCATTTTGCGCTGCTCGCTCGACACCTACGCTATCTGGGCCACCGGGTCATCGTCGCATGTCCTCCCGGAGGCTGGCTCTCCTGCCAACTTGACCAGACAGCCATTCGCGTTGTTCCGCTCTGCATGCGCGGTCCTGCTGCTCCATTTGCGGTACTGGCCCTTCGGTCCATCGTGCGGCAAGAGTGCTGTGAGCTCGTTCATACGCACCTGACGCGCGCAACCTATCTCGGCTACTTCGCCGGGATTGCCTCGCGTATTCCGGTAGTCTCCACTGTCCATATATGGTCCCGCGATTTGGCGTATCGGCGTCTGCCGGGCGGAAACCACTGGCTTGTTGCGGTGTCGGACTATATGCGACAGTCGCTCATCTCGCGTGGTGTGGCTCCTGCGCGGGTCGTGACGGTGTACAACGGCACGGATCTGCTTGCAGTTGGCGCCGAGTCAATTGGGGAGAGTCCGGAGGCCAATTTAAGCGTGTCTGCCGAGTTCGGACTGCCGGCGGATGCGATTGTAGTGGGCAGCATCGGGCATGTGGATGAGTTCAAGGGGCAGCCCCTCCTCGTTGAGGCAGCGCCTCTCGTTCTGCGTAACTGTCCCAACACGTATTTGTTATTTGTCGGCTACGTAGATCCGCGTATCCAGCAGGCTCTATGGAAGCGTGCAGCCGATCTGGGTGTAGCAGACCGTTTGCGCTTTGCAGGTGTGCGGAACGATATTCCGCGTCTGCTGAAATCAATGGCTGTTGTCGCCCTTCCGTCGCGCACCGAGGCGTGCTCCATGAGCATTATCGAGGCAATGGCCATGGGAAGGCCCGTAGTAGCCACCCGGGCGGGCGGCAATCCTGAGTTGGTGGAACACGGCGTAACAGGACTGTTGACAAATCGAACGCCCCAGTCTCTGGCCGAAGCGCTCTCGGTAATCCTGACCAATTCGTCACTCCGAGCGCGCATGGGTGCCGCCGGGCGGCAGCGGGCCGCCGCGCTGTTCAGCGCTTCCGCAATGGCAGAGAACATGGTCTCGCTCTACAGCCGCGTCTTGGGACATGCGTGACGGAGGCGATTGGGTGGACGCGCCAACGAGCACACCCGAAACAGATCATCCCCCGATCACGGCCCGCGCGACGTGGGACGCCGCATGCGATGCCGCATCAGTTCTTCCAGGTGCCGCCAGACTCCGTCGGACGCGGGCAGAGACGCCATGAAGACATCCGTTCCAGTGCTCATGTATCACAAAGTGGGTGCCGAGGGCCAGCGCTTTCTGAATGTGGGGGCGCGTGACTTTGCGCGGCAGATGCGACTTCTCAAGCGCATGGGATACCAGGCGGTTACATTTGCCGCAGTTATCCAGGGCCTCTTTCACGGAGAGCCATTACCATACAGACCCGTATGCATAACATTCGACGACGGCTACTGCAACGTCTTCGATCACGCCGCGCCGGTGCTGCAGAGTCTGGGGTGGGCGGCGACAGTCTTCGTGCCCACTGCTTACGTGGGAGGAGCCAATACTTGGGATCGGCAGGAAGGCAAGCCCGTGCTCCCCATCATGGGTTGGACGCAGCTGCGCGCGCTGACGGATAGAGGCTGGGAACTTGCCGGGCACACGCATTCCCATGTGCGTTTGGACCTCCTGGAGGATGACCTCGCGCGCAAGGAGATCGCGGATGGATGCGAGGCACTCCGCGAAGGCGCCGGTGCCATGGTCAGCACCTTCTGCTATCCGTTCGGCCGATACAATGAACGAACACCGCGGCTGGTGCTGGATCTCGGATTGCAGGGAGCGTGTACCACGCGCTCCGGGCTTGCCCGCGCATCCAGCAGTCCCGCGCTGCTGCCGCGCGTCAAGATTGCCTATCGGGATCGCCTTCCAGGCTTCCTCTATCGGCTGCTGATACGTTGCCGCGCAGCGTAGAGTGTCCCTCTGCGGCCGGCCTAATCGGTGAACCACTCCTCGCGAAAGACCGCGTGCTGAACAACCGTCCGCTCATGCGAGGTGAAGATGAGGTGGATGGAGCCGTCCGCGGATTGCACCGCGAAGGGATAGGCGTAATCGTAGGGACCGGTGGCGATATCCCGCCGTCTGCTCCACGTCTTGCCGCCATCGCGTGAGAGCACGGCCGAGAGCGGTGTGCGCTCGTTCATGCTGTGGTTGTAGATGAGCAGGAGGCCGCCGCTCTTCAGTTTCAGCAGGTCTACCGCGGCGTTGGGGTTGGGGAAGGCCGAATCCACGCCGGGCGTCCAGGTGCGGCCGCCGTCGCGGCTCTCCGACCAGACGATATAGCCATCAGTTACGGGCTCATAGTCGCCGCCTCGTCGGCAGAATGCAATGAGGTGATTCGGGCCGAGCTCCGCGATGGCGGGCTGGAGGTTGCCCTTCGGCGAGCGGATGACACCCAACTCCTCCCAGATCCTCCGCGCGGCATTGTACCGAAGAAAGCGGCTGGTGGTGTCCGGCCCGACTCGTTCGGTATCGTGTCCGGTCTCGTGGTAGACGGGCAGCAGGTAGTCCCCCGAGGCGAGCACAATCGGCTTGCCGCGCACCATCATTCCCTCGGTCTCAGAGACGACGAAGCTATCGGACCAGGTGTGGGCGTTGTCACTGGAGACCTTGGCCTGGATGCGGCTGGTGGACCAGGTATCGCCCCAGCGCACCACATAGAAGAGCCACACCAGGCCATCCGGTGCCTGCCATACCACGGGATTGCCGACGGAACGGAAGGGATCGTGCGCGATGCGCACGGGCGTGCTCCACTTCCGCGAGCCCTTGCGAAGCCTTCCGCCGAATACCCCGGTATCCACCGCGTATTCGCCCGTGCCGCCATAGTAGGCCACGAACAGATCGCCATTGGCTAGCTCGGCGATGGCCGCAGGATGCTTGTACTGGCCGGTTTGGGTCTCCGGACCGTAGATGCGCTTGATCACGGGCTCGGGACCTCCCGAGCCGGAGACTGCCAGCAACAAGACGAACATCAAGGACATGGGGCGGAGCCTCCATCGAGAATCTGTACTGCCATCCGGACCACTAGAGGACTCGAAACGACTTCATCGCCGCGTCGAAAGCGCCCGCGTGCGCGGAGCTGCTCTCCTCCAGAGCGGAACACGTGATCACGAAGAAACGGCCCTTCTTGGACGGAAAGAAGTAGAAAGTCGTGCGCAAGCGCTTGCCGGACTGCACCTGGTTGGTAATCAACTTCACTCCTTTAAGGCCGTTGGACGCGACGAAAGGCGCCTTGGAGAGCTTCTGGTATCCGGGGGTGGACTGCGCCACGTTGCGCTCGCTGAGGTCAACATACTGCGCGAACGAGCCAGTGAAGGGCTCCTCGATGACAATGATGTTGGGCGAGAAGCCATTGGATCGGGGACCCAGGGCCACCTTGTACTTCAGCACTCCCGTATCCTTGATGGCCCAGCCCTTCGGCACCGTGTAGGAGAAGCGATCCTCCTTCAGGGTCTGGGCGCGCGCGGGTAGAGCCGGCGCAAGGAGCGCGCTGATCAGAACGGCGGCGAGGGCAAGATGTCTGGCATGCATCAGGTTGTGTCCCCTGGAGTTTTCGGCGCCAAGGCCGTATCGTTGTTCAGAATATCCGTCCGTCCTAATCCAATGGGCTGCGTCCAGCTTGTAGGGGATGCGCGCTCAGCCATGCAGCACCGGGTTCTTCTTCCAGTCGCTGTCTTTTTCGTGTCCGTACTGCATGACTCTGGGGCGTCTTTCGCGCAGGCGCACGGCCTCGATGCCGAGATACACCCCACCGGATGCCGGGTTGCGCCCAACGCACTCGAGCCGCAGCAGGTATCTGCCCGGTTCCGGCCAGAAGTCCAGCAGGTGCGCTTCGTACCCCACGATGTCCGGCGAGTAGAGGTCAATGGGGCTGCCGACCTTCACGCGCTCGCCCTCCGGAGTGATAACGTACGCCTGGTAGATGCCGAAGTCGTAGGACTTGGTGAGACTGAGCAGCAGGCGGAGCGGCTCCTTCCTGGCGACCTCAAAGGGTATCTCTAGCCACGCTTCGTCCTGCTTTTCGGGTCGGTAGAGAAGCTGCGGTCCCTCGAAGTGGGCGAGCTGCTGCCTGCTGGAGGGGCCCGGCCCATGCCTGGGTGCGTCGCGTGCGAAAGAGACAACCCGGTCCAGATTGGGGAGCCGGCGCGCGCGCGCATGCGGCGCGCGGGCATCGAATGTGGGCGTGCCTGTCTGGTACCAGAAGGCTACGCTGGCGTAGTCATCCTCGCGTTCGTTCCAACTGGTGCTCTTCCGGTCCGGATTCTCGTCTGGTGAGATCCAGCCGAAGTGCTCCAGCGTCACCTTGATGCCCTTATTGAACACAATCGGGTCGTTGATGTGCCAGCGATAGGCGCTTGTGTGCCCGCCGACAATGCCCCACTGGTCGAAATAGGGCACACCAAAGTAGAGGGTGCTGGTGGTCTTGAGACCCCATGCGCTCAGAAAGTAATCTTCGGTTCCCGTGCCCCAGATGGAGGGCTCCTTCTCCCCGTCGATGTAGATCTTCTCGTCGCCCTCGCCGAACCAGGACGGACTGCGGGAGCGCACCGCGAGGACGGTGCCCACGTAGTGACCTTTGCCCGTGGTCTCGAGCACCACGTAGTCCTTGCCGCTCACGGCGGGGTATTCCTGGCGGTACTGCGCGTAGAAATAGGGTGTGTCTTTGGGCAGGCTCTTCTTCTCTATCCAGTCAATGTTGTAGTAGAGCAGGCTGATGGGCTTGTCGCTCTCGTTGACTATCTCCACGCGGGCGGACTTGCGGAAGGGCATGTGCCAGAAGCAGTTGTACGAATCGGCATCCTCCACGATGACGGGCATGCTGAGTACGCTGCTGCGCTTGCCGAAGCAGTTGGCGAAGAAATCGCCGACGGGCGCCTCGACGGCGGGCCTGGGATTGCCATCCCAGTAGATGCGAAGCAGCATCTCCTGGTGGTTGGCGGATCCATTAGGAGCCCACGCCTGCGGTTCGGGCCCGAGGAAGGTGAGCCAGATGTGGGTGATTATCCCCGGGCCTTTCTCGTCCATCAAGACGTGCGTCTGGCCAGGGTCAATACGGAAGTTGTCCCAATTGCTTCGCTCGTCGCGGTCTCCGCGCGGGGGCGCCTTCGGATCGTAGCGTCCGTCGGGCCCCTCGCGGCGGGTCGAGGTCGCCCTGCGGCTGCGGCCCTCGTGCGGCTTCATGAGCTCGCCGAGTTGGGCCTCGGCCGGCCGGACATTAGGCAGCAAGGCTGTGCCGACGATGAGCGGCAGCATGCTCCAAAGCAGACCGCGACAGGTCATGGATAGCGCTCCCTATGCGTTCAATACACCGGCGGCAGTTTCAAGGCGCAAGCATGCGGTACTTGCATCGTGCCGCGGACTATTCACCCCGCAGGCTTCGGATGCCTGCCAGAGTGAGCGCGGCGGTTCTTGCGAAAGTGAGTCTTTGTGGATCCGGCACATCATGGAGCGCGGTACGCATAGCGAAATCGGCCTTCTGGCGCCACGTCGCCGCTCAGGTAGAAATCCAGGATGTCGCCTGGCCTCTGCATGTTGTCCGCCCACTTGAACTCGATGTTCAGACCGGTTCCCGTCGGCAGTTTCAGTGCTCTGCGTGGTACGGCCAGATGCAGCTCCGCGCCGGAGACGCGCAGACGAACTTTCGCCACGCGGCGCCACTTCCAGCCGCCCTCGGATGCCTCCAGCCACGTGCTGCCGTCCGGCTCCACTGATCGGTTAACAATGTAGTGATAGCCTTCCCACGAAGCGCCCTCGCGCCCAGGGATGTGGAGTAAGAGCCACATCCAGTTCGGGCCGGAGCGAGGGGTCAGCGGCTCACGCGTGCGCACGTAGAAGTAGACATT
>CAZGLN010000037.1:12745-19809 GCA_964526545.1 uncultured Chthonomonadales bacterium
CGGGCGCGCGCTACCTTCGCGTCCACGATATCGTTGCGGCCGGTACGGTTGACGTAGTGCGTGCCGCCCGCGCCGTCGTGATCGCGCGGATCGGTCTCTCGGATATGATCCAGGTATCGCGGGGAAACATCCTTCCATTGGGAGAAGGCGCGGTCAATTCGGATGGTGCGAGGGGCGGAGGGAGTGGGAAGCGGCGGTGCGCCCTTGTACCTGCGAATGTGCGAGACCATCTGCCAGTAGAAGTTATCGGCATGAGTGCAGTTGGCCGGCTCGATGTCGCGGCTGTACTCTTGGGTGAACTGGTCCACGAACACTAGCGGCCCGTTCGGTTCACCCCACCTTCCTGCAATCCACTCATTCCAGCCGGTGATCATGACAAAGGGCGGGTCCAGCGCATACACGCGCTTCCACTGCTCCTCGAAGTTCATGCCGCGGTTGATGGCATCCATGGACCTATCTGCAGTACCGTCGTGGAAGCCGCGGCCGCGCGCGTCGCCACTGCTCATATTCGTGACCTTGCCATCGGAGACGCGCAGGTTCTGCGCGACGGAGACATTCACCATCTCGGGCTTGTTGGGGTCCGATGTGTATCCATAGGGCTGTGGATAGGTGGCTTCCCAGTGCCAGGCATTCTCCGTGTTCACCATGGTGAAGGGCCAGTGCGCTCGCCGCAGCGTGAAGAAGTCCCGCAGCTCGGCGGAGGCTTCCTTCGGATCGCAGATCATCAGCGGCTTGCCGTCCCACCGGAACCAGAGCTCGGAATAGAGGCCCGGTTTGTAGAGGTCCTCATAGATCTGCTGTGCGGTCTTGCCGGCGGCTGTATTGACCATGAAGCATATCTGCGGGGTTCTGCCGCCCTCCTTGCGCACCTGCTGGAAGACCTCGCACAGGCGCATGTAGACCTCTTTGTAAGTGACCGCGTTGGTGGTGTCGAAGATGAGCGTATCCACGCCCGCATCGGCGAGGAGGTGCGCATGGCGGCGGAGCACCCACGGATCATCGCTCAGGTAGTAGCCGTAGAGCGGCTCGCCCCAGTAGTGGTACATGCCGATGGGGCCCCAGAGTGGCGACGCCGGATTATTGATCGCATTGGGGTCGCGCGCGAGTATGCGATCAATATCGTATGGACCCTGCCAGTGCGGGCTCTTGCCTTCGCGGTTGTTGTGCCAGAGGAAGTAGAAGATGCCGACCGTGCGGTTGGCGCGCGGCGGGCCCGCGGCGGCGGGCTCGGGCAGACGGCGTCCGAGGGCATCCGTGGCCGGCCAGGGCACGCCAGGGCTCTGAGCAGATGCGGGGCCTTCGCCAAGCAGAACCGCGCCGGAAAGCGCCACGGCGGCGATCAAGGCAAGCAGCATCGGCATAGGCATATGAGTCCTCCCTGTAAGACGGGGCAAACGGCACGCAGCGAACGAAGCTCGCCTCCGTTACGGCTGCGGTTTGGTTGGCTCCTCACTTCCACGCCTTCCCATCCGGCACCTGCATGACGGTGGAGGCGCACAACCTGCGTCTGCCTGTCAGGACTCAGGGGAGTCAACAATCGGCTCGTGAATGGGGCCGCAGTGGTACCTCTATGCTCTCCCGCCAAGGGTATGCGCCCGCGGGGTATGGCAGGCGTGGCGGATCGCGCGGACTGCGGTCCGGCTGCAGGGAACCCTTGCCCTCTCCGCGAACCCCGACAGCAGGGGAGGGATGCCCGTATGGTTCCGTTGCCGCCATTCGCGGATCACAGACACTGGTTTGAGGAGGCGGGCTTGCCGCCGCTGCAGCAGGAGCCTGACTTCTGCTCGCTCTACAGTGTGGGTGCGGCGCTCGAGCACGCGTTCGGCCAACGGCAGGTGCCTTCGGCTCTCTCGACGGCGTTTCTGGCCTGGGCGCGCGACCACGTGGGCGGCGAGAGGGGCGGCTCAAACTTCAGCTACATCGCCGCCGGAGTCTCCCGGTTCGGGGTGTGCCGGCGGGACCTCATGCCAGAGGTGGGTGAGCCGAGTCAAGCAGCCCTGGATGACGCGGCATCTCGGCGTGATGTGGAGGCCCGGTGGATCAAGTTCTGGGATGTGGAGACCGGTTTCTCCAAAGAGGAGCTGGATGCGTGCAGGACCAGCCTTGCCTCCGGCAGGCTGGTGGCGCTGGGCGCGCGCTGGCCAAGGAATCTGGAGTTCTCGGAAGGCGCCGTGATGGCGATACCCGAACCGCAGGATGTATTCGACGGACACTGCGTTACGCTGGTGGGCTACCGCGATGAAGCCGCGATGCCGGGCGGCGGCGCATTCCACTTTCGCAACTCGTGGGGCCCGGGATGGGGCGACGGGGGCTATGGCTGGATGCCCTACGCATATCTGGAGCGCTACGGCAACGACGCTTTTACCGTGGCTGTCGGCCTGGAGAACCAGGTGCACAATGCGCCGAGCGGCCAGGGCACGGTATGGCGGTTCGAGGAGCTGCCGGTCCAGTCCGCGGTGGGCGCGGCCACGCGGGTGTGTGCACCTGGCAGCCTTGATGACCGGCGCTGGAGCGCGGGTCGGCACATTTTGGTCACATGCGAAGTGGGCGGCACGCTGACGTTTGCGTTGCCGACCGTGGAGCCGGGCAACTACCGCCTGACACTCTATGGCTCGGTTGCACCGGGGTTTGCCAGGGTCCTGGTCTCGCTGAATGGCCGCCCGCTGGGCGAGGTAGAGGGCTATAACCCGGAGATCAAGCCTACAGGAGCCGTGGACCTGGGCAAGGCGGCGCTGAACGGGGAGCATACGCTCTCGCTGACGGCCGTTGGGCAATACGCCCACGCTCCGGCGTGCGAGGGCTTCGGGCTAGACTGCCTGGTTTTGACCCGAGTCGGCGAGATCTCCTTGAGGGAACCGGCAGGAGTGACAGGCATATGACACCTCGCGAACGGCTGTTGGCCACCCTTTCAGGTCGTATTCCGGATTGCGTGCCCGTGGCGCCGGATTTCAGCAACATGATCCCGGCCAGGCTCACGGGAAAGCCGTTCTGGGACCTCTACCTCTACAACGACCCTCCTATATGGGAAGCCTACATCGCCTGCGCCAAGCGGTTCAATATCGACTCGCTGATGGATGGCTACTTTCCACTGACCTTTCCAGAAGAGATCGCTCAGCACGAGCCGTGGGAGAGGATGCTTGTGCACGCGGATGAGCGCATGCGCGTGGTCCAGGCGTGCCGAATGGAGGGCGGGCGAAGAATGTGGGCGGAGAAGGTGGATGTCTACTACGTTGCCGACCCGCCGACGTACTCCGTAGATCCTGCCAAGGTGGGGCTGCCCCCCGTGCCGGAGCGATGGGAGCCGCTGGAGGGTGTAAAGCCCGTAGATACCGGACCGGAGGGTCTGCGGCGTGTGAAGGAGCTCATGGGTGACCAGGGGCTGGTAGGAGTCTTCGTAACCTATTCATGTGCCCTGGGAAGCGAGGAGGCCATCTTCCACTATTACGACCATCCGAAGATGCACGAGCGCTGGGCCGCGGAGCGCGTGGAGGCGGCCGAGCGGCGCTTCGAGCGCATCCAGAGCATGCCGGTGAAGCCGGATTTCCTCTGCGTGGGCGGCTCGGGAACGCTCGTCTTCCAGACGGTGCCGATCTTCCGGCAACTTGCGTTGCCAGCGGTCAAACGCGTCATCGAGCTCGCGACGGATGCCGGCTATATGACGCAGCTCCACTCCTGCGGTCAGGAGAAGGAGCTGGTTCGAATCATGGCCGAGGAGACCTCGCTCACAGTAATTGATCCGTTGGAAGTGCCTCCAATGGGCGATTGCGACCTGCGCGAACTGAAGCGATTGTACGGCGACAAGATCACGCTTAAGGGCAATCTGCACACGACGAATGTCATGCTCCATGGGACTCCAGAGGTGGTGGCCGCGGCCGCGCGCGACGCGATAGACGCCGCGGCGGAAGGCGGGCGCTTCATTCTGAGTACGGGCGACCAGTGCGGCAGGGACACACCCGATGAAAACCTGGAGGCCATGATCGAGACCGCGCGGACATACGGCCGCTATTGATGCTTGACCCGTAATGTGACTCTTCCGCGCGTGGCTGAATGGAGGACAATGTGCCAAGGGAATGGATGACGTCTCGCGAGCGATGGCTGGCGGTGCTCCAACGGCGGAAGCCGGACAGGGTACCGATGGACTATTGGGCAACGCCCGAGGCCACGGACAACCTGATGCGGCATCTCGGGGTGAGCACGCACGAGGAACTCTTCGACAGGCTCCACATTGACCGGCCAGCCGGTGTGGGCGGCCGTTACGTGGGTCCTGCGCCGCCGGAGGGCGAGGACATCTGGGGCATGCGCTATAAGCAGGTGGAGTATGCGTCGGGCGTCTACAGTGAATGCATCCATCATCCCCTTGCGGCGTATGAGACTGTCGAGGAGATTGCAGCGAACTACCAGTGGCCAAGTCCCGATTGGTGGGATTACTCGCATCTGCCGGAGCAGGTAAAGGGTCTTGAGGATCGGCCCATCCAGGGGGGCGGGTCGGAGCCGTTCCTGCTCTACTGCCAACTGCGCGGGCTTGAACAGGGAATGATGGATCTGGTTGTCAATCCCGAAATGGTGCACTATTGTCTGGACAAGCTGTTCGACCTGGCCTACGAGAACACGCGCAGAATATACGAAGCTATTCCTGGCAAAGTGCTCATCTCCTACGTAGCGGAGGATATGGGCTCACAGGAGAGCCTGCTCTTCTCACTCAAGCAGATAGAGGAGTTCTTGCTGCCGCGCATGCGAAGGATGATGGAGCTTGTGCACCAGGCCGGGGCCTATGTATTCCACCACAGTGATGGCGCAATTCGTCCAGTCATCCCCCTAATGATTGAAGCGGGCATAGATGTGCTCAATCCTATCCAGTGGCGCTGCGCGGGCATGGAGCGCGAGGGCCTCAAGCGTGACTTTGGTGATCGTCTGGTGTTTCATGGGGGAGTTGACAATCAGTACACGTTGGCCATGGGCACGGTTGAGGAGGTTAGGCGGGAAGTAGAGGACAACCTGCGCATCCTGGGAGCCGGTGGAGGGTACATCCTTGCGCCTTGCCACAACATTCAGGCTGTAAGTCCTCCTGAGAACATCGTGGCGATGTATGAGACCGGCTATAACCTGGGCTGGATGTGAGGGAGGGTGAACCATTGTTTGGGGAGTATGGATTGAGCCGGTATGCGTTGAGGCTGCTGGCCATTGCCGTGTCGGGACTCCTGTTCGCGGCCGCCGGCACAGGCCGCAGTGCCCGCGGGGAGGGCGTAATGGCTGGGGAAGTCGGGGCGACGATTCAGGGGGCGGAGACCAGGCCATGGCTGGTGTTTGAAGGCGCACGGGGCCCTGGCCGGGGAAAGCGCATTGTGCTGGTGAGCGGGGACGAGGAGTACCGCTCCGAGGAAGCACTGCCTCAGTTGGCCCGCATTCTGGCGGAGCGCCACGGGTTTCGATGCGTGGTCCTCTTTGCGATAGATCCGGACCGAGGCACCATCAACCCAAACATTACCACGAACATCCCGGGGCTGGAGCACTTGCGCGAGGCCGACCTGCTGCTCATCGCCACGCGCTTCCGCGATCTGCCTGACGCCCAGATGAAGCATGTGGACGACTACCTGCAGAGCGGGAGGCCGGTCATCGGCATGCGCACCGCGACCCATGCGTTTCGCCCGACCGGCGCGACATACCGTCGCTACTCCTTCGATTCGCGCGTGGAGGGCTGGGAGGGCGGCTTCGGCAGGCGCGTGTTGGGCGAGACGTGGATAGATCATCATGGCGCGCATGGCAAGCAGGGCACCCGGGGAGTGGCGGCGCCGGGCCAGGCCCGGCATCCCATTCTGCGGGGCATCGTACCCGGCTCCATCTTCGGGCCCACGGATGTCTATCGCGTAAGGCTGCCGCTTCCCGAGGACAGTGTGCCCATCGTTTTAGGTGAAGTGACGGAGTCTCTTGACCCCAACTCCAAGGCGGTAGAGGGACCTCTGAACAACCCGATGATGCCTATAGCCTGGACCAAGACCTATGCCCTGGAGAGTGGGAGACGGGGACGGGTCTTCACAACAACGATGGGCGCGGCGGAGGATCTGTTGGCGGAGGGCACCCGCCGGATGCTTGTCAACGCCGTCTACTGGGCGCTCGGCATGGAGGGTCGGATTCCGGCCAAATCCGATGTGCGGCTGGTGGGAGAGTATCGGCCCAGCGCGTTCGGGTTTCGCCGCCTGGAGGATTGGCTGCCCGGCAAGCGTCCATCGGACTTGCAGCGCTAGACCGCGCGGCAAGCCTCGAGGATCAGTACTTTCTCGGCCGGCGCGCTTGCGGCACGTCATTGCCGGGAACACACCGGATTAACGAATGGAGAAACCTATATGACTCCGCGCGACCGCGTGCTGAGCGCGCTTGCTTTTCAAGAGACAGACCGGGTGCCTCTCGATCTCGGCGCCATGCGCTCAACGGGGATCAGCGCCTTTGCCTATCCCGGGCTCGTTGCGGCCCTTGGTCTGCCGCCGAGGCGGCCTCGCGTGCACGATACCGGTCAGATGCTCGCGCTTCCGGATCTGGATGTGCTGGATGCTCTCGGCTGCGATGTGGTAACCGTGGATGGTGGGGTGACCAATGCGTTCCCGGAGCCCGAAAAGTGGCACGACTTCGACTTTGGCGGCCGGCTGGAGGCCCAGGTTCAGCACCCGGAGGCATTCGAGTGCCGGGAGGATGGCACGGTGGTGCAGTGGGGCTCGCTGGTCATGCCGCCGACCTCCTACGTCTTCAATGCGGAGCACAGCGGCCAGCCCGTGTTTGACTACGACCAGGAGCTGCCGCTGCTCGATCTGGAGGAGTACGAACGCTCACTCGAGGCGCGGAAGATAACGGATGCGGAGGTGCAGCGCACGGCGGAACTTGTGCGGGCAGTGCGCAGGAGCACCGACCGCGCGGTGTTTCTCACGGACTACTGCGGCGCCGGCATCGCGATTGGCGGTTTCCATGGCATCGGTATCTTCCCCGTTGTCTGCAAGCTCGAGCCCGAGTACGTCAAACGTCTGCACGCATTGACCGTGGGAGCAGCCATTCACAATGTGCGTCGCTTGCTGCCA
>CAZGLN010000038.1:0-2371 GCA_964526545.1 uncultured Chthonomonadales bacterium
CGTATCCAGTCGCGCAGGGCGGCATGGGTTGCAGGCAGATTCTCGAAGTGACCGCAGTGCATGGCCCATGCCGCCTTGCCGCCGAGCTGGCCTACGCGATAGGTCTCCGTTCCGAGCACAGGCTGAAGCAGGGGAAAGCCGGCCTCTATGCGCCACTCCGGCTCGTCCTGGCTGAGGATGCGCAGGAAGGGTGGGCCGCCAATCTCGAGGTTGTGTGCGCGAAAGGCGTGGAACAGATCCTCCAGCATCTCGCGAAACACGGGCTGCAGGCGTTCGGGAGGGCACATGCCGGCGCGGTACATCACCAGCAGCACTGGCACATCGCGAACCTGGAACGAGCAATCCATGGCGGCACCAGAGGCGCGCCCCGAAGTATGGGCGGTGCTGGGGCGCCCACCATGGTTTTTGTTCCACGTCCAGGGCCATTAAATGGCAACGGAAGCGCCGTGCTCGGTCTCTCTATCCCCGCGTGAGCACCTCGTCCAGGTTGAGGATGACATTCGCAACGGCCGACCAGGCAGCAATCTCCGACTTGTCCAGGCGCTCATCAACCGCCGATTCACCCACGGAGAGCAGCTTCCTCGCCGCCTCCGGGTCCTTGCGGAACCTGGCGAGCTGCCGGTCCAGCAGGCTGAGCAGCTCGTCACGCTCCACCACGCGCGGCAGGCGGGCCGTGGCGGCGACGAAGGCGAAGCGCAGCCGGTCTCGCTCCGTTGGGCCGCCCTCGCGCAGGATGCGCTCGGCGAACTTGCGTGATGCCTCCACATACGTCGGGTCGTTCAGCGTAACCAACGCCTGGAGCGGTGTGTTGGTTACGGAGCGCTTGACCACGCAGAACTCCCGCTCCGGCGCGTCAAAGGTCTGCAGCGAGGGCGGCGGGCAGGTGCGCTTCCAGAAGGTGTACATGCCCCTGCGGTAGAGATCCTCACCGGTGCCCTGCACATACTTCTGTTCACTGAAGTCACCGCCGAAGGCGATCTCCTCCCACAACCCTTGCGGGTGATAGGGCTTCACCGACTTTCCGCCGACTTTCGGAACCAGCAATCCGGCAAGCGCCAGCGCCTGATCACGCACGAACTCCGCCTGCAGGCGGAAGCGCGGGCCGCGCGCGAGGAGCACGTTCTCCGGGTCGCGCTGGCGGAGCTGCGGCGTAACGCGCGAGGTCTGCTTGTATGCCGCGGAGGTAACGAAGAGGCGTATGAGCCGCTTCACGTCCCAGTTGCCCAGCGGGGTTTCCGATGGCTGGGCGCGGCGCTGAAACTCGGCGGCAAGCCAATCCAACAGATCCGGGTGGGAGGGCAGCTCGCCCTGGAACCCGAAGTTCTCGGGGGTCTTCACGAGGCCCTGGCCGAAGAACAACGCCCAGAATCGGTTGACCGCTACCCTCGCGGTCAGCGGATTGCGCGGAGAGACCAGCCACCGGGCCAGACCCAGCCGATTGGCGGGCCACTCCGGGTCCATCGGCGGCAGGGCCTCCGGCGTGCCGGGAGTCACCTTCTCACCCTTCTTGTCATACTGGCCGCGCACCAGGATGAAGGTCTCGCGCGGCTTGGGCATCTCCTCCATCACCATGGTGGTGGGGATGGCGGCATCGAGCGCGTTGCGCTTGGCGGTAAGCTCGGCCGCCTCGGCATTCAGCCGCTTGTACTCCACGTCTTGATGTGCCAGGTAGTAGGCAGCGAGCTTCTCCCGCTCCTCGGCGGTTCGCGCGTCTTCCGCCTTGGCCAGTATCTGCCGAATGGCCTCGAACTGGACCAGCCGCCCTACCTCTTCCGCCATCAGCTCGCGGCGGTACACGCGCACGTCGTCTATCTGGCCGCGGAACACGGCGCCCGGGGTGCGCGCGCCGATGCGGGCGGGCTTCTCGGAGGCGATGGAGCCGGAGAGCGAGTTATGGGTTATCTCTAGCTCCTGCGGCTTGCCGTCAATGTAGATGCGGACGCCTTCCGCCTTGCTGGAGCCGTCATAAGTGGCGAAGACGTGGGTCCATCGGTTCTCCGGCACGGCCGTCCTGGTATTCACCCGGATGGCGTTGCCTTCCCATTTGTGGATGAGGTGCACGAAGACGCGCCCATCGCCCAGGTAGAGGTCCCAACCGCGGAAGTCGGCTGCGTCGTCCATGCGGGAGATTACGGTCTGGCCGCCGCCGCCCCGTCGAAGGATCCAGGCGCCGTAACTGAACTTCTCGTTGCGCTCGAGCGTGAGGACATCGCCAAGATTCACATGGGAGGAGCCGTCCAGCGTGAGCGCGTTGCCGAGCTGTCCGGGCTGCCATTCCGGCTTGCCAGCCACCTTGCCCGCCGGCAAGCCGCCTGCCGCCTCGGCGACGCTGTCGCCCTCCTTCTCATCCAGGGGGTAGTGCACGGCCAAT
>CAZGLN010000038.1:2410-2626 GCA_964526545.1 uncultured Chthonomonadales bacterium
TCGGAGCGAGCCCATGCGGCAATCTCGGGCGCGGCGGCCCTGGCGCGGTCTTCCATGGCGGATTTCGCCGAGGCGATGCGCTTGTCCAGCGCTTCCAGCTCCTCCATCTGCCCGGGCAGGGGGGCCTTGATGTAGGGCTTGGCGTTGCCTCGCTGCCCGTCCAGCCCCTCTTCAGGGATGTTATTAAAGAAGGCGTAGAGGCGGTAGAAATCGCGC
>CAZGLN010000038.1:2660-5513 GCA_964526545.1 uncultured Chthonomonadales bacterium
CGTGGCACTCCGCGCACTTCATCGTGAGGCCGAGGAAGGCGGTACTGGTGGTATCTACGCGGTCGAAGACGTAGGCCGTCTGATACTCCTCCGGTATGGCGCCGCCCTCGAAGTTTATGGGGTGGTTGCGGTTGAAGCCCGTGGCGATCTTCTGGCTCAGTTTGGCATTCGGCAGGAGGTCGCCGGCTATCTGCTCGATGGTGAACTGATCGTAGGGCATGTTGGCGTTGAAGGCCTCAATCACCCAGTCGCGCCACCGCCACATGTCGCGCCCGCTGTCTATGTGGTAGCCGTGCGTATCGGCGTAGCGCGCGACGTCCAGCCACTTCACCGCCATCCTCTCGCCGTAGTGCACCGAGGCCAGCAGGCGGTCCACCACACGCTCGTAGGCGTCCGGCCGCGTATCCGCAAGGAAGGCCGCCACCTCCTCCGGCGTGGGAGGAAGGCCCGTGAGATCGAGCGTTACGCGCCGGATGAGCGTGCGCTTATCGGCCTCCGGCGAGGGCCGCAGACCCTCTCTCTGCAGGCGCGCGAGTAGGAAGGCGTCAATGGGATTGCGGGTCCACGCCGCGAGGCCCGCCCTGCCGTCCGGGTCCATCGCCTTCGCCAGCTTGCGCGCATCGGGAACGACCGGCGCGACGGGCGGCACGAAGGCCCAATGCGGCCGGTATTCGGCGCCCTGGATTATCCAGAGACGGAGGGTCTCTATCTGCGCGCTGGTCAGCTTCTTGTTGAAATTGGCCGGCGGCATGGCGCGCGAAATCACCTGCCGGAAAAGCTCACTCTCCATCGGCTTGCCGGGCACGATGGTCCGGTTGCCGTTTGGCCGCTTGCTGAAGGCGCCCTCGCGCGTATCCAGGCGCAAGCCGGCGGCGCGGGTATTCGGGTCGAAACCGTGACAGGCGAAGCAGTTCTCTGAGAGGATGCGCCGCACATCCCGGTCGAAATCTATCTTGCGGGCGCCGGGCTGCGCCCCGGCGAATACCACCACGGCGGCGAGGGCCAATGTGGCTCCGATGAGGCAGGCTGTTCGCAATGCGGCTTGTTTCATGAATCCTCATATCCGCGCCGGACGGGCGCGTGCATTTCTGTAGTGAGAATAACTGCAAGTATATCGTTGGTTGTTTAGCCTCGTCAACTTCAGTGGAGCGGCGGGACCTCGCGCAGAAGGCCCGGCGCAGGTCCTGGGCGAGCGTCAAAACGCTTCCCACGGCGGAGCATGCACCGGCCTGGAGGCAACACGAGTGCTCTCGCGTGCATTGACCCGCTGGCCCGGCCGGAGTATAATGAGACGGGCTGCGCAAGGACCCCGCCCCGGGACTAACGGGTGCGGGGTTTCGTGTTATGTGCATCCGAGATGTGTCGGCGAGGCTTCGGGAGGCCAGAGGCTCGAAGCGCACTGATGAGCCGGCGGGCGGCGGCGGGAAGAGGCCCACGCCTCGGCGAACGCAGAGATGCAGGTCCAACAGCAAGGAGGCGCCGCGTGAGCACTAAGTACATCTTCGTTACAGGCGGAGTGGTGAGCTCGATCGGCAAGGGCATTACCACGGCGAGCCTCGGGCGGCTGCTCCGGAATCGCGGCCTTACCGTGACCGTGCAGAAGTTGGACCCCTACATCAATGTGGATGCCGGCACCATGAATCCGTACCAGCATGGCGAAGTCTTCGTGACGGAGGACGGTGCCGAAACGGATCTCGATCTGGGCCACTACGAGCGCTTTATTGATGTCAACCTCACCCGCCACTCCTCCGTGACTACGGGCAGCGTCTACAGCGAGGTGATTAGCAAGGAGCGCCGCGGCGACTACCTGGGCGGCACCGTGCAGATGATTCCCCACATCACCAACGAGATTAAGGACCGGATACGTCGGGTGGGCGAGGCCAGCGAGGCGGACGTGGTCATCGCCGAGATAGGCGGAACGGTCGGCGATATCGAGGGCCAGGTGTTTCTGGAGGCGCTGAGGCAGTTTCGCAAGGAGGTCGGCCATCAGAACAGCCTCTTCATCCATGTAACTCTTATCCCTGACGTGGGTCCGTGGGGTGAGATCAAGACCAAGCCGACCCAGCACTCCGTCATCAAGCTGCGCGAAATGGGCATCCAGCCGGACGTGCTCATCTGCCGCACGCGCCGGCGGATCAGCGAGGAGATGCGCGACAAGATATCGCTCTTCTGCGACGTGGAGAGCAACGCGGTCATCGAGGCGCTCGACACGCAGACCATCTACGAAGTACCCCTCAGCTTCGAGCGCATGGGACTGGCGGACTTGGTGGTGGAGCGGCTCGGATTGCCGAAAGCCCGCCCCAATCTGGAGGAGTGGGAGCAGCTTGTGCGCCGCCTGAAGGAGCCCGCCCACGAAGTGGACGTGGCTATCGTCGGCAAGTACACGGGCAACGGCGATGCCTACATCTCCATTGCCGAGGCCGTGCGCCATGGCGGTATTGCCAACGATGCCCGCACCAATATCCACTGGATAGACAGCGAGGAGCTGGAGAAGCAGGACGCCGAGAGCCGGCTCGCGGGAATGGATGCCGTGATCGTCGCCGGGGGCTTCGGATCGCGCGGCGTCGAGGGCAAAATCGCCGCGGTACGCTTCGCACGGGAGAAGGGCGTGCCCTACCTGGGCCTCTGCTTCGGCATGCAGATGGCGGTGATTGAATTCGCACGGCACGTCTGCGGGCTCGCCGAAGCCAACTCCGAAGAGGTGAACGAGCAGACCCCGCACCCCGTGATCCACATCCTGCCGGAGCAGAAGGAGATCCACTACAAGGGCGCAACCATGCGCCTCGGCTCGTACCGGTGCCAACTGGTGGCGGGTTCGCTGGCGGAGCGGCTCTACGGGGCGCCCTTCGTCTA
>CAZGLN010000038.1:5541-16356 GCA_964526545.1 uncultured Chthonomonadales bacterium
CCGCTATGAGCTCAACAACGAGTACCGCGAGACGCTCCATAAGCATGGCATGGTCTGCTCCGGCATCTCGCCGGACTACCGGTTGGTGGAGATCGTGGAGATTCCTGACCATCCCTACTTCATAGCGACGCAGTTCCACCCCGAGTTCAAGTCCCGGCCGAACAGGGCTCACGCGCTCTTTCGGGGCCTGGTAGAGGCCGCACTGAAGCACCGCGCGGCGGGCAAGGGCCAGACCAACGGCCGCCAGGCGGTGGTATCCGCTCCCGCGGCGGAACAGGCCGAGCCGGCGCTGGAAGCCTCCATCGAAAGCTGAAGCCGTGCTTGCCGCGCTCTGGGTGCTCCTCGCCGTGCCCTCGCCGCCAGCGGAGGCGCGGGCGGAGTCGCGACCCGGCGTGGTGCACACGTTCGACCTCACCTACACGCTCCGCCTGGATTGGAACCAGGAGGCGCGGCGCATCTGGGACGATACGCACTTCGTGGCGTCGCTCCAGGGCATCGTGAACCGGGCCGGACCCCGGCTCTACGTCTACCTGGTCGGCGGCGATACCGGCCGCACGGACCGCTTCTGGATGGAGTGGCTGCGCGGGGAAGGCAGAATGCTGCACGACGCCCGCCTGGAGGAGGTCGCCACCATCGAGGAGCTGGTGCGCCTCTACCGCAGCCGCATCGGCGGGGCGGTAGTGTACGACGAGAACGTGCCGGCTACATCCAACGTCGCCTCCACCGTGGCGGGAGTGGAGGACCTGGTCTGCCTGCGGTACGACGAGCGGCCCGGCTCGCTCTATCATCGTCTGGTAGTCTCGGAGGCGGGACCCCGGCTGCCCGTGCGCGTATGGCTGGTCAATCGCGACGGCTCGCCGCTCTTCACCGGCAGAGGCACCTTGCCAGGCAGCCGGGCTCCCTCCACGGGCAGCGCCAAGAACGATGCCTACCTCTGGGCGAAGGAGCGCTACCTCGATACCGGCCGGTGCAATCCGCGCCGATTGGCCTACTATCTGGACGCATGGTGGATTCGGCATCCGCAGGGCTACGTGCCGAACCACTCCCTCTCCAACCACGATTACTTTATTTCGGAGCGAGGTTTCTTCTTCGATCTCTCGCCATGGGACGACGAAACGCCCGTGGACGACCGGGGCCAGAAGGTCGGCACGGATGTAGCCACGCTGAAGGCGATTCTCGGCGCGGCCTATGCGCGCACTCGCGGCCGCGAGATGATCCAGGTCGGCGGGTTCGTGCCGTGGGCATGGAAGTACACCAACTACCATCAGGCGGGCGGCAAGCGCGAGGGGGTGCCCTCGGAGTGGCGCTACGCCGAGATACTCTCCTGCTTCAACGCCTTCATGGATGCCGACGCCATCGGATTGAACGCCATGGCAAATGCCTCGGTGTTCCGGCACTATCCCCTCGCAGCGCGCTATCCGCAGCGAAAGCCGACTCTGGACGACTTGAGGCGCAATGGCTACGTGGATGCCGAGGGCAGGGTAGCTCCGCGCAGCTACGTTGCCATCTATGCAGGCGACTATGACGCCGCGGCGTGGCTCTACCAGCGGCTGCCGGAGATTTGGAGCGATCCCGCGCGCGGCACCCTGCCCATCGGTTGGGCCTTCAATCCGAATCTGGCGGATAGGTTTCCGCCGGGCATGGTGCACGCGCGACGAACGGCCACTCCTAACGACTACTTCATCGCGGGCGACAGCGGAGCGGGCTACGTGAACCCGAGCTACCTGGTGGAGCCACGACCGTATTCCGGCCTGCCCTCGGGTCTGGAGGCCTGGGAGCGGCACTGCGCGCGCTACTACACGCAGTGGGACATTACACTCACGGGTTTCGTGATAGATGGCTTTGCCCGCGCCATGGGACGGGCGGAACTGGATGCCTACAGCCGATTCTCGCCCGCCGGCATCATCGGGCAGAAAGTGCCGCGCGTGGGTATGCACGGGGAGATGCCCCTGCTGCGCATGGAGTACGACCTGTACGACGCGGAAGTGGGTGCGCAGATCATCGCCGCGCGAACCGGATCCGCCCGGCCCGGGTTCTTCATGTACCGTACCATCCTCTGGACGCCCTCCGACATGGCGCGCCTGATGCGCAATGCCCGCGCGCATCCCGACGGCATGGATATCGAGGTGGTGGATCCCTACACCCTGCTGCTGCTGGTGCGCCAGTTCCATCAGGGGCCGCAGCGCGGAGTGGCGGAGGAGGTGGGGCCGCTGCCGGTGCCACGAGAGGGATCGGCGAATCTGTGGCACACACGTTACGGCGCGAAAGTGCTCGCGCACAGCCCGCTGGCCCCGGGCTGCGCGCCGGAAGATCTCTTCGGCGCGGTCCGCGGCAGGCTGGAGGGCGGAGGAGTGGTGCTCTTCGCCGATGGCGGCCAGGATGGCGAGGCGCACTTCGTAGAATGGCAGGCTGCGGCGCCTATGCTGCTGGAGCGATTTCAGGTGTATGCCCACGGTGACGCGGGCTCGGATAGGCGCGAGTTCGGCGAGTTGCGCCTCTTCGCGAGGGAGGCGGCGACGGAGCCGTGGCGCCTGGTAACCCGCTATGTGCCGGAACACCCCTACAAGCCCGCCAACGCCGCGGCGAGTCTGCTGCTCGACCTCCGGCTTGCCACGCCCGCGCCGGGCTCGCAATTTCGTCTGGAAGTAACGCAGAGGGCCTCTTCGGATGGCATGCGCTGGGGTCCCAGAATACTGGAATTGGTGGGCGTGGGCCATGCCCGCACCACATCCCCCTGACAAGCACGCGCTTCTGCCGGACATTCTGGGCCGCGGGCTGGACGTGGTTTTCGTCGGCGCGGCTCCGAGCTACCGGGCGGCCGCCATCGGCCACTACTACCCAGGTCCGCACAATCGGTTTTGGCAGTTGCTGCACCAGGCAGGCTTTACGCCGAGGCGCCTGGAGCCGGAGGAGGACCACACGGTGGTCGCCTTCGGCGTCGGACTGACGGCAATACTGCCCGGAGAGATCTCTACGGATAACGCGCTGCTGCCCCCAGCAACCGAGGAGGATGTGGCGCTGCTCCGTGCCAAGCTGGAGCGCGCGGCGCCCAAAGTGGTGTGCTGGAACGGCAAGGATGTGTACCGGATGTTCAGCGGTGAGCCCGACTGCCCTTGGGGACTGCTGGAAGAGCGGCTTGGCACCTCTCTGCAGTACGTGGTGCCGAGCAGCAGCGGGCGGGCCGACCGTTGGGGCGCGGAACGGCTGGCGTTATGGCGCGAACTGCGTGACCTGGTGAACGCTCTGCGCGCGGAGTAGAGCGGTTAGGCGTAGAAGCCAAGCAGGCGCAGGGCCGTCGGGTCGAGATCTTTGAACTGGATGCCCGTAGCGAGATATCTATCCGCACCGTCCTCCACGGGGCGCTGGTAGAGAACCACGCCGGAGACGACCATGGTCTCGTTCATCACGGGTATCTCCAGCGTAACCGACGCTCCCTTGGGAATGGCGAGGGTGGTCTGCACCTGCGCCCCGCCCAGGCTGATATTGCGCACCATTACAATGTGTGTGGGCACGCCTTCACAGGTGATGGTCGCCTGCTCGATGCGCACGTCGCGCCGGGGATCCTTGCGGGTCTCCAGGTCCTTGGGCAGTGTGTCTAGGTCAATGAAAGACGGGACGGGCGGTCTCCACGCCCAGATGCCGGCGGCGAGTTCCGATTGGCACCGGTAACAGGTGCGGCGGTGCGCCATGTTAAGAGCCTTGCACTTCGGGCAGGGCGCGTACTTACCGGATTGAGTGGATGAAGCCATGTTGCAGACCTCCCGGCCGTCTTGCCGTGGCAACCATCGCGCTCGGGGCCGGGGTGCGCTTTCGCGGGCCAGCGGGCCAAGAACCTCTCTCTTCATGGGAATATTCGGAGAGTTGCCGAGGGTTCTGCAGACAGCGGGATGCGGGAATCGCCGGGCTTTCACATGTTTCACGCAGCGTGCCGCGGCGCCTGGCTAGAGGTTGACGCGCCGGCTCTTGGAAGGCTATACTGAGGCGTCTGGAGGTGGACCGGGTGGTTCGTCTCCTCACGGAATAGTCAACCATGTCGGGCTCAACGTGGCTGCCCGAATAAGCAAGCGCCCCCGTCGCTGCGAGATGCAGCGGCGCGAGCGTTTTTTTTTGCCTGCTCGGAGCGTGCGCCTGGCCCGGTGCCTAGTCCGGCGTAGGCGTTTCTCGCGTTTTGTTGGATGGACACCATAAAGGAGACTCTGCACTGATGACACCGCGTGAAGTCATTGATCTCGCCACGGAGCGCGAGGCCAAGGTGGTGGATGTTCGCTTCGTGGACCTGCTGGGGATGTGGCACCACTTCTCCATGCCGGTCTCTGTGCTCACGGAGGAGACCTTCGAGGAGGGTATCGGCTTCGACGGTTCCTCCATTCGCGGGTTCCAGAAGATCAACGAGTCGGACATGCTGCTCATTCCGGACCCCGACACCGCCTTCATGGACCCCTTCATGCACGAGAACACCCTCGTCCTGATCTGCGACGTGGAGGACCCGATTACACGCGAGCGCTACACGCGCGACCCGCGCAACGTGGCTCGCAAGGCGGAGGCCTACCTGAAGTCCAGCGGAATTGCGGACGTGGCCTACTTTGGGCCGGAGGCGGAGTTCTACATCTTCAACGATGTGCGCTACGATCAGACCCCGCACTCCGCCTACTACTTCCTGGACAGCGACGAAGGCATCTGGAACTCGGGCCGCGACGAGAAGCCGAACCTGGGATACAAGATCCGCTACAAGGGCGGGTACTTCCCGGTTCCTCCGAACGACTCGCTGCAGGACCTGCGCACGGAGATGATGCTGCGGCTGATTGAGTGCGGCGTGGATTGTGAAGTTCAGCACCACGAGGTCGGTACGGCGGGCCAGTCGGAGCTGGATATCAAGTTCGGTCCGCTCTTGGAGACCGCCGACAAGCTGCTGAAGTACAAGTACATCATCAAGAACGTGGCCAACCAGAACGGCTACACCGTTACCTTCATGCCAAAGCCCCTCTTCCAGGACAACGGCTCGGGCATGCACTGCCACCAGTCGCTATGGAAGGGCGGCACGAACCTCTTCTACGATGAGCGGGGCTACGCCGGCCTCTCCGAGACCGCCATCTACTACATCGGTGGCATCCTGAAGCACGCGCCCTCCATCCTGGCCTTTGCCGCGCCCAGCACCAACTCCTACCGCAGGCTGGTGCCCGGCTACGAGGCACCCATCAACCTTATCTATTCCCAGCGCAACCGGTCGGCCTGCGTGCGCATCCCGATGTACTCCAAGTCGCCCAAGGCCAAGCGGATTGAGTTCCGCGCGCCCGACCCCAGCTGCAACCCCTATCTCGCCTTCCCCGCGATGCTGATGGCCGGGCTCGACGGCATAGAGAACCGCATCCTGCCGCCCGATCCCATTGATCGCGACCTCTACGAGATGGAGCCGGAGGAGCGCCACGGTATCCGCATGACGCCCGCCAGCCTGGCCGAATCGCTCCAGGCGTTGGAGGCTGATCACGAGTACTTGCTGAAGGGCGGGGTATTCACCACGGACCTCATCGAGGAGTACCTGGCCTACAAGCGCCTGAACGAGGTGGACGGTGTGGCGCTGCGGCCGCACCCGTACGAGTTCTACCTCTACTTCGACGTGTGAGCCTTCGCCGTCTCCGCTGGTCATCCACGCCCCGCCAGGTCGCTTTGGCGGGGCGTATTCTTGGCGGACGAGATTCACCGCGAGGCTGGTTGCCGCGGAGCGTGCAGCCGGAGATTGGCCGGTCCGTTGTCATAATCTCAATTGTCATGGTGTCAAAATGACGTTATAATCATGGGCATTATGACAGTCTATCTGCCTCGTGAGATCGTGCCGCGTATTCAGCGAGCCATGACGCATCTTCCTATCGTCGTGGTTTCCGGGATGCGCCAGACCGGCAAGAGCACGCTGCTTCTGCGTGAACAGGCCCTTGCGGAGAACCGCACATATCACACGCTCGACGATTTCGCCACACTGGCTGCAGTGCGCTCCCAACCACAAGCGATGCTGGCAGACAGAGCTACTTTCGACGAGGTACAGCGCAGTCCAGAACTGCTGGTCGAAATCAAGCGAGTGGTGGATCGCCAGCGGACGCCCGGACAATTCCTACTTTCCGGCTCCGCCAATCTCGCGCTGTTGCGGTTCGTGGCCGAGTCGCTTGCTGGCCGGGCGGTCTATCTCACTCTGCACCCTATGACCCGACGCGAGGTCCGCAGACCTGCTTCAGCCCGACCGTTTCTGTTGGAATGGTTCCAGACGCGGCATCTCCCGACCGAGGATGCGGAGCCGATCGCCGATGCGGAAATCCTGCGAGGTGGGCTGCCTCCCGCCTGTTTGGGGCCACAGGAGGGTCTGGGCGAGTGGTTCCGCGGCTACATACAGACCTATGTTGAACGCGACGTCCGCCAGCTGACTCAAATAACCGACCTCGTTGCGTTCCAGATGTTCGTGCGCCTTGCAGCACTTCGCACGGCGGGAGTGCTCTCCATTAGCGATCTGGCGCGCGATGCGCGGCTAAGCGCCCCCACGGCCGCGCGCTATCTGCACCTTCTGGAGGCCTCCTTCCTGGTCCGCCGCGTGCCTCCGTTTCTTGGCAACAGGAGTGCCCGGCTGATTAAGTCTCCCAAGCTCTACGTAAGCGATACTGGACTGGCTGCCCATCTTGCGGATGTGCTGTCGTTGGAAGCGGGACACGGCGCCTTGATGCGAGGGTCTCTCCTCGAGACCTATGTGGCACAGAACCTCGCCGCGATTCTCAAGGCGCACCTTCCGGAAGCGCGGCTGTGCTTCTGGCACGAGCAGGGCAGGTACGAAGTGGACTTTGTAGTTGAGCTGGGTCAGGCGGCAGTGGCAATTGAAGTCAAGGCCGCTTCCAGGTGGACGGAGAGTGACCTGGCGGGTCTCCGGGCATTCCAGCGTCGCACGCCCTCATGCACTGCGTGCATTCTGGCCTACAACGGCACCCGCGCGGTCTCGCTGGGGAATAACCTCTACGCGATCCCATTGGGCCACCTGCTGGCCTGAACCGGCTGAGAGCGTGCGAGATACCGATCCCTCGCGCCTTCGCTGAAGCGTTGGCGCGGATCCGGTAGGAGCATAGGTACCGAAAGCGCCCCACGGCCTGGGCAGGCAATCCTCCCCTTTGTCTTTCTGCATCTTGGCGTGCATCGGGATGGCAGGAACCCCGGCGGCGCTGCGCGAAGACGGGGCCGAAGTTGCAGCGACTCCCAGGAGGCAGGCGGATGAACAAACAGGTCAGTCCGGCAGTGGCGGCCATCCTGATACTGGCGGTGCTCGCGGTGATCGGCTTCTTCGCCTACCGCACCTGGACACACATAGAGAAAGCGCCGCCGGCGCCTACTTCGGTGCAGGGCCCGCCGCCCGGCGCCGAACCTAAACTCCCCACCGGCGGAGCCAAGTAGCCGCAGCAACTTTCCGTCCAGACTCCGCTGAGAGGCCCGCCAGGGCGAAGAGATCCGCAGAAGGAAGAGAGGCTATGCAGCTTATTGCCGCGCTCTTGTTGTTGACCACTCTGGGAGGCACACCCATGCACGGACCGCAGGCGCGCGCCAATACCGACTGGTTTCGGGACGCGCGCTACGGCGTCTTTGTCCACTATCTCAATGGACTGCAGAACAATGCGGAATCGCCGAACTCGCTGGGCCGCGAGACTTCCTGGGACGAGTGCGTGCGCGAATTCGACGTAGAGAAGTTCGCGGACCAGATGAAGCAGTGCGGCGCAGGCTACGTCATCTTCACCGTGATGCAGGTCACCCGCCATATGATCGCCCCAAATGCCACCTACGATCGGCTCACGGGCTATAAGCCGGGCGAGGCCTGCTCCACGCGCGACCTCATCGAGGACCTCTACCAGGCGCTGAGCAAGCGGAACATTCCGCTCATGCTCTACTACACGGGTGACGGACCTCGGGCCGATCCGCAGGCCGCCGCGGGTATGAAGTGCCCGCCGGACGGCCAGGTAACGGTGGAGTTTGTGCGCAACTGGGCGAGCGTGGTGCGAGAATATGGCGAACGCTACAAGGAGAAGGTCGTCGGCTACTGGACGGATGGCTGCTATCCCTTCATCGGGTACGACGATGAGAAGCTTGGCATCCTTGCCGAGGGCCTGCGCGCGGGCAATCCCAAACGAATCATCGCGCTCAACAACGGCGTGCTGCCGAAGGTTACGGCCTACACCCGCCATGAGGATTTCACGACGGGCGAGATGAACACGTTCACCGACGTGCCCAAGTCGCGCTTCATTGAGGGCGAGCAGTGGCACCTGCTCTCATTCCTCGGCAACTGGTGGGGCGGCCCAGGACTCCAGATCACACGCCGCAACCTGATAGATTACATCCACACGGTGAACCGCGTGGGCGGCGTGGTCTCGATTGATGTGATGCTCTACCGGGATGGCCTCATTGACCGGGCTCACCTCCATACGCTGACGGGCCTGCGGGAGGCTCTGCTGCAGAAGGACCGCGACGCGGTGGCCTGGAAGACGGGCGGCGCGGTGCCTCCCGGCAACCGGGCGTGGAGGCAGCTCGCATCGCTCCTGAGTCTGGATGGCCAGCGAACGCTGGTACCGAGCGTGGGCGAGATTCATGCCGCGCGGATGGGAGTGGATGGCGACCCCAACACCTGCGCGGTCGGTGCGCATGAATGGCCCTGGAGCTACCACGTAGATATGGGCGAGGTGGCACCGCTGAAGCGGCTGGTGGTGCGCTTCGGGCCGGGGTATCCGACGGTGGGCGATATCCTGGTCTCGGAGGACGGCGAGACCTGGAAGAAGGTGCATGAATGGACCGACGGCACCGGCAAGCCCATTGAGGTGAAGCTGGACGAGCCGCGAGTGCGATTTGTGCGCGTGCGCAGCATCAAGCCGGACGGCCCCAACCAGCCCGGCATCCAGATGAGCGTCGCCGAACTCGAAGCCTACGCGGAGTGATATCTTACGCGGCCTCTACAGCTCCCCTCATATCCCTGAGTCGCGGATCACCAACCGTGCCTGTCGCTTGAGCGCAGGTCACTCAGAGTTCTGCCGCAGGTTCGATAGTGCCCTGCGCCGCACGATGACTGGCGTTCGCCCGGCCATTGTCGGCGCCAGATCGCTCTCGCGATGCTCCTATCCCCGCGAATCGAGTGCCCTCCTCACGGATCTCATTGCTTCTTCCAGTATATCAATTACATGCACCATGTTGATATGTTATAATATCTCTGGAACGGTTCATCACATCATGTAGAAGAAGACGCCGGGCTCATGCCGGCCCGAATTCGCCACCTATTTGCCGTTGCTACGACCCCGACAAAAGAGGGCCGGAGCGTGAATCGCCGACGATCCATCGGCCGCGCTAGCTAAGCGGCCAACACGCGGTAGATCCATTGCGGAAAGGAGCAGGGGAAATGAGGAGGCAACTTCTCATTACTGCAGCGATTGTCTGCCTGGCATTCACGATTGTCGCTCGGACCACGGGCAATCCCTATCCGATCGCACCTCCTGGCAGCCATGTAGATCTTTCGCTGCACGACTTCCTGATGGAAGTGGTTGATCACCATCCCTGGATGAGCATGGGGCAAGTAACTGGCGATCACATCGGTGGACATCCCGGGGGATTTGGCATCGGCAATCCACCGGAGGACTGGTACTTTGTTGGTCTGTTCTCGGCACCCCTGGACACGGGGCTTCCGGGCGCCTCCGTCTATCTCTGGGAGACCTCGAGCGGACCCAACACAGTGCCGTTCGAAGGGCCCGAAGTGCAGCTTGGGCATTGGAATGGCTCCTGGTTCGTGCCGCTCGGCGTACCGCGGACCGCGTACTACCTGGGCACTGGAGCTCCCGCTGACGACGGGTTCCGCGAGATCACGTCAAGCATCCTGTCTATGCAGGAACTTGGTATACAGCCTCAGTGGCCGCTAACGGTGAACGCGGTACGCGTGCGCGCAACCGTAACGGGTCACAACCAGGTAACCGCCATCGCGGCACGCGTGGTTCCGGAACCCAGCGGCCTGGCGGTTTTCGGATTGGGAATCGTCTCCGTTGGATTGTGGTTGAAGCGACGTCAAAGATAGCGCCGTTCGGAAGTCTCTACTCCGCCGCCAAACTACCATAGTCTCGCACGATGCGCCAGATACCTCGCTAATGCAGGATCTCGTGGCGGACCAGGCGGCGAAGGACTTTGTGGCAGGAACCACTCGTCATCGGGCTGGCGACTCAGTTGCGTGAGGTCCCTGGACTGCTGAAGCTCGCGTAGGGCCTGGAGGGTCTCTTCCCTGAGCACTAATAAAAAGACCCTCCAGGCTCCATCTGTCTCCGCCGCCGGCCTCCGTGCGCTCCATCCGACCTTCACCAGGCAGTAGTGCGTCTCGGGCCTCGCGATGTGCGCGAGGACCTTGGCGGATGGTGCGCCAGGATGCCCAGGAATCGAACATGCGGTACGGAGACTCGCGCATGTCCGGCGGGTCGCTGAGAGGCGCGTTAAGGTCCAGCCGGGTCGCGTTGAGCAGGGTGATGATCTAGTCAATCAGGTCTGGAGTGGCTGGTTGCACGCTCCGGGCGAAGAGCACCTCGGTACCGCAGGCCGTCTCAACCACGTCAACGCGGCTGGTCGTCGCCACCTGCGGCAGATCATGGGAATGAAGCAGCGTTGGTGCTCCGCGAACCTGGCCGTTAGCCGGGCAAGCACCGCGTGTGTGGTCTCTGCCCAGATCGCAAATCCAGGCACATCCAGGTACCAGGCATTCCAGCCTGTCTCGGTCGCACCGCAATGGTGAAGGCAGATGAATAGAGGACTCACTAGAAACTCGTCAGAAGTCGTAGG
>CAZGLN010000038.1:16427-16666 GCA_964526545.1 uncultured Chthonomonadales bacterium
GAACCCCTCGGCCTTGACGAATTACGTTGTACACTTCAGCTTCATAGTAGGGAACACCGGAGCTCATTTGACACTGAAGGGACTTCATTGGCAGTATCTCAATGCCAACATCAATATGGTCGCCAACATAGAAGGCAAGATGTTTCACAAACAGATCATACGCCACGAAGGAATACTTGCCGAACTGAACTTCGATGGCGACTCGATCCTTTACAAAGTCTGTCTGATTGTAGCTGTAA
>CAZGLN010000038.1:16705-19763 GCA_964526545.1 uncultured Chthonomonadales bacterium
CACGCTTTTGGACATCCGGAGCCAACGACATTGTTCTGCGAATGAGTTTCTCGTTTCTTGTTACCCAATAGCTAACTCTGTTCTCATGCCAACCTCTGGCACGAAGCAAGTCTCTAAACGCACCATTCAGTTCGATTGGACTAAAAAGAAGGCGGCCATGCATCGTTTTCTCTTTAGATACTTTGGTGCGATGAGTGTGTGCATCAACTTGCGCTATTACCTGTTGGATATCGTCCCATAGAGAAGGCTTATGGATTAGGAGGAACTCCATGCCGTTGAGATGCGAGTATCTCTCGACGACTTTCATCGTTCCTTACACTTGTTCTGTCGTTCGTCCAAAAGCGTCGGCTGATTAATGTCTTTCGTCCAAGGTTTAGTAGCTAGACTATTGCGGGATTTGACAGGGTCGTAGATGGATCTGTCCATGGGACGTGTGCGTAGCGTACCCGATAACTCCTGTGTTATTCGAGCTCGCGACAGTGACACATACTTGGCAACGGTCTCGGCCCCGGCACCACGGCGGCCATGCCTCACGGCTGCGATGATGGTTGTACCCGCTCCAAGGAATGGGTCTACTACCCAGTCTCCAACATCCGTCAGGCAGATAACTAAGCGCTCAATTAATTCGACTGGAAACTGACACGGATGCTCAGTCTTTTCGATGTGGTTGCTTTTGACGTTTGGAATTGTCCACACGTCGCCCGGGTTCTTCCCGAGGGGATTGCAGGAGTACTGCCCCGCCTTTGGTCCCTTAAAATGCTTCTTGGCAGGGTATTTCTGCGGTACGCGAATAGGATCGAGATGGTAAACATAATCATCCGTCTTGGTATACCAAACAATGGTTTCGTACCGCCCGGAAAAGCGCCGCGTGCAGTGTAGACCATGCTCAAAATGCCAGACAATACGATTCCGCATCTTTAGGCCGAGTTTGTGAAAAACCGGGAACAAAGCAGAGTCGAGCGGGATGATCGCGCCACGGTCGACGTAGTTGCCCACTTGCCAGCAGATGCTGCCGTGAGGGTTCAGCACTCGAACGCACTCGCGAATCACTTGCTCCTGCTGCCGAAGATACACGTCCAAGTCGAGTCTCTTCTCATATTCTTTGCCGATATTGTATGGTGGAGATGTGACAACCAGCTGAACAGATTCGCTCGGGATCGACCGGAGCATGTCGAGACAGTCTCCTGAGTGCACCACTGCTGTCTCAAATATTGCGAAGGCATCTGCTATTTTGGTGGGTATTGGGAAAAGTGTACCGTCTTGGTCGGACATTCCGATTGATCCTTGTGGCGCAGCAGCAAGCGCTAGCCATCAACGTTGAGTTAAAGTGCGAACATGCATGCTTGCATTTCCGATGCATCCAATACCTGACATCTGTATCATTCTGGGTGAATGAAGTCTATCATGCGTCGGGAGGTCTTGTCAACGTAGTCGTTCTCGAATTGGCTGCGCGACCAGTTTTCCTCGTGCGGCGCGCCTGCGCGCGCAGGACAACCTCTGCCGGCCAGCGAAAGCCGGAGCGGCGAACAATCGCCATGTGAAGGGAGTGGGACCATGAGCGAGAAGAGGCAGCCTACACGTCGCGAGGCCCTGCGGCAGGCGGCGGCGACGGCGGCGCTCGCGGCATTGCCCATTAACGCTGTGGGCGCTCAGACCGGTCTGCCTGCCGGCGCCCTGGGCAAGGCGCGCATCAGCCGCGTGCTGCTTGGCGGCAACCTCATCGGCGGCTACATGCACAGCCGTGATCTGGCCTACGTCGGCCAGCTCTTCCGCGCCTATGCCACACCGCAGAAGATACAGGAGACGCTGGCACTGGCGGAGCAGTGCGGCATCAACACGGTCTTCGAGACAGGCGCCGATCATGTGGCGCGCTACAACCGCGAGCGCGGCGGCAATATGCAGTTCATTCCCCACATCGAGGTGGGCTCCGGCCAGTCCGAGCAGGAGCTGAAGGAGCACATCAAGCGTCAGGTGGATACACGCGCGGCGGCGCTGTATGTGTGGGGAGTCTCGTCGGACACGCTGGTGATGAATGGGCAGGGTCCGCGCCTGGCCAGGGCCGTGGAGCTTGCCAAAGTGCACGGCCTCGCAGTGGGGGTGGGCGCGCACTCGCTCTCGGTGGTGAAGGAGATGGAGCGGCTCAAGGCGCCCGCAGACTTCTATGTGAAGACCCTGCACCGCGATAACTACCCCTCCGCCACGCCGAAGGAGCGCCGCAAGGACTATATGTGGCTCACTGGCGAGGGCGGATACTACGACAACATGTGGTGCATTGACGCGGAAGAGACCATCGCCTTCATGCGGAGCGTTGGCAAACCCTGGATCGCGTTCAAGGTGCTGGCCGCTGGCGCCATTGCACCGAGCGCGGGCTTTAACTATGCGTTTCGCAATGGGGCCGATTTCATCGCGGTTGGCATGCTGGACTTCCAGATAAAAGAGAACTGCGAGCTGGCGCGGCGGCTTATTGCGGATAATGCCTCGCGAGACCGCAGATGGTTCGGCTAGGCAATCCGTAGTCCGGCCAGGATGCGCCGGAGGATCGAGGGCGTGCGGTGAGTGATTCGGAACCTACAAAGGCGCGCGCTGACTCTTGGGTTGTCTCTGATCAGGAGCTGGCGGCCGCACTTGAGCGCCTGCGGCAGCCCTGGACCAGGTTTCCGGATGCTTGCGCGGGCGATAAAGATACTCGGACGCATCATGTAAGTGGGGGAGGCGCACCTACAGCCACCACGAACCAGCGCGCCGAACCGCCTGCGTGTGGATTCGGGCTAGAAGACAGGAAGGCCGCCAGCGCCCGTGGCAAGCCAATCCGAGAGCACTACTGCCAGGGAACCCTCGTGGTCCCTTCCGTTCCAGCCGTCCCGCCGGACTTAGCGGACGACCCGGAGACCATCACCATCGAGACCGCGGAGGCGCTGCGCGCGTTGTTGCAGTGGCGCGTCCCCACGGTGGCCGATGATCCCATGGGAACCTGGCGGGACTTGGACGACCAATTGTAGATGGGATGCCGCCGAATAGCACACGCCGGCGTACGGATCGAGGACGAGTATGATGTCCC
>CAZGLN010000039.1:0-3618 GCA_964526545.1 uncultured Chthonomonadales bacterium
GCCGACAGCTCCTCATCGCATCCACTGCACAGCAGGTCACTCTTCTTAGTGAGCTCGAGCCGCAGAAGTCGCCCATGGAAGATGACTTCGTGGCCGTGATGAACCGCGCGCGGCGCGACCTTGGCCTGCCAGTGGCAGAGGACGCCGAGGATTCTGCTTCGTCCGACAACCTGGAAGAGGCCCTGCGCGCGGCACGCAAGGCCATCGTGCGGCAGGGCCGCAGGTCTTCCGTTGCCTGAGGCGTCGTCAAAGACTGCTCCTCGGTTACAGGCGATGCGAGCGATGAACCCCATATTCCGCGCCTCCAGGCCGCTTCGCGATGTCGCCCACCACAACGCAGTGCGATTGGCCCTCGCGTGCGCGGTCGCTCTCGCGGCGGCCGGCGCGGCTCACGCTCAGACGGCAATCGCCGTACCGAGGATCAGCCTGGGAATCGAGCAGTCCACCTCTCCAAAGGATGTGTCGGCATCGCTTCAGGTGATGCTGCTGCTCACCGTCCTGAGCGTGGCGCCCTCCATCCTCATCATGATGACCGGCTTCACGCGGATAGTCATCGTGCTCTCGCTGCTGCGCAGCGCCATCGGCATACCGAACGTCCCGCCGAACCAGGTTCTGGTTGGTCTGGCGCTCTTCATGACGTTCTTCGTCATGCGTCCTGTGTTTCAGGAGATCAATACGAACGCGCTGGAGCCCTACTTCAACAGCAAGATCACGTTTCAGGAGGCAACGGAGAGGGCCATCAACCCGCTGCGGGACTTCATGGTGAGGCAGACGTACCGCAAGGATCTGCAGTTTTTCATCAACCAGGCACGGCTCGAGAGCGCGCCGGAGCGGCCGGAGGATCTGCCCATCAGCGTGGTTGTACCCGCCTTCATCACCAGCGAGCTGAAGACCGCCTTCATCATGGGCTTCTACATCTACTTGCCGTTTCTGGTGATTGATATCGTGGTCGCCTCGACGATGATGAGCATGGGCATGATGATGCTGCCGCCGACCATAATCGCCCTGCCCGCCAAGGTGCTGCTCTTCGTTCTGGCGGATGGGTGGACGCTGCTGCTTGGTTCGATTGCGAAGGGGTTCAACTAGATGTCGGGACCGGAAGCGCTGCAGGCTGGTCAAGAGTTCCTGATGGTGGTGCTCAAGGTGGCAGGACCCATTCTCATGTTCGGCCTTGTCGCCGGAGTTGTCATCAGCGTGGTGCAGGCGGTGACCATGATTCAGGAGTTCACGCTCACCTTCGTGCCGAAGCTGCTGGCTGTCGGTCTGGCATTGACGCTGTTCGGCTCCTGGATGCTGGCGACGCTCGTGAACTACATGGTGCGCAGTTTCCAGAACATCCCGATTGGCGGCCGCTGAAGCGGCTAAGGGGAGTAGGTACGCGTGGTATACGGCGCCACTGAGCTCTGGGCGTTCTTGTTGGCCTTGGCCCGCGTCTCGGCGTTGATGGTTACCGCGCCGGTCTTCGGCAACCGCGCCGTGCCGCGCACTGCCAAGATTGGGCTCTCCGCCCTCCTGGCGTTCGCCCTTCAGCCTCTCATCCGCAATAGCGTAACGACGCCGCCCCACGATCTGCTCGCACTGCTCGGGGGCATCGGTGCGGAACTGGCGGTGGGTCTCTGCCTGGGCTATCTTGCGGCGTTCTGCTTCGCGGCCATTCAGATGGCCGGAGCGTTCGTGGACAGCCAGATTGGATTCGGAATCATCAACATTCTGAATCCCTACACCGAGACGCATAACTCCGCCCTCGGACAGTTCTTCAGCCAGATGACGATGGCGCTCTTCCTCATCGCAAATGGGCATCTCTTCCTGCTTGCTACGCTCCTGGGAAGCTACGCCGCCGTGGGACCCGCGGCCGCCCAGCTTGATGGAGAACTGACCACAGTCTTCGCGGAGCTTGTGAGCCGGATCTTCGTGTTGGCATTCCAGTTGGCCATACCTATTGCGGCGGTGCTTCTTCTGGTGGATGTATCGTTCGCTATTCTCGCGCGCACCATGCCGCAGATGAACGTCTTCATCGTGGGCATGCCCGCAAAGGTGATCATTGGATTGCTGACGGTGGCCATGGTTCTGCCCATGATGGCCAGCTTCGCCGGGAGCATTCTGCCGGCCATTGCCACGGGCTCCACGGGTCTGCTTCGCGCGGTGCGATAGCCTATGCCTGCAGAAGATAGGACGGAACCTGCAACCCCCAAGAAGCGAAAGGAGCTGAAGCGCAGGGGCCGTATACACCGCAGCCAGGACCTTGGGTCCGTGGCCGTGTTCGTCGGCGTTCTGCTCTGTCTCCATGCCACCGGCGGCGCCTCGGCCGACCATCTGAGGCTCTACTTGCGGTCCTCGCTAGCGCGCCTGGGCGAGCGCCAAACGCTGACCGCCAATGATCTGGTGCTGCTCTTTGGCGAGGTTGCGCTCATCGCCTTTCATGCCCTGTGGCCCATCGTGCTCACCGCTATGCTGCTGGGAATCCTAGTGAACGGCGCGCAGACGGGATTCTCCGTGGGTTCGCGGGCGCTGGTGCCTGATTTCACGCGGATAAACCCCCTGGCGGGACTGCAGCGGCTCACGTCAGGGCGCTCGTTGGTAGAACTTGCGAAGTCAGCGTTGAAGTGCATCATCGTGCTAGGCATTGCCTGGCGCACCATCTCCGCCGACTACCCTTCACTAGTAATGACCATGCGGCAGGATGTGGCGACCGCGCTTGGGGCGGTCGGCGAGACTGTGTACCGGCTCGCCTTGCGTACCACGCTCTTCCTCTTCGTGGTGGCCGTGGCGGATTATCTGTACGGCCGGTGGAGTTTCGAGCGCTCCATACGCATGACGAAACAGGAAGTGAAGGAGGAGAGCAAGGCACAGGAAGCCAGTCCGCTCATGCGCAGCCGCATGCGCACGCGGCTTCGGCAGCTGCTTCGGCGGGCCATGCTGAGCAAGGTGCCGCAGGCCGATGCCATCGTTACCAACCCCACGCACTATGCCGTGGCTCTGAAATACGATGCCGCTACTATGCAGGCGCCGGTGGTGCTGGCAAAGGGCGCGGGCTGCATTGCCGCGCGCATCCGGCAGATCGGTGGTGAGAACGGCGTGCCTATCGTTGAGAACCCGCCGCTCGCGCGGGCACTCTTTCGGCAGGTTGAGGTGGGCCAGGAAGTGCCTCCGGAGTTCTACGTGGCGGTGGCGGAGGTGCTGGCCTATGTCTATCAGATTGACCGGCGCAGAAGGTCCGGCCTCTCGTACGCTGCAGCGTAAGGTTCAGGCACGCTACTTCGCGGTCAACCAATCGGGCCCGCAGCCTACCTCCGCGACTAGCGGTACCTTCAGTTCCAGGGCATGCTCCATCTCGTGGCGGACCACCTGCGCAAGCGTGGGTGCTTCCGCGGCTGGCGCCTCCAGCACAAGTTCGTCGTGAATCTGCAGCAGCATCTTCATGGGCAGGCCCTCGTTGTCTATGCGGTCCTGCACGCGCACCATGGCCAGTTTCATGAGGTCCGCGGCGCTGCCCTGAACCACCGTGTTGATGGCCAGGCGTTCGCCGAGCGCTCTGCGGTTGGCGCGCGATTCGCGGATTTCTGGAATGGCGCGGCGCCGGCCCATGAAAGTCGTTACGTAGCCGAGGGAGAGGGCCTG
>CAZGLN010000039.1:3628-19588 GCA_964526545.1 uncultured Chthonomonadales bacterium
CCAACCCATGCGGCTTTCGCCAAACTGCCGGCCGGTACCAGCGAAGAACTGCTCAAACCTGAAACCAAACAGCACCTCACCGACATCCTGCTTGTACTCCTCGATGAGCGTGGCTGCCGCCGACACGTCCAATCCAGCGATGCGCCGCGAGAGGCCGTACGGAGTAACCCCGTAGATGATGCCGAAGTTCACCGTCTTGGCGTTCTCGCGCTGCTCACGCGTAACGGTTTCCGGAGTGCCGCCCCAAACCTGCGCTGCGACCGCCGCGTGAATGTCCTGGCCCTCCTGGAAGGCTCGGACGAGGTTCTCGTCCTCGCTCAGGTGCGCCAGCACTCTCAGCTCAATCTGCGAGTAATCGGCGCATATCAGCAGGCCGTCCGGCGGCGCAATGAACGCCTTGCGAATCTGCCGGCCCACCTCGGTCCGTACAGGGATATTCTGCAGATTCGGACCCTGGGATGCCAGCCTGCCTGTGGCGGTTACGAGCTGGTGGAAGGTGGTATGGATGCGGCCCGTGGCGGGATCCACGGCATCCGCAAGCGATCCGAGATAGGTCGAGATAAGCTTGGTGAGCTGACGATACTCAATCACCAGGCGCGGGACCGCCGTGCGCGGATCGTTCACGTCCTCCAGCGCGGCCAGGGTCTCCAGTACCTCGTTGTCGGTGGATCGGCCCGTCTTTGTCTTGCGCACCACCTGCATGCCGAGGCGGTCGAACAGGACTTCGGCAAGCTGCTTGGGCGAATCCGGGCTGAAGTCGCAGCCCGCCGCCTCCAGTATCTGCCGCCGAATCTCTTCCGCGCGAAGCTTGAGCAGCTCGCCCTGTCGCGCAAGTTCGGCCTTGTCGCAGAGGATGCCGTTGTGCTCCATGCGGGCAAGCACGGCGCTCAGAGGTGATTCGACCTCCGTGAGCAGGCGGGTCATTCCGAGCTGCTCGACCGTGGGCGCCATGTGGTGGCGCAGGCGGAGCGCGATGTCCGCATCTTCCGCGGCATATTGGGTGACTTGCTCAAGCGGTGCCTGGTCTATGCTGCTGCTGGTCTGCTCCTCGCCGATGAGGCTGCTTAGCGGAATCATCTCATGGCCCAGTAAGGTGCGCGCCAGGTGGTCGAGCTTCTGGTTTTGAGAAGTAGGATCCACGAGCGCGGCCGCAAGCATGGTGTCAAACACCACTCCGCGGAGCCGGATGCCATAGCGCAGGAGCACCCGCGCATCGAACTTCAGGTTGTGCCCGCATTTGGGCACCGCCGGGTTCTCCAGGATGGGCCGCAGGATCTCAAGCACCGATCCGGCGTCCATATGCGACGCGGGCTCGGGCGAGAGTGTGGGAATGTAGACGGCCTCCTTCGGTTTCCATGCCAGCGCGATGCCGCAGAGGAGCGCATCGCGGCCCAATCCGGTGGTCTCCGTGTCCACGCTTAGAATCTCCGCCCGCTGAATCTCCGGAAGCAAGGCCTGGAGCGCTTCGGGCGTGAGGACTGCGCGATAGTCGCCGCGAGCGGATTGGCCCGACGGCTCCATGTCGAAGAGGGTGGCCTGCGCGGGGGCTTGAGGCGGCTCGGGCGCTGGAGCGGGCAGGTCCGTGGCGCTGTTGCGCTGGCTGGCAACCAGGCGGCGAGCCTCGTCCTGGTAGCGGTTGAAGCCGAGCTCCTGAAAGAGCGTCAGCATCCGGCTGAGATCGAGCGGGCGTACGCGCGCGGCTTCCAGGGAGAAGTGAAAATCCGCGTCCGAGCGCAGCGTTACGAGCTGCCGCGAGAGCGGCAGGGTTTCGCGGGCGGCCTCGAAGGCGGCTTTGATCTTGGCGGCGCCGCGTACTTCCAGGTTGTCCAGGTTCGCTAGGATGCCCTCGATGGAGCCGTACTGCGCGATGAGCTGCTGGGCCGTCTTTTCGCCTACTCCGGGGACACCGGGGACGTTGTCTACCTTGTCACCTAGCAGGGCCAGATAGTCCACCACCTGGTGCGGCTCGATGCCCTTTGTTTCCTTTAGCGTGGCCGCGTCAATGGTGGTATCGGTGTGGATGTCGAAGAGCGCCACACGGTCGCAGATCAGTTGCTCCAGGTCCTTGTCGCGGGAGACGAGGCGGATGTGGACGTCGGAGTAGGCGGGATTCTCCAAAACCTGGCGGGTGATGGTGGCGATGACGTCATCGGCCTCGAGACCGGGATACCCGATGATGGGAATGCCGAAGCAATCCACCAGCTCAAACACGCGCTCTATCTGGGAGATCAGGTCGTCCGGCGTGGCGCTTCGCGTGGCCTTGTACTCGGCGTAGAGGATGTCGCGGAAGGTGGGGCCGGGCGTATCGCGGGCGGCGACCACGTAGTGAGGATGAAACTGGTTGAAGAGTTTGAAGAGCATCCCGGCGACGCCGAAGACCGCGTGCGTGGGCTCGCTGGTTACGGGGCTGCGCATGCCTCCGCGTATGGCATAGTAGGCGCGGAATATCTGCGCATAGGTATCTATGATGTAGAGGGTCTCCGGCATGGCCGTCTCCCGTCGCGGCGTGGGTGCGGTCTCAGTTCTGCCTGGCAAGCCCCGAAACCTGCCGGACAGCATGGCTTGCCGTCAGGTGAAGTCTCCGGTAGAGGCTGTGTCTATCGGCGCAGTGTCTCGGTACGATGGGCTACGCGGACCCGCATCTCCGGCGCATCGGTCACGTGTCCCTGGTCCAACGCCTCCGCCTGCCTCGCGAACTGGCTCATGATAAGCGGTTTGGCCCTCTCCGCAAGCAGGACCACGCCCTGGCCACGCTTCTGGATGGTCCCGCGAACCAGCACCACGGGCGAACTGACGAAGGTGCCCGTGCATTCCGCGATGGCCTCCCCCGCCACGGTGGTCTGCAGGAGGCCGGTCTCATCCTCTATCAGCGTGAAGAGCACCGGTTCTCCGCTGCGTGTTGGCGGACGATGCGGCCGGACGTTCATGCCGGCGACGGTAACGCGCGTTCCTCCCCTGGCGCGGAGCGCCTCGTAAACGGGCAAGACGCCATAGCGCCGGAGACTGTCGCGCAGGTAGGCGAAGGCATGACAATCCGCCCCCACGCCGGTAATGCGCCACGTCCAGAGAAACTTCTCCCAGGGGCTGAAGTCCTCAATCTCCCAGGCGATGGGGGTGCGCATCGCCCGCACGCCGCCGAGGTCCAACCGGCCGGCGGTCTGCGCCGCGCGCGCGGCGAGAGCCATGGCAATGGTCTCATCCAGCTTCCAGAGCGCGCCGCGCCGGTGCTCGTGCAGGAGGTCGAAGGCGCCGCAGAGGAGGAGATTCTCCAGGCAGTTGCGATGCAGAGGCACGCGGGCGCAGAAATCGAGCAGGGACGTGAAGGGTTCCGCGGCGCGGGCCTGCAGGATGGCGGCGATATCTTCCTCGCGAAGTTCGGCGACAATGCGCAGCCCGAGGCGTATGCTGGCCGAATCGGGTGCGAAGCTCTTGTCCTGGCTGCTGTTGATATCCACGGGCAGAATGCGCACTCCACGCCGGCGGGCCTCGCCCGCCAGGGTGTTGGTGGTGTAGTAGCCCATGGGCTGATGATTCATCATTCCCGCGAAGTAGGGGGCGGTGTGGTGGAGCCCGAGCAGGGTGGGAGTGTCGATGCCGGGGGCGGTGTGGTGCACGGAGAGGTAGCCGGTGCGGTAACCCGTGAGCGCGAAGCTGGCGGCGTGTCCCTCCGTGAAGCCGTAGCCGCTCCATCCCTCTATCTGGTCGAAGAGGGCGTGCGCCCGCTCGTGGTCCAGGTCCGGATGACGTGCCATGGCCTTGCGCACAAACTCCTCGCGGGCGTCGTCCATGGAGTCGAGCTTGGCACGGCGTGTCAGGCTCTTTCGGAACTTATCGGCCTCCGCCTCGGTGCAGCCGGTCATCACCGCCACAACGTCGTTCACCTGCTCCTGGAAGACGATGCAGCCGTAGGTTTTGGCGAGGGTCTCGCGCAGGGCGGGGTGGAGCACGTCGGCACGGGCCCAGCCGTTGCGGCATGCCACAAATCGCGATACCACGTTGCCGCGGATGGGGCCGGGCCGAATGAGAGCGACGGAGGCCACCAGGTCCTCGAAATGCTCGGGTTCCAGGAGTACGGCGAGATTCATCTGCGCGGCACTCTCGAACTGGAAGGTGCCCACCGCGGCGCCTGCGCGGAACATGCGGTAGGTGGAGGGGTCGTCCAGGGGGATGCGGTCATAGGAGAAGCGGCGGGGAGGGGCCGCCTTTTCATGTGTCTCCCGGGAGCGCTCCTCCGTGATGTCGCGGATGTTGCGCTCGGAATCACCAATCACGGAGAGGATGCCCAGCGAGAGCACATCGAACTTGATAGCCCCCACCACTTCGGCATCGTCCTTGTCCAGCGTCCATATCCGCGTAAGGCCGCGCGCGGAGGGCTGCAGAGGAGCCAGCTCCGCCAGGGGCACGCGGCTGATGACGATACCGGAGGAGTGCGTGCCGATGTGCCGGGGGAAGCCCGCAATGCGCCCGCAGAGAGCGAAGAGCAGCTGGAAACGCTCACACAGGTGCAGGTATGGACGCAGCTCGGGATGCCGCTCGAAAGCCTGCGCAATGCTGCCCGCGCGCACGGAGTGGTGCAGGTTGGCGGAGAAGAACTTGAGCGCCTCCGCGGGAAGTTCCAGTACCTTGCCGATATCGCGCACGGCGGAGCGTGCCCAGAACGTGTGGAAGGTGCAGACCATGCCCACGTGGTCCGCTCCGTACCGCTCAACAATGTATTGGAAGACCTCATCGCGGCGCTCCGAGGGAAAATCCATGTCAATATCCGGCGTCTTGCCAGGCACCAGGAAGCGCGCGAAGGGGAGATTGCGCCGGATAACATCCACATCGGTGAGGTAGAGGCAGTAGGCCACGCAGGAATCGGCCGCGGAGCCTCGGCCCGTGCAGCGTATGCCCTGCTTGCGCGCCCACCGCACAATGTCCCAGACCATCAGAAAATAGTCGGCGAAACCCAGCTGGCAGATGATGGAGAGCTCCATCTCCAGGCGCTGCTCCACGCGGGGAGTGATCTCTCGGTAGCGTGCCCGCGCGCCCTTGTAGGTGAGATAGCGGAGGTAGGCCCCGGCGGGCGAGACTTCCTTGGCACCATCGGCTGCCGGCGAAGGCGCCGAGGCTTCCTCCTGCGCTTGCGCGGCGCGCAGGCCCTCGAGAAAGCGCGGGGGCACCGGATAGGCGGGGGTAATCTCCTCGCCTTCCGGCAGGGCCGCTTCGCATCGCTCCGCAATGCGCAGGGTGCTCTCCACCGCGCCCGGCAGCCACGCGAAGAGCGCATGCATCTCCGCGGGCGATTTTAGGTAGCGTTCCGCGTTGAGAGGGCGCTCGGGATGCGGCTGGCTGAGAGTGGTCTTTGCGGCGATGCAGCGGAGGACGTCGTGGCCGATGAACTCCTCGCGCGTGGCATGATGCACGTTGTTGGTGGCAGCCGCTCCCACTCCCATGTGCTGCGCGAGCTCGGCCAAGGCGTGGTTGGTGCGGTCGCAATCCGGGGTGAGGTCGTCCTGCAGCTCGAACCAGAGAGAGGCCGGGCCGAACACGGCGAGCAGAAGGCGGGCGAACTCCATGGCTTCCTCATAGCGATGTGAGCGCACCAGCGAAGGCAGAAGCCCTCTCCTGCAGCCAGTGAGGCAGATGAGGCCCTCCAGATCGCATGCGGGCGGCGCCAGCGGCTCCCGGGCACGCGGCTTTCCGCAATCCGGCCGCCCCGGGATTCCCAGAGCCGCCCACGGCAGCATGGGGTTCAGGCGGCCTCCGTGCGCGTGCGCATAGGTGAGCAGCCGGCAGAGGTTGGCGTAGCCGCGCCGGTGGCGTGCGATCAGGGTGAGGTGCGTGGCATCCTCCATGGTAATCTCCGCGCCCAGGATGGGGCGGAGTCCATAGGCTCGGCACGTCGTAACGAACTTCACTGCTCCCGCGGTGCTGTTGTGGTCCGTCATCGCGAGCGCCTTCATACCCATGCTCGCGGCATGGCGCACCAGCGGCTCAATATCCGTCGCGCCATCCAGGAAGCTGTAAGGCGTGTGGACGTGAAGATGCACGAAGTCCATGGCTCTCTCAGTATACAGGATATGTATGTATTTGTCTACTATATGACAGTCGAGTCGGCGTTGCGAATCGCAGCCATCAGCACACGTCTGCTGGACCAGGTAGGCGAACGAAAACCCACACCCGGGCCCGGACCACAAACCTGAAGAACCCGGCGGCATCGGTGCAGGAACCACGCGAGGCCGCTCTGAAATGCAGGACGGCCGCCGAGGAGCGGCAACAAGATCAAGAGCGGACGCACAGGGGAGACCCATGGACCGGATACGGATTGGATTCGTCGGGGTGGGCGGCATGGGGCAGTGCGCCCACCTGCGCAACTACGCCACTCTGCCGGAGTGCGAGGTGGTGGCCCTCGCCGAAGTGCGCGAGGGACTGGGACGAGAAGTAGCGCGGCGATACAACATTCCGCGCACCTATCGCTCGCACGTGGAGCTGCTGGCTCACGAAGAGCTGGATGGCATTGTGGCCTCCCAACCCTTCACGCGCCACGGCACGCTCGTGCCGGAGCTTCTCAAGGCGGGGGTGCCTCTCTTCACCGAGAAGCCCCTGGCGGGCTCCATTGAGCAGGGCGAGCGGATTCTGCAAGCGCTGGCCGCCAGCGGCACCTGGCACATGGTGGGCTATCACAAACGCAGTGACCCCGCCACCATGCACGCGCGCAGGGTGATGGATGAGCTCAACGCCACGGGTGAACTTGGCAAACTTCGCTATGTGCGCATTCTGATGCCGGCGGGTGACTGGGTGGCGGGGGGATTCACGGGCCTCATCGGCACCAACGAGCCTATGCCTCCGCTGGAGTTCGATCCGCCGGCGTCCGATATGGATGCCGCAACCTACGAGGCGTACGTGGGCTTCGTGAACTACTACATCCACCAGGTCAACCTGCTGCGCCATCTGCTGGGAGAGCCCTACACCGTAACCTATGCGGACCCTTCCGGCGTGCTCCTGGCGGCGCGCAGCGAGTCCGGCATCTGCGGCACCATCGAGATGACTCCGTACCGGACCACGGTGGACTGGGAAGAGTCGGCGCTCATTGCCTACGAGCGCGGCTATCTGATGCTTGAGCTGCCTGCACCGCTTGCCTCGTTCCGCGCGGGCCGTCTCACCGTCTATCGTGATCCCGGGGATGGAGTGGAGCCTACCCGCGTGCAGCCGGTGCTGCCCTGGGTGCATGCCATGCGGCAGCAGGCCAGCAACTTCCTGGCCGCCATTCGTGGCGAGGCAAAGCCGCCATGCGAGGCAGCGGAGGCGATGGAGGACCTTCGCGTTGCCCGTGAATACATCCGCCTCTTGAAGGGTGTGTAGCGTGGCGCCGGGCGAGCGGCTGGTGCGCTGTCTCTTGGGGCAGCCCGTGGACAGAGTGCCGTTTGGCGTGAGCCTGGGATGGTATCCATGGGGCGAGACCCTGGAGCGATGGAGGAAAGAGACCGGAAGACCGGATCTCGACCCGGCGCGTGAGCTTCAGTACGACCTCTCGTTCGCTTTGCCGGCCATCGAGCATGGACCGTGGCCGTACTTCGCGTCGGAAATACTGGAGGAAGACGAGCGCTTCGTGATCAGCCGTGACTTCCGCGGTATCGTGATGCGCAACCGCCGTGACGGTCACTCCATGCCGGAGTTCATCCGCCATCCCGTGCAGACTCGCGAAGACTGGGAGCAGCTGCGCGCGGAGCGCTTCCGCGTGGATGACCCGACGCGAGTCCTGGAGAACTGGCCTGCCTTCCGCGATCGCCTGGCCCGCACGGGCGAGGCGGTTCAGGTGGGTTGGTTCCCTTGGGGCGTATTCGGCACCGTGCGCGATCTCATGGGGGCCGAGGGCCTCCTCTATGGCTTCAGCGAACAGCCAGACCTGATTGCCGACATCATGCAGCATCTCACGAGTGTCTGGATCGCGTTGTGGATGCGCGTCGCGGCAGAGGTTCGCATAGACCACATTCACATCTGGGAGGATATGGCCGGCCGCCAAGGCTCGCTCATCTCTCCGGGCATGATGGAGCGTTTCATGATGCCGTGCTACGACCGAATCGCTGCCTTCGCTCGCGAAGCCGGCGCGCGTATCGTCTCGGTGGATAGCGATGGCGATGTGCGGCACCTGGTGCCCGTTATGATGCGGCACGGCATCAACATGATGTTCCCGTTCGAGGTGCAGGCGGGCTGCGACGTGCTGCGCTACCGCGAGCAGTACCCAACCCTGGGCATCATGGGCGGGCTGGACAAGCGGGCGCTCGCGCGGGGCCGTGGGGCCGTGGATGGCGAGGTGGAGCGGGCAGCAAAGATGTGCCGGTCGGGCAGGTACATACCTGCCTTTGACCATCTGATCCCGCCGGACGTGCCGTGGTCGAACTTTGCGTACGCGGCCGAACGGATACGTGAAGTCTGCCAGAATTGTGCGCCGGCCTGAGGATTCGCCACCGGCAACAGCGAGAGAGACCGCAGGCGTCTGGGGGTATGCTCTCCGCATTGACGCCGCGGGGTCCTGGGCGGTCAGACTGCCTTTGGCTGTGAGACACGGCGCGGTGAACGCCAGGTTGCGCCGGAAAGGTCGTACCGTCAATGGATATTCGCAGGTTGGGGCCGCACATTGATCCCCCGTTGGCCAATGTGCCGCGCGAGATGCATGCGCTGGATGTGCACATCTTCCAGACCATTCTGCGCGCGCCGACACGCCTCTCGAGGGAGGGCGTGCCCGACGAGGAGGATCGCGCGGCGTTCTTAGCTTCCAGGGGCGATGTCTGGGGCATTGCCCACGCGTCCTTGCTGACCAACCTCGCCTCCCAGGACCCGCGCCTGCGGAACGGCTCCGTGAGTGCACTCGCCGGCGACGCCAACCTCGCGGCGGAGCTGGGGCTTGCCGGAGTCTGCTTCCACGTAGGCTACCAGAAGGGGCACGACAGTCTGGATGCCGCGCTGGAGCTGGCAGCGAGGAAGCTTGGGGAGGCGGTCGCGAAGCTAAAGCCTGGCGCAAGGCTGCTAATAGAGAACGGCGCGGAAGGCTCCGAGCTGGCCAAATCACCGCAGGAGATTGCGAGGCTGCTGCGCGGAGTAGGCCTTCCACCGGACCAGATTGGCATCGTGCTGGACACCTGCCATCTCCACGTCTCGACCATGGATCTCTCGTCCGCCGACGCGCCGGAGCGACTTGCGGAGGAGCTCTCGGAGCTGGGCCTAATCCCCTATTTGGCGGCGCTGCATCTCAATGACGCCCAGTACCCAGCCGGCTCCGGCCGGGACCGCCATGCCCCTCCGGGCTACGGAACCATCAACGTGGGGCTTCTCAGGCTGCTGGAGAATCCCGTCTTTGCGCAATTGCCCTGCGTGCTCGAGATGGACGTGGTGGACTTCCAGCGCGGTCGCGACTGGATTGCCGCGCGTATTTAGGGGCTGTTGCGAGGCTGTCTCGTCCTCACAGCTTCAGAGATGCATGCAGGCTAAATACATCGAAAAGCATGCCGCCGGCGCTAGTCGCCGCGGTGAGCGGCTCCGGCGGCCGACCCGCTAGATCTCGAACTGGATGCCCGCCGCGTCATAGGCCAGGCGCGGTATCTGGGTGGCGAGCTTGCCTCCGCTGCAGTCAATCATGGTACCGGTGATGTAGCCTGCCAGATCGCTCGCGAGGAAGCACACGAGGTTGGCGACATCCCTGGCTTCGCCCCAGCGGCGCAGTGTCAGCGTGTCCAGCAGTTTTGTCTGGCGCTCGGCCGGCAGCTCGGTGAAGTGGTTGAGCTCGGTGGGAATCATGCCGGGGGCGTAGCAGTTGACCGTGATGTTCCAGGGTCCCAGTTCTCCGGCCAGCACCCGAGTGAGCGCATACACCCCCGCTTTCGATGCGGCGTAGGCTGCCGAGTTGAGGCTCGGTATGATGGCCGCAAACGAGGCCGCGTTGATGATGCGGCCAGACCGCTGCCTCTTCATCTGGGGGATAACCGCCTGGCACATCAGGAACACACCCTTCAGGTTGACGTCCAGGTTGGCGTCCCAGTGCTCCTCAGATAGTGTCTCCACGGGACCCATGGGGCCCACGCCCGCATTGTTCACCACGATATCGAGACGTTGGTACTCATGAATGACGGACTCCACGGCGTGCTGGACCTGTTCGCGGCTTCGGACATCGCACACAGCAGTCCTGCCCGAGGGGCCGATCTCGTCCGCCAGCGATCGCAGGTTGTCCTGATCACAATCGAGCCCCACAACCCGCGCTCCCTCGTCGCGGAGAGTGAGGGCGATGGTTCGGCCAATGCCGCGGCCCGCTCCGGTAACCACCGCGACACGGTCTTTCAGGTCTATCTGCATTGCGTTTGCTCCTGGCCCGAGTGCGGCTGCCGCGCCCTCCACGCCAGCGCGGAACTAGAAGAGGATCACACTGCGGATGACGTTCTCGTGCTCCATGGCGTGGAAAGCCTCTTCCACCTGATCCAGCGTGATGGTACGCGTAACCATGCTGTCCAGGTCGAGCTTGCCCTGCAGATAGAGCTGCGCCATCAATGGGAAGTCGGTGGAGGGCAGCGCATCGCCGCAGTGGCACACGCTGAGGTTAACCTTGTTCCAATAGACGCCCGTATCCATGTTCCCCACGTTCAGAGTTACCTCATCGGTAGAGGCGGGGAACCCGATGGTAACTGCCGTGCCGTTGTAGTTCACCATGCGCACGCACTGCTCGATGCACTCCATGCGGCCGGTCGCCTCGAACGCGAAGTCCACTCCGCCCTCGTAGCCGGGCCAGTCGTCTTTCACAAGTCCGCGAACCGCGGCGACGGGATCCCCATCCCGCGCATTCACGACGTCGGTAGCCCCGAACCGGCGCGCCCACTCCAGCTTCACCGGATTCACATCCACCGCGATGATCTGCCGGGCGTGCTGCAGGCGCGCACCCTGGATGACCGAGAGTCCAACTCCCCCGCAGCCCACCACCGCTACGCTCGCGCCGGGGAACACGCGAACGGTGTTCATGGTGGCGCCTACTCCCGTGATGACTCCGCAGGCAATGAGGCAGGCCTTGTCGAGGGGCATCTCGGCTGGCATCTTGATGGCGGCCGCGCTGTGCACCACCGTGTACTCACTGAAGGTTCCGCAGCGAAGCACCTGGGAACAGACGGCCCCATCGCGCTTTCTCTTCAGTCTTGGTTTCGGCCGAAGCGCCATATAGCAGTGCCGTGGGTCGCCGCGCCGGCAGGCCGGACACTGCCCGCACGGGGCGCGGTAGGCGATGACAACCGGATCCCCGGGCGCCAGGTGCTGCACACCCTCACCAACCTCCACGATAGTGCCGGCCCCCTCGTGTCCGAGGACGATGGGGAAGGGCATGCCATTGCCGCTGAGCACCTTTACGGTCAGGTCCGTGTGGCACACACCGCTTGCGGCCAGCTTCACCAGCACCTCGCCTGGGCCCGGCGGGTCTATCAACAGCGTCTCGACCACGGCCGGCTCGCCGGGGTTGTTGAGGATTGCAGCTCGCCCTTCGTAAGCCATCGGGTACGCCCTCCTTTGGGGTTGTTTATTGCCGTAAAACAATACCCTGAACGCCGCTGCGTACGAGGTTCCTCATGCAAGGAGCGCCTCGGCGCGGGCCAGCCTGGAGAGCAGGGCTATGAGAAGTTCCGCAAGCCTCTCCGGCGCGTTGCGATGCATGATCTCGAAACCGTGCGAGCTCTCTACACCCAATCCGAGGGTGATGGGACGCGCACAGAGACCGACGGCTGCCGCGCAGCTCGCATCCGATCCGCCTCGGCTGAGCGCTTGCCAATGGGGCTCATATCCCAGGCCGCGGCAAATCTCGGCGAGCAGGTCTCCATCCGCCGCCGTCATCGCGCTGAAACCATCGTTCACCCAGATGGTGGGCCTCTCGTCGGGCCAGAAGGGGCTCTCCGGAACGCTTGGGCCGATTTCAAGCGCAATGCAGACTTCGGCGCGGCGGCCATGGAGCAGGAAGAGAGCGCCCTCTCCTCCGGTCTCCTCGGAGGCAGTGGCCGCGAAGAGCACGGGTTCGCTAAGCGCGGAATTCCGGAGCTGCGCGAGCGCCAGCAGCCAGGCCACCAGGTCGGCCCGGTCGTCCAGAAAGTAGCCGGCCACCAGGTCTTCCATGCTCTCGATCGCGCGCCGACTGCGCGCCAGCGTAACGCGGCATCCGGGGCGCACTCCCTGTTGTGCCAGCTCCGTCGCCGAGCAGCCCGTGAGCACGCGGCACATCTCCCATGTGATGGGCTCTCCGCGGAGCGCATGGGCCGCAGAGTACTTTGACTCCGTGTGGATGGATCCAAACGAGATGGCGCCGAGTATGGGGCCCGTCTCGGACCAGATCTCCACCGGCTGTTCGCCCCATTTCCACGCGGGAAGGCCGCCCATGGGCGTGACGTGGATAACTCCGGTGTGTTCCACCTGCGAAACCATCAGTGCGAGTTCATCCATATGCGCCGTTACAACGATGCGCGCGGCATCGCACTCCGTCCCCATCGGTCCAACACACGCAAGCAGGTTTCCTCGCGCATCCACCGAGGAGGGTATGCCCAGTTCCTCGAGGTAGTTCTGCAGGGTCTTGCGAACCTGATCCTCGGCGCCCGGGGCGCCAGGCAAGGAGACCAGCTCGCGAAGTAGCGACAACGCCTCGAGTGCCATCAGCTTCTCTCCGATGCAGCCTGCGGGCTATTTGTAACTGGGCAGAATGATGCCGCGCATGATGACGTTCTGCGCGAAGACAAAGACCAGCAGCGTGGGTATTGCGGCAACGGCCAGGGCCGCCATCATGATGTACTGCGGATTCGCGATTTGCAGCTCGTAGAGCCACACCATGATAGTCCACATCCGCGGATCCTGGCACACCAGGAAGGCGAACATGAACGCTCCGTAGGCGCCCGTGAATGCCTGGAGGGCGATGACCGCGAAGATCGGTTTGGAGAGCGGCAGCGTGATCTGGCGGAACATGCGCGTCTCGCTGGCGCCGTCCAGTGTGCCCGCCTCGTAGAGTTCGCGAGGCAGGCTGTCGAAGAAGCCTTTGAGCAGAAAGATGGAGAAGCCGTTGGCCACGCCGGGAAGGATGAGCGCCCAGAACGTATTGAGCAGTCCGAGCTGCTTGAGGAGCAGGAAGTTGGGAATCATCGCGACTTCCGCGGGGAAGGCCATCGTGGCAAGCAGGAAGAGCAGTACACGGTAGGCATAGGGAAGCGAGTACCGCGAGAGCGCGTAGGCGCACATGGGATTGACGATGAGCGTGGTTAGAATGGCCAACGCACAGAATACGGCGGTAACCCACACGGCCCTGCCGTGCAGCAGAATGTAATCAATGACGAGACGGTAGTTGCGCAGGAGGTAGTCCTTGCGGAGCGCACCCGCCTGGGAGAGCACATGCAGGGTGTCCTCCAGGTGGTAGGGTGGGCGCGCACCGGCCAGGGAGGGCTCCTGCTCCTTGAGATACTTGCGCCAGCGCAGTTCCGGTGTGTCTATGCGCAGCAGGCGTTCCGGCACGGCGTTCGCCACGAAATCGCCCCAGTCCACCACGATGCGGCCGGTATCTGGAAGCCTGCGTGGCAGCGGAATGTCTCCGAAGGCAGAGTAGGAGGCGTTGTGCGCGGCATTCAGAGCGGCAACCGACTTATACCGCGCACTCAAGAAGGAGCGCCACGGTGTTGCGGCTTCCGGAGGCAGGGCAAGGTAGCGGAAGGGCAGCACAGTGCGCACAAAGCGCACCCAATCGCGGCGCTGCAGCGGGTCGGCCGGGGGCGTCTCCTGAAGCTCGACCTGCGCAAAGTGGAACGGCTTGCCGGGCTTTCCCCACACCCTGGCGGCCTTCTCCGCGCTCCCTCCGTACTCCGCCACATCCTCGCGCAGGAATTTGCCGAAGAGCGGCTCGGCACCAACGACCAGAAGAACCTGCGGCGGCAGGACGGCCTTCCACTCCAGAAAGTCCTGCATTTTGCGGCTGGTATCCGGGGCCCAATTCCGCTTGGCCGGCCGCTCCAGCGGCGGATAGACCGTGCTGAATGTCTCGTTCTCCTCAATGTAGACCTTGTTGAGGAGCGCGATATCGCCTCCGAACAGGCGGCGAACGAACTCACGGTACCGGAGGCTCAGTTGGCTTGGATGGCTGCCGTATCCTCGGAAGAGCGTCTCCTGAAAGTCCAGCGGCAGCGTGGCACGGAAGTCTCCCCAGAGTGCGGCAAGCCGCCGATTGGCTGCAGAATTGGCATCCGCAAGCGGCCGCACCTGGTCCAGCTTGGAGAACGCGGCTCCGTAGAGATCGTTTATTCGCTCGAGATCGCCCGCGTACTTATCGTCCACGTATTTGGCGAAGAGGGCGTCGGTATCGGTTAGATAGCGTGGCCAGAGGCGGAACTCGTTGGTGTCGGTGCTGCTCGTAACCGAGGTTGAGAGCATCAGCAGGAAGGGATAGACCATGGTCACGGCGCCAAGTGTCAGCGCGCCGTAGAGCCACGCAATGAGCAGGCGCATGGACCACGACTTCCTGCCAACTTTCGGAAGGATAGGCATTTCGCCTGAAGGCTCCCCGACCTGCTAATCGCACTGCGAGAGTAACGTCATGCCGCCGGTGCCGCTTCCGTTTCTCGTGGCGCACGCCTCAACCTGTCCCACAGCAGGCAGAAGCCGTGCCCGCTGAGTACAAGCAGCGTTGCATAGAGGGGCATGGAGAACCGGCCGAACGAGATGAAGACCGCGTACATCATGTTGGTATAGAGAATGATGGCCCAGATGGGCGCGACAGGAATGGACCGTCTGCGGGCATCCGCTGTCGCGAGGAGAGCCGTGCTCAGGGCAAGCAGGGCAAAGAAGCCAACAATGAGGCTGCGGCCCGGAGTCTCCACCAGATACCAGAAGGTGAAGAGCTGGATAAACCACTTCTGAAGGAACCGCAGCGGGTCTTCGCGCACCATCTGCTTGGCGATTTTGGCTTCGACACGGTCGCGCTCAATCTCCCGCTCCAGGGGCATGGGCGTGGTGTGCCACTGTCCATCGCGGAACTCGAACCAGATGAAGCCGTGTTCGCGCATCAACCGGTTCTCGAAGAGATTGCACTCCATATCGTTGTTGAACTTGAACACTTCGCGCAGCAGCCAGTATTTCGGCTGCATGTTTACGTAACCCCGCAGGAAGTTGCCCGGCGCGGTGCTGTTGATGCCGCGGAACTTGCCGCCGGAGATGATGTGATTGCGCACCATCCACGGCGCAATCAGCGCTGCCATCACTGCAATCACCGCCAGAAACGGCAGGACGGGAAGCGGCGCGCGCGTATGGAACACGTTCGTCAGCACGACGCCGTGCCGCGCCCGGACTACGAGGAGACCCGCCAGCACCAGAGGATAGAAGAGCGGCATCGGCTTGGCAAGAACCGAGAGCGCGAGGGCCAGACCTGCCAGTAGACCGTTCTTGATGGTGGGTTCGAGGTAGAGCCTGAGGGTGGTGTGGGCGACTAGCGCCGTAAGAAACATCACCAGCAGTTCCACATCTATGGTGGCAACATACCGGAGTGTCTGTGGCCAGATGGCGCAGAGGACAGCAGCGGTCAGGCCGCTTCGAGGTCCGAACAGGCGGGTGCCGATAAGATAGGCCAGGACACAGGTGAAGGCGAAGAGGATGCAGTGCAGTACAAGCACGGGCCAGTAGGAGGCCTCGCGATTGGCCGGATCAAACCCGAACACCGCGAAGAGACCCGCCATGAGGTAGGAGTAGAGCGGTGCTCGCAGAACGGTGGGACCGTCTGGGCCGCTGAATCCCTTGCCCTGGTGGATGTTCTCGGCGATCTGGCCGAAACCGTTGAGGTCGAAGACCTGCTCCAGGCCGGCTAGTCGCGGGAAGATGAGGAAGGTCCACACTAGGCCGGTAATCAGTCCGACGAGAAAGACGGTCCACAGGTGTCGCTTGATCGGCGCGCCAATGGCGCTGGTCTGGGTCATCGTGGGTTCTCCTCGTGGCGGG
>CAZGLN010000040.1:0-3563 GCA_964526545.1 uncultured Chthonomonadales bacterium
GCAGCGTGCCGATCAGGCGGATCAGCCGCTTCAGCAGCTCGGTGTCGCCGGCCCGGTAGGCCACGCAGATCTTCACGGGATCAATACCGCTGAGCACATCCAGATGCCCAAGGGAGAGCGCGCTGAGGCCGTTAATCTGGGCGGAGTAACGAAGCACTACGCTGTCCAGCCAGCCGCACCGGCGCGGCCGACCGGTAGTTGTGCCGTATTCTCGGCCCTTCTCGCGGATGGCATCGCCGGTTGCATCCGTCAGCTCCGTGGGAAACGCACCGGCACCCACGCGCGTGGTGTAGCTCTTGGCAACTCCGATTACCTGATCAATTGCCGTGGGACCAATCCCCGTGCCAAGGCACGCGCCTCCCGCAATCGGGTGGGAGGAGGTCACGTAGGGATACGTTCCCAGGTCCAGATCCAGAAGCGTGCCCTGGGCTCCCTCGAAGACCACGCCGCGGCCGTTGCGCGCCGCCGCGCCGACGATGGGGAAGGTATCGCACACAAAGGGGCGGAGCTTCTCGGCGTAGGCGTTGTACTCCTCCAGAATGGCGTCGTAATCCAGGGCCTGGGTCTCGTAGACGCGGGTCAGGAGCTTATTCTTGGCGTCCAGCTGAACCTTCAGCCGCGCGGCAAACCGTTCGGGGTTCACCAGCTCGTGCATTCGGATACCCACGCGAGCCGCCTTATCCGCGTAGACCGGGCCGATGCCCCTGCCGGTGGTGCCGATTGCGCTGCCGCCCTTCAGCGTCTCGTCCAGCTGATCAATGAGGCGGTGGTACGGAAGGATGACATGGGCATTGTTGGAGATCTTCAGGTTCTCAACGGAGACGCCGCGAGCAATAAGTCCCTCAATCTCCTTCACGAGGACCGAGGGATCCACCACCACGCCATCGGCGATGACACAGGTAACGTGCGGATGCAGCACGCCGCAGGGCACCAGGTGGAACTTGTACGTCTCACCGCGAAGCGTAACCGTGTGGCCCGCGTTGCTCCCTCCGCCGTAGCGCACCACGGCGCCCGCGTGCTCCGCCAGATAGTCAACTATCTTGCCCTTCGCTTCGTCGCCCCACTGCGCGCCCACAACCACGATGTTGGCCATTGCCCAGTTCCCCCGAGCAGCAGAACCTGCTCGTATCCACCCGGCTAAACAAACAGAACGATGGACGGCCAGCGGCCATCCATCGGTGTGTTGTCGTCTTCACTTGCAGGATTGTAGACCGAAAGCCGAGGATTGTCAACGCCGATCTGCTCGAAGGGCGACCTACCTAGCCACTGGAGAAGTCGTATTCCGGCTCAGGACGGGGGCGCGGATAGGCCCCGAATGCCCGCGGACCGAGGACTGATCACGCAATCAGATCCGCATAGAGCGCGGGATCCACGTTGCCTCCGCTAATCACACAGCACACCCGCTGGTTGGCGAACCGATCGGGGGAGGCGAGCAGGGCGCCTATCGCAAGCGCGCCCGTGGGCTCCGCCTTGAGGTTGGCATGCAGGAAGAGCAGCCGAACGGCCCGCGCGATGCTCTCCTCGGGAACTTCGATGACTCCGGCCAGACCGTCGCGGAGTATCTCCCAGTTCAGCTTGCCTACGGAGAGCGTCCGGGCTCCATCCGCGAGGGTGGCAGGCTCCGTCTCGTTCGCCACGATTCTCCCTTCGCGCAAGGAGCGTGCGGCGTCGTTGCCCAGCAGGGGCTCCGCGGCATAGAGAGGGGAGGGGCACCCGGCTGCACGGAGGCCGCGCAGAATCCCTGCGGTGAGCCCGCCGCCGCCGATGGGAGCCACAACCAGATCGAAATCGGAAGCCCGGGCGGCGAGCTCGCGACCAAGCGAGGCGTTTCCCTCGATGACCAGCGCGTCATCGTAGGCGCTTGCTACGTATGCCTCCGAATGCTGCCGGGCAAGTTCGGCCACACGCGCCGCGCGCGAGATAGCGCGCGTGTCAATCAAATCTACTTCGGCCCCGTATCCGCTCACGGCCTCCACCTTTACCCGGGCCGAGGTGTGCGGCATGACCACAATACACCGCTTGCCATGCATGGCGCACGCGCAGGCCAGCGCCTGGCCGAAGTTTCCCGATGAGGCCGTGATGATGAGCGGGTGCGGCACGGAGCGCGCCACATTGTGCGCGGCGCGGAACTTGAAGCTGCCCGTAATCTGGAACGTCTCGGTTGCGAGCAGTACCTCAAGCCCCAGGATCCGTGATAGGCCTGGCGCCGCGAGGAACGTGGTGGGCAGCACGGCATCTCGGCTTTCAGCGCGCACTCTCTTCGCCTCCCGGCAATCGAACCGCTCTCTGCACCAGACTAGATGGGCCCTACAGTACTGGCCCCAACGCCCAGGGAGTGAACGTGAAGTCGCCGAGGCCCTGCGCCTCGCTCTTTGTCTGCTTGCCCGAGGCGACCGCGATCAGCTCCTCGAAGAGAGTGTCGGCGACCTCCCGCATTGGCACCCCGTGCAAGATGACTCCCGCGTCCACATCCATATCGTCAGGCATGTGCTCGTAGAGAGCCGAGTTAGTGGCGACTTTGAGCACGGGCGTGGGCTTGAACCCGAGACACGAGCCGCGGCCGGTGGTGAAGGCCACCAGGTTGCATCCACCGCACACGAGGCCCGTAACCGAGACATTGTCCAGGCCGGGCGTATCCATGAAGCAGAGCCCCGGCTCCCGCACCGGCTCGGCGAACTCATATACCGCGCGGAGCGGCGTGCTGCCGCTCTTGGCCACGGCTCCGAGTGATTTCTCGTAGATGGTGGTCAGACCGCCCTCCTTGTTGCCAGGAGCGGGGTTGTTGTCTATGCTGGCGCCAAACGCAGCCACATAGTCCTCCCACCAGCGAATGTGGGAGAGCAGCTTCTCGCCGATCTCCCGGTTGACGGCCCGGCGAGTGAGCAGATGCTCCGCGCCGTATGTTTCCGTTGTCTCCGCCAGGACCCAGGTCGCTCCATGCGCCACGAATCGGTCGCCGGCCAGGCCGAGCGCCGGGTTGGCCGTGATGCCGGAGTTGCCATCCGACCCGCCGCAGTTCGTGCCGATGGCGAGATGCGCTATTGGGAAAGCAACTCTTCGCCTTGCGTTTGCATGACGAAACAGCGGCAGCGCCTGGTCCATCGCGGCTTGCACCGCCTTCCGCACGCCGCCGGCCTGCTGGATGGTAAGGGCGTGCGCCGTGGGCTTGCTTGCTCCGGCGCTGACTCGGGGAGCGAGAATCTGCTCGTTACGAAGGAGGTCGGTCGGCTGATTCACCTCGCATCCCAGACCCACAAAGAGCGCTGCCGCCACATTGGGATGGTTCGCGATGCCGGCGAGGCAGCGCTGCAGCAGGCGGTACTCCTTGCCGCCCAACTGCATGCCGCATCCCGTGCCGTGGGCAACGACCGCCACGCCATCCACATTCGGGAAATCGGGCAGGACTTCGGAACGCAGGCGCTGCGCGATCAGATGCACAGTGTCGGCGGAGCAGTTTACAGTCGAGATTAGAGCGAGGTAGTTTCGCGTGCCCGCGCGGCCAGACGGATTGCTGTAACCGAGAAACGTGCGCTCTTCCGCCGGTACGGGCGGGTGGCGGAGGT
>CAZGLN010000040.1:3573-19430 GCA_964526545.1 uncultured Chthonomonadales bacterium
CACCCCGTGGCGCGCGTGATCGTCTCGATGGGGTTCGCGCCGAGCCGGCCCATGTCCGAGGTTGTGTGTGTGTACCCAGTCTCCCGGCGCAATCCGCTGAAGCGCATAACCGATAATCTGGCCGTATTTGCGCACGGGCTCGCCAATCTCCACGGCGCGGACAGCCAGCTTGTGGCCCGCGGGAATTGGCGCCTGGACAGTGCAGGACCCGCCTTCCCACTCCAGCGTGTCTCCAACGGCGAGGGCACGAACCGCCACGGCCACATCGTCGTCGGTATTCAGGAGGATGGCCCTCCCGTTCATCGGGTAGTTCGGCACGGCGATCTCCATCAAGGCGTGGAAGCACGCGGCCTGGGGTTGCCCATTGTACCTGCCCGTCGGCCGCGGTACGCGTTGACATCGTGCAGGGCCAGTGCCATACTCAGGCGGGTTAATCCACCATGATAGTATCCACCAAAGACGATATGGTGCGGTTGGAGGGCCGGCTGCTCAAGAACCACTGGGCAACCATCCGCGCGGCGGCCAACCTGCTGCTTGAGAACTACCCATCGGGCATCATCATTGACTGCAGTGCGCTCGAGGAGGTCTCCGAGGAGGGAGCCAAGACCTTCCTGGAGGCCATTAAGGATATCCAGGCGGCTGGCTCGAGAATCGTAATGGCGGCGCTGCCCAAGGAAGTGCTGGATGTGTGCCGCACGGTACCTGGAGTCCGTTCCGCCATGCCGATCGCGGCCACGGTGGAGGAGGCGAGGGCTTCGTTGCGGCTGGACACGGAGGCGGCCTCGGGAGCCACCGATGTCGCGGCCGCCGCCGGCGCCATTCTTGTACCGCTGATGGTGGGTCTGGATGTGGACTACGCCGTTACCATTGCTGCCAGCGTCGCGCGGGAAGTCCGATCACGGGTGCATCTAGTTGGGCTGCTGACGGTGGCGCGCAACCAGCCGCTGACGGCACCCCTGCCGGAGGCCGAGGCACGCCTGAACGAGATGATAGAGGCAGGCACGAAGAGTGCTCGAAGCCATGGGGTCAATGCATCCGTGCACGTGGAGCGTGTGCGTGACACGGTGGAAGGTCTCCTGCAGGTTGTCCGCACGCACCATGCCTCGCATCTGGTCATCAGCCTCCCGTGGGATCTGCTGGCGCGAAACGAGCTGATGGATATGGTGTTGGCCCTGCTCGATCGCGCGCCGTGCGATGTGATCATCGGCAGGCAGGCGGGATGCGGTGCGCCCACCGACGCGAACAGAGAGTAGGCCCTTCCACTCCGAACACGAAAAGGCGAGAAGTGAAGCATGAACATAATCATTCTTGGCTGCGGCCGAGTTGGGTCCGCTACGGCACGGCTGATGTACCGCGAAGGACACAACGTTACGGTGATAGACACCCAGAGCGAGGCATTCCGCCGGCTGGGCACACGTTTCAAGGGGCAGCGGGTCATCGGCAACGGACTCGATGAGGACGTGCTGAAGCGTGCTGGGATCGAGAACTGCGATGTCTTCATCTCCGTGACGCAGGGCGACAATCGCAATATCCTTGCCGCGCAGATGGCCAAGGAGGTCTTCCGCGTGCCGCGAGTCATCACGCGCATCAACGATCCCATCCGGGCCGATGCCTATCGCGCCATGGGAATCGTTACCATCTGCGGTACGACGGTGCTTGCCGGCCTGCTGCGCGATTTCATGGTGGAGCAGCGCTGGGCCATCGAGAAGGACTACAACCGAGACTACATCGAGCAGAACGTGTAGTTCTCCGCACTCTGCCTACTGGGAAAGCCATGTACATCGTGATCGTTGGCGGCGGCAACGTAGGTTACTACCTTGCCAAGGCCCTTTCAAATAGCGGCCATGAGCTTCTGCTGATGGAGAAAGATCGCGCCAAGGCGAGGGCCATCAGCGAGGAGCTCGGCGAGATGGTGATGCAGGGAGACGGCTCCGAGGTGCGCCTCCTGGAGGAGGCGGGCGTAGGACGCGCGGATGTGGTGATCGCGGTTACCGGCGAGGACGACGACAACCTCGTCATCTGCCAGATGGCGAAAATGAAGTTCAACGTACCGCGCACGATCGCGCGTATCAACGATCCGCGCAACGAGGCGCTCTTCCATCGTCTCGGGATAGATGCCACCGTCTCGTCCACGAAGATTATCTACAATCTGCTTGAGCAGGAGATCGAGACGGGCGAGGTCATTCCGCTCGCGGCATTGCGGCGGGGCAACATCGAGATTGTCGAAGTGGAGATCGGGCCGAAATCGCCGGTGTTGGGCGCGAAGATTATGCAGCTCGCGATGCCGGAGGAGGCGCTCATCATCTCCCTCGTGCGAGATGAACACGGCATGATTCCGGGGCCGGACACCTGCTTTGAAGTAGGCGACGCCGTGATTGCGCTGGTACGTGCCGATCAGGAGGTGGAGCTGCGCCGCATCTTTGCGGAGCCGGTGGGTTAGCGGGCGAGGGCCGGCATGCCGATCACCGTCGTCAATCATCCGGTGGTGGCGCACTATCTGACGCATCTGCGCGACTCCAGCACGAAGCCCGCGCTGTTTCGGACTCTGGCACGAAAGCTGGCCTCACTGCTCGCCTTTGAAGCCAGCCGGGACCTGCGCACTGCGAGCCTAAGCATCCAGACTCCGCTGCAGGAGATGTGGTCGCCCGTCCTGGACGAAGAGATCGTGGTCGTGCCCATACTGCGAGCCGGCCTCAGCATGCTGGACAGCATCGTGGAGCTCTTTCCCGATGTCTCGGTGGGATACATCGGCATGGAGCGTGACGAGACCACCGCCGTGGCCAACTCCTACTACTGCAAGCTGCCTCCCCTCCAGGGCCGAACGGTATTCGTGGTGGATCCGATGTTGGCGACCGGTGGAACGGCTATTCGGGCTGTACGCTCCGTGCGCGAGGGCGGCGCAGCGAGGGTGTGTCTTCTCTGCATTGTGGCCGCCCCGGAGGGTGTGCGCGCGCTGGAGGCCGAGGCGCCCGATGTACACATCTACACGGCCGCTCTCGACCGAGAGCTGAATGCGCGCAAGTTCATTCTGCCGGGACTGGGTGATTTCGGCGATCGGCTGTATGGCACGGGCTAGGCGGTGGATGAAGGAGCGGATCAGGATGGTGAAGACTCTGGGGCTGGCGCTGGCCGTCGGTCTGGCGGCTGGCGCGGTGGTGGCTCAGGTTGGCAGCCAGGCGGAGCGCAGGGCGGAGGATGTGGTGCGCGCCGTGGCGCTGCAGTACTTCATGGCGAGCATAGAGGGCGACTCCGAGACCTACGCGCGCGTGTGCCGATTTCCCCTTACGGTTATCCGCGACGGCGTAGTGCGCACTCGCGACGAGAAGCAGAGCACAGCCATGCTCGCCGAGGTGGCCAAACGCGTGAGGGCGGCCAAGCTGGACGAGGAGACGCGCAAGAGGCTCACCACCAACGCACTGGCCTCGGTTGATCAGGGCACGCTGGAGTTTCTCGGCGCGCGCACGGCGTGTCTCAGCTTCTTGACGGAGCCGCCGCGAAAAACGGGCGACGGCGAGAAGCTTGTGCAGCTTGTGCTCTTCCGTGAGTCCGGCGGGTGGAAGGTGATCGCGGAGATATCCGACGCGGAATCCGTGCCGGCCAGCTACTACGCCGAGCCGAAGGTGCGGCCCTGAGCAGATGATCGCCGCATGCCTGGTGCCCGTCGTCCTGTTCAGCGCTCCTGGCGCGGCGGGAGCCGCACGGAGCCAGCCGACGCGCATGGTGCAACCCTGGTCGGTAGTCGCGCTGAATGACGGCCGTTTGCTTGTTCGGGATGCCGCAAGCGACCGGCAGCTAATCTGCCGGCAGGACGGCCGGGACCTTCGACCGGCGGGACCGCAAGTGCCGGCTCTGTTGGGCGCCTTCGACATGACATCGGGGCCGGATGGGCGCGTCTACACCCTCCATTGGGGCGATGTGAGAGATCCGCGGCCGGGCGTGCTGGTGCAGAACGGCTCCCTGGAGGTGGAGCGCGACATTCGCATGCCCTTGGGCTCCGGGCCTGGCGAGCTAATGCGGCCGATGGGCATCGCGGTCGGCAAGGACGGCCGAATCTTCGTGGCGGATACAGGCAATGACCGGGTGCAGGTCTTCGATACGGAAGGCCGCAACGCCGTGATCATCGGCACAGGAGAGCTGCGGCAGCCGATGAAAGTTGCGTTGAACTCTCGCGGACGCCTCTTCGTGGCCGACTCGGGCCGCAACCGGCTGGCAGTCTATGCGAGGGACAGCCTGGGCACCTACAGGCTGTACGAGAGCCTGATGGAGAACATGAAAGAGCCGCTCTACGTGCTGGTGGATGCCGCGGACCGGCTGTGGGTAAGCACCAACCGTAACAGCGGTGTCTATGTGTTCAGCCCGGAGGGCGCTCTGATAACCGTGTGGAGGGGCGATGGCAGGCGGCGCATAGCAACGCCTCGGGGCATGGCCGCGCTGCCGCATGGCGAGGTAGCGCTCGTGCATGAATCCGACAAGTCGCTCTGGTTTCCGCGCCTGCCAGATGCGGAACGCCGCGGACCCTCAAGGGAAAAGGGGCACCCCCTCCTGTGTGAGCCTGGGCCTATCCGTTAGCGGCTGCCCCGTCGCGCGAAGCACCGCATCCAGGTGGCAGTACTGCATCACGTAGGCGCGCCGCACCTCGCCCGCCGTGAGGTTGGGCCCGCTGCGGTGCAGCAGCAGCGAGGAGAACACCACCAGGTCCCCCTTCTCCGCCGGAATGGGCACTCCGGCTTCGGGCCCCGAGTATCCGACCTTTCCCAGAGGACTATCCATGTGCGGCAGTGTGCCCTGCCGATGCAATCCCGGCAGCACCCAGATGCAGCCGTTCTCCACCGTGGCCCTGCTGAGAGCGAGCCAGCATGTTATGTACTCTTCAGGGTCAATGGGTGTGTAACCGTTATCCTGATGCCAGGGGAAGTCGCGCGGCGTCTCCGGGTGCTTAATCACGGCCTGATCCCAATAGAGGCGCGCATCCGCCCCCAGAAGGCTTGACGCCAAACGGGCCATGCGCGCGCCGCCAGCGAACGCCATGATCTCCGGACTCTGCCCGGCCAGATGGGCGGTGAATTGGATTTCGTTGGCGCGGGAGATCCCCTCGGAGCCCCTGGATTCCAGCGATTGCTGATGGCCCACGGCAAACGGCTCAATGTGGGACCAGAGCCGCTCTACCTCCTCCGAGGTGAACCATCCCCTCAAAACGAAGCAGCCTTCGTTCCGAAAGGCCAGACGCTGCTCGGGCGAGATCATCTTCTACTTCACGCTGGAAGGCGTGGCGGCCGGGATTCGGGGCACGCGTTCCGTGAGGCGCGTGGTGATGTCGTGTTCCGTGGTGCCAGCCAACTGAGCGATCTCCTCCACGCGAATGCAGTTGTCGCCCTGCTGCCCTATGAGCACCACGGTGTCGCCCGCCGCGGCCTCGGGTATGTCCGTGATGTCCGCAACGAGCACATCCATGCACACATGTCCCACAATGGGCGCAAACTTGCCGCCTATGAGAACCCTGCCTCTATTGCCGAGGGCCCTCGGGTAGCCATCGCCATAGCCCACGGGTATGGTCGCGAGGGTCGAAGGGCGCTGCGTAACGAAGGTATGGCCGTACGAGACCGGAGTCTCCGGCGGCACCTTGCGCGTGAGGGCGATGCGGCTCTTAAGCGTGAGCACGGGCCGCACGTGGGGGCGCTCCACGTCCTCGGGAACCGGCGGCACGATGCCGTAAACCAGCAGACCGGGCCGCACCATATTGAACCGTGCCTCCGGAAACCGCATCAACGCGGCGCTGTTGGCGGCGTGCACATAGTCAATGGCTACCCCAACCCAATCCACGCCCATTGCCACCTGCTGAAAGCACTGAATCTGCCGCTGCGTGAAGTCCGGGTCGTCGTCGGCCGCGGAGAAGTGCGTGGCCACCCCGCGCAGCAGGATGGAGGACATGCGGCCGAGGATGGCGGCCACCGCCTCGGCCTGGTCCGCGGGCACTCCCGATCGGCCCATGCCCGTATCCACTTCGAGGTGTATCTGCGCGCCGCCGCGCATTCGGTGTGCCACCGTGCTGATGGCGCGCGCCTGTTCCAGATCCGAGATAAGGGGTATCAGCCTGCGGTCGAGTATTTCGCCGGCGGCATCCGGGCTCATGGGTGAGAGGAGTACGATGTTGGATGTGGGTGCCACGCGCCGAACCACGATGCCCTCATCCACGGTGGCCACGCCGAACCATTCGATGCCGGCTTCGGACGCCGCGCGCACCACCTCCACGATGCCGTGACCGTACGCATTGGCCTTGACCACGGCCATCACCTGGGTTCGCAGTCCCACGTATCTGCGGATCGCGCTCAGATTGCCGCGGATGGCCGCCTGGTCTATCTCTGCCCAAACTCGCGATTGCACGGCTTCCTCGGTAACGGCAGTTTTCCGCCGAAAACAGCAACGGATTAGGTAACAATACTAGGGGATTATAGGCCGCGAAACGCTCGGTCTGAACAGGTAGACGCGATGATACCCTCACAACGTGCCAAACATCTGGCCAAACCGTCGGAGATTGAGCCGCTTCTTGGTAACCCGCAACTGGTTCTGCTGGACGTGCGGGGCGAGGTGAGGGTGGAGACCGATGCGAATGGCGTGCAGAGGGCCGAGTATGTGGGACTGCCGGACGTGTACGCGGAGGGCCACATTCCTGGCGCCATATTCGTGGATTGGACCCGCGACATCGTGGACGCGGAGAATCCCGTGCCGGCGCAACTAGCCAGCTTCGCACAGCTGGAGAGCGTATTTGGCGCGTGCGGCATAGGGGAGGGCGTGGCCGTGGTGGCCTACGACGATCATCCTTCCTCGCAGTTCGCCACGCGGGTGTGGTGGGCGCTTAGGTGCTGCGGTCACGACGATGTGCGCGTGCTGGATGGAGGCTGGCGCAGGTGGCTTGCGGAGGGTAGGCCCGTGGAGACAGGCACGGCAAGCAATCCGCCGAGGCGATTCACGGCGCGGCCGCGGCCGGAATTGCGTGTAGAAGCCGAGGATGTTGCCGCCATGCTGGGCGATCCCGGGACGGTCCTTCTGGATGCGCGCGATACGGCGCAGTACAGTGGGGCGGTGCGGCGAGGGAGCCGGGGCGGCCACATCCCTGGGGCCCGCTCGCTTCCGCGTGAACGCGTGGTTAACGAGGACGGCACGTTTCGCAGCGACGAGGAGCTGGCGGGTCTGCTCGGCGCAGCAGGAGCGTTGGACGCGAGACGAGTCGTAGCCTACTGCAATGGCGGAGTGGCCGCAACGAACCTCCTCTTCGCGCTCTCGATACTGGGCAAGCAGAACTGGACAAACTATGACGGGTCCTGGAACGAATGGAGCGAGCGGCACGAACTGCCTGTTGAGGCATCTAACCAGGACGCTCCGCCCGCCTGATGAGCCGGTCTGCCGGCAGGAGTATCGGACGACGGAGAAGAAATGCATACCATCATGGCAACCCTGCTCTTAGTCTCCTCCCAAGGCAGACAGCGCGTGGCGCTTGAGCTCGCGGCGCAGGATGCGGGACACCGGACCTACAGTGCCGGGTCGCTGCAGGAAGCCTGCAGGCTCTTGCGCGTCTACGTCCCGGAAGCCGTGCTCCTGCTCTCGGACCTGCCGGACGGCAGCGGCGATGAAGCGGTCCGCGCCATTCGCGAGTCCGATCGTCCATTGATTCGCGAGATGCCGATTGTTACACCACTATCCTTGCGGGGCCAGGGCATATTGAACGCGAGGAGCAGGCGTCCCGAGGACATTCTCCGCGCGGTGAACGACGCGCTGGGCGGCGCGGCGCAGGCAGGCGCAGGCGAAATCCTGACTGCGCAGGCATAGAACCCCTCTCAAGGCTCGCACGGCATCCCTTATGCACGACACTATCGGCGTCATAATCGCGGCCGGCGCGGGCAGCCGCTTCTGGCCCTACAATGAAGTCCGCAACAAGTGCGCTACCTCGGTGGCGAACACACCGAACGTGCTGCGCATAGCCCGGCAGTTGCGAGGGCTCGGAATCGCACGGATTGTGGTGACCGTGGGAGCGCACGCCGGCTCCATTCGGCACGCCCTCCTCGGTCTCGCGGAAGAGGGGCGGCTGGACTTCGTGGATGCGGGGCCCGCGGCAGGCACGGCTCACGGGCTTTTGGAGGCCTGGCGCCATACAGAGGCGGAGCGGGCGCTCGTGGTCTATGGCGACGTGGCGACCGACGCCTCTAACCTAGCGCGCGTGTTGGCAGCTCTGATGGAGGGTGCGCCGGCCGCGGCGCTATGGGATGTGGCGCCGCCCGGCACCGCGCAGGAATGGATCGGTGTGCGGCTCGGCAGCGAGGGCACGCTGAAGACAGTGGGGCACGATGCCGATTGCGAGCACCGGCTGAGCGGGGTCTTCGCGCTGCGTCGCGACATCCTGCCGGTGCTGGAGGCCAACCCGGGGTTGCTTCGCAGCGTGCCGGTAGGCGGGATGCCTGCCCTCGAAGCAGATCTCGCCCAGACCCTGAACGACTATGCGCCGGGCGTCGCGGCGGTTGAGTCGCAGGCGCCCGTGGTGGATATGGATAAGCCGTGGCACATCCTGGAGGCCAACAAGCTCGCCTGCGCTGACTTGACTCGCGCGCTGGATGCCACAACCGTGGGGCACGGAGCAAGCATCCATGAGAGTGCGGAGATTGACGGCTACGTGCGGCTGGGTGAAGGCTCGACCATTGGCAGGCGCGTGGTGGTGCGCGGCAACCTGATAGTGGGCGCGCATACGCGCATCGAGAATGGGGCCATCTTTGAAGGTCACGCGGTGGTCGGCGATCGGTGCCGCATAAGCGACTATTGCCTGGTTGGTTCCGGTACAGTCATCGGCAACGACTGCGTGGTGGGCCACGGCGCGGAGGTAGACGGCGTGATGTTCGACGGCGCCTATCTTTGGCACTACTGCGAGATCTCCGGTGTGGTGGGCCAATCGGTGGATATCGGCGCGGCCACGGTGTGCGGCACGCTCCGCTTTGACGATCTGGATGCCACGCACGTGGTCAAGAGCCGCCGTGAGCGGCCGCGGTCCGGCGCGAATGCCACGTACTTCGGCGACTTTTCGCGCACGGGGGTCAATGTCATCACGCAGCCCGGTGCGAAGATCGGCAGTTATACCTGCGTGGGGCCGGGAATAGTTGTCTACGGCGACGTGCCGAGCCGCACGCTGAGGCTGCTTAAGCAGGAGACCGTGGACCGTCCCTGGGGGCCTGAGCGCTACGGCTGGTAGGCCCACAGGGACGGTTCCTAGAGCATCTCTCCCTCGCTACCTGGGAAGGCGAAGCGCAACCGGCGGCAGCGGCGGGAAGGGGGCATGCGGCTCCAACTGGTACCAGTAGGCCGTGCTGCTGTAGTCATTTGAGAGCTTGTTGCCGTGGCCGTGCTCGATGGTTACCCGAATGGACTCGTGGAAGTGGATGGGATCCTCGATGTGGTAGCGGTACATCGAGTTCTTGCCCGCCCAGGGCCAGTCCGGCTTGCCTGAGTAGAGGATCAGGCCGTGGTACGGGGCGCAATTCTCGCGCTGCGGGCAGTAGGCCATGCAGAAGTAGTCCTCGGTGCCGGTACCGTGGAGAGTGGGCTCCGAGGCGCCGTCTATGAAGATCATGTCGTCGCCCTCGCCGTACCAGTCGTTCACCTGCCGTTCGAAGACATCTATGTGAAGGTTGCATCCCACATAGTGCCCTCTGCCGGCGGCCTCCAGGAGGACATAGTTACCCGCGCCGGTCTTGTTGAGGGCCTGCTCGCTCTGCCACACGCTCCAGATGTCCTGCTGCAGCCGCTCACGCTCGGAGGGAGGCATCCAGCCGTCCGTGGGGTTCTGGCGGCGCCATTGCGCGTGGAAGTAGGCCGTTGCGGGCGGAAGCATGGGCAGCTCTTCATAGTCAATGTAGAAGTAGAGAGGATGCGCAATCTCTCCCTGGTTCTCCACTTCCATCCGAGCCCGCGTGGCGAATGGCATGGAAAACCAGCAGTTCATCGCACGGCCGCGTCCGGGGCTCATCTGCAGGGGAGCGCTCACGAACTCGCGGAAGAGCCCGAAGCCCATGCCGAAGAAATCCGTCAACGGAACCTCGACGCTCGGGGATTCCTCGTCGTCCCAATACATGCGAAGCACCACGCGCCGACCAAGCGCCGGCTCGTCGCCGCCGATAGTCATCCAGATGTGCCTCACGCAGCCGGGGCCCGCCAGATCGGCGATGCAGACGTTTGCGCCGGGCTCAATCTCCACAAAGTCGCGGTTGCCGCCGGTGCGGTCATAGCTCGAGGCGCGGCGGCTGCGGGCATCCCGCAATTGCGCCAGATGGTACAGGCTGCCACCAGTCATCGTTCTCTCCGATCAGGCATTTGGGCCTGTTGGTTTCAAATGTTTCGCGCCAGCGTGACGCAGGAATCCACCACGGTGAATCCCAGCGAGTAGTAGAGCGATTGCGCCGTGTGGTTGTGGGCGCCCGTGGTCAGCCATATGCGCTTCGCGCCCATCTCCAGCAGGCGACCCATGCCAAGCCTCATCAGTACACGGCCCCATCCGGCACCGCGGTAGGTCTCCTTCACTCCCAGTCCGCAGACATATCCCACGTCGGCCCCCAGAGGATTTCGGCCCCGGCTTGGACAGACCATGCTCACCCGGCAGTAGCCAAGACTCTCGGCCGCGGAAGCGAGGGTGATGCGCGTTACGTGCGCATCCTCCTGCTCGACCTGTGCAGTGACGTGGGACGGGATGTCGGCTGCTGCCTGCGGTATGCCGTTCCACTCGAGATTGAGCTCTCGATAGCGCACGCGAAAGCCGCTCCGAGTCAGCAGTGCCAGGAGCCTAGGCATCTGGTCCGATATGCCGTTGAACCCGGCATTGTAGAAGGGCAGGAGCGGATCTTCGAGCGGGAGGCCTGCCCAGCGCAGCTCCGAGCCGCTGCCGCGCAGATGCGCATGCGCCTCCTGCAGCAGGTGGGCCGCGAAGTCATCATCCGCGAAGTCATCATCATTGCGCGAGAATGGGCCGAGGCAGACTCCTTCGCCAGCCGCCGCGCCAAGCCAGGCATGATGCTCACGCAGCTTGCCGAGGAGAACGAAGGCCTTGGCTATCCCGTCCCTCTCTGCAACCAGGCAGCGGAGATCGGCAATCTGCGGGTGCGAGGTGCTAAGTGCCGCGTGCAGCTCTTCCTCGTCCGGCGGGAAGCCATGGGGCACGGCACCCGTCGCCTCGCGGTATGCATCCAGCAGCTGCCGGGAGTCCCCTGGCCCGTAGGGGCGTATGCTGACACCAGGTGCTGGCATGGCAACCGACGAGGGAGCGGCCGTGCCGGGCTAGCCGTTAAGTGCCGCGGCAATGCGCGGCCACAGGATGCCGAACGGGAGGTCGTAGGTGAGGAGCTCACGCACGGCCTGGTTCTCCACGGAATCGGGGCCGGTAAGCGCGAAGTGTCCATCGTCGGACCAGACGGTATCGGCCCGGAGGATGGCGGCAAGCCGATTGATGGCGGCGCCATGCTGCTCAGGAGTCGCGGACTTATCTGCCAGCACCGCGGTGTGCCAATCGGCAATGCGCTGCAGCCAGTAGTGGTAGTTGGGCGAACCTCCTCCGTAGTGCTGCACCGCCTGCTCAGCCAGCCATACAACGGCGTTATCCGGCCTGCGCTTGCCGAGGTACTGGGTGTAGTACCTGGGCTTGCCCGCCAGCGGTCCGGCATCATAGAAAGGAAAGTGCCAGACCACGATAAAGGGCACTTCCTTGGTCTCGCCGGGGGCGAGGGCGAACTTCACCCAGGCGGCGACGCCCTGCGTATCTCCGCGGGCAACTGCCGGATCCAGCTCTCCATCCTCGGCGAAATCGGCCAGGAGGGCCGTGCCATCCGAGGAGACGTCCCAAGGCTCGATGCCCTGCTTGTAGATGCCAATGTAGTGCAGGTCCGGCACGGCCACCGCCTGGCGGTTGTACCGATCCAGCTTGCCGAGGGAGCCGGTCAGGCAGAGGTTGTCGTGCTGAAAATCGAAGACCGCTCCATGCACCGGGTCCGGCCAGCCATAGGCCCAGGTGAGCATCATCGCGGCCTGGAGCGGCTCGGGTGAGGGGTTGTGCACGCGCCAGGCCATCACGTAGATGGGCTGGCTGCTCTCGCGGTGCGCACCCACGATGACGGGCGAAAACAGAAGGCATTCCAGGCGCACGCCCAACTCGCTGTCCGGATATTCCGCCCACGTAAGCGGAAAGAGCTGGCGATGGACAGCGGGCGCTGCGAGTCGCGCGCCCCACGGATAGCGCTCGTCCGCGATAGTGGCTAGCGTGTGAAGGGCGGTGCCGCCCGCCTGCTCAACCCAGAGATGGAAACGCCCGGCGGGACTTGGGGCGTCGCGGCCGATAAGGCCCGGCCCGAGCCGCCACCTCCCGAAACCTCCATCGAGCTGGAAGCTGAAGTGGCCGGCGCCAAGCCCACCTGCTGGAAGCTCCTGGCCGGGTTCGACGAGTGCTGCGACCTCTGGAATGTCGTACAGGGTGTTCAGTGCAGTTCCTCCGATGCGCGGTCCTTGGCATGACCGGCGTCTTTCAGACTTCCACGGCCTCCTAACGGATTCCTATTCAGGGTCCAGCGGCTGACGCCCTGCATAACCTGCGTCAACCTCATGCCAGTAGAGGATATCCTCCTCGCCATACTCCCAGCAGAGATAGACTTCCTGTCCATCACGCAGGGCGGGGAAATCCACCAGACCCCGGGCAATATCCTTGATCTGGATGCCCGCATCGGCGATATCGGCCAGAAGCGCGCGAAGCTCCTCGGTAGGTCCCTCAAAATCCACGCATCCCACCGCATGCCCATTCGACCGGACCTTGCGCTGGACCGCTTCGTAGGCTTGCCGAAGCGTTGCTAGCTGCCCAAAGAGAGAGCGCGCGCGCTCAAATCGAGCACGGAGTTCGGGCAGCCAGCGCCGCGCCTCCTCGCGGGTGAAGTGCTTATCGTGGAGCGGCACGTCGCGCGACCTCGACTAGGTACTTGCCGGACCAGAGGCAGCCAGCTCGGCCTTTAGGCGGTCAATGCCGCTGATGTCCGTGGGATCGGTGCGCTGGAGCAGTGCGGCATAGACCGAGACGAAGTCGCCAAGGTAGAGCAGGCTGAACATGCGGGCGAGCATGGAGTGTCCGACCGCCCAGACGTCGTGGTGCTCGGCGGCCTCGCCGATTATCGCGCGGGTGATCTCCACGCGCCGCGCGATGCGCGATGAAGAGGACTTCTCCTCGGGCTCGCGCAGAAACACCACGGACCATGCCGGCGCCTGCCGGGATGCGAGGGTCCACGCGAGAATCTCGTTGTGGTTCATTTCCGGGAGCACATTCGCGAAGGAGTGCACTTTCGCGTTCTCATTGAACTGGCACTTCCAGCGCACTGCCACCGTGCCGCGGTATCCCTGGGAGCCGTAGATGATGGGAATACGGTTGTGCAGCGCGAGGGCGAGCTGCTTGGCGTGGTTGCGCTCGGTGGGCGTCTCCGGGTCGCACTCCACGCGGAGCCGAGCCAGCACGTCCAGGGTCTCCTCGATGTCGGGACGGAGGTCGCGGTCGAACATGCCTCGCCGCATCAGCAGCGCTAGCGCGGGGAAGAAGAGGTAGCCCGTGGATGCACGCGGCGGCTGACCGCCCGGTATGCGGCAGACCAGCACCCCATCCCGCTCCGCGCGCTTCGCCAGCTCTCCGCCGCTGGTGATGCACACGATCTGCGCCCGTCGCTCGCGCGCCTGGTCGTAGGCGGCGAGGGTCTCCTCGGTGTTGCCGGAGTAGGAGGCCGCGAGCACCAGGGTCTCCTTGCCGACGAAGCCAGGCAGGCCGTAGTCTCGGTTGACCACGCACGGCACGTCGCCGTACTCCTCGAGCAGGCAGCGGAGCATGTCTCCGCCGATGGCGGAGCCTCCGAGACCGCTGACAACGATGCTCAGGACGGGTCTATTCGGCCGAAACTCCTCCGGCAGCTCGGAGCCAATGCGTGCGGCTTCTCGGCACTGCTGGGGAAAGCGCGTGACCAGGTCGAACATGCCTTTCTGGTCGAGCTGACGCAGGTCGGCGAGGTCATCCAGGTTGGTGGCTGCGGTATGTGAGGTCATTCCCATAGGTCCCGTTAGCGCGAATACGATAAGAGCAATCGAGCGGAGGTTCCGCACCGCGACTGCAGTGAGGCGTCTCCGCTCGGGACTGCCAAGGCCGGCGGACCGGCTATTCCGCCACGTATGGCAGAAGCGCCATGTGTCGTGCCCGGTGGATGGCGGTAGTCACCTGGCGCTGGTGCCGCGCGCACGTGCCGCTAGTGCGTCGGGAGACAATCTTGCCTCGCTCAGTCTGGAACTTGCGCAGTTTCTGAATGTTCTTCCAGTCGAGCTTATCCACCTTTTCCACGCAGAACGTGCACACTTTGCGCCTGCGCTGGCGGTACTTGCCCTGCTGCCTCCTGCGCGGACCGGAGGGTCCGGCGGAGCGATCGCCGTAGGTGCGTTCCGCTGGACGATCGGAAGGGGTCTGCGGGCGCGGGCGGTCCGCTTCGGTTGGAGCGGCGGCTTCCGGCGCGGGAGCTTCCGCTGCCGCGGTTGGCTCCGCTACGGTCTCGGCAGCAGCCACCGGTTCGGGCGTCGACTCTGTGATTGCAGCGTTCTCTTCAGTAGTCATCAAGTAGGCCTCTTTGTGAAAATGCTTGCGGGAGAGGTGTGTTACTCTCCGTCGAATGGATCATCCACGCTGTCATCGGGAACAGGCTCATCCATCGGTGGTGCCGTGGGCGCCGGCGGATAGCCGACCCCCTCGGGATCGCGCGCGCGGTCCAGACCCTGCACGCTGTCCGCGACGACCTCGGCGACCGTGCGCTTCTGTCCGTCCTGCGTGGTGTAGTTTCGTATCTGCAGCCTCCCGTCCACCGAGACGAGCCTGCCCTTATGGATGTACTGGGAGACGAAATCGGCGGTCTGGCGGAACGCCACGATGTTGATGAAGTCCGTCTCCTTATCGCCGGTCTCGCGGTTGCGCGTCGGACGGTCCACCGCGATGCGGAATGTCGCGATGAGGATGTCATTGCTTGTACGGCGCGTTTCTGGGTCGGCCACGAGCCGGCCGACCAGGCAGATGCGGTTCAACATGACTGGCGCCTCCGAAACAGTGGTGCGGAGCCCTCCAACGGGGAAGGGCTACTCCTCGTCCTCGTCTGTTCGAACCACGATGTGCCGAATGACGTCGTCGCTGATGCGGAAGACGCGCTCAAGTTCCGGTGGGACCTCTTGAGGACCCTCGAAGTTCATGAGGATATAGATGCCCTCGCGCCGGCCCTCAATCTCGTAGGCCATGCGGCGACGTCCCACTTCCCACTTGCCCGTTTCACCCACGACTCCGCCCATGTCCGTCACCACTTTCTTGTACTTCTCCATGATGACGTCCAGCTCTTCGTCCGTGGTCTCCGGGTCCACGATGTACATCGCTTCGTAATGCCGCAAATCTCTCTTCCTCCCTCGGTCTCTGGCTCCGGACCTACCCGGAGCGGGAAGCGCCCGCCATGGTCCGCGGGCGTGGCGCACACAAGGCGCCCAGCCGGGCAGTTGGGACCGCCCGGAAAGCCGCCGAAGTATACCACCCGGCGGCACCCTGCGCAATGCATCCGCATCTACTTATCCACGGCTCGCGATGCTTCGGGCTTGACCGTCGGGCGCCATTTGACTCGGGTATCGCCCATTGGCTATACTCTCGGCCTGAGGCCTGGCAGCGGGTTGCCACATTCATCTGCCGGGCGCGAGGGGGTACGCATGCGCATTCGTGCAAAGGAGATTCGCCGGCGCCGCAAGGTGGAGGAGGAGGCGCTCCGCGCCAAGATCAAGGCCGCGAAGAAGCGCAC
>CAZGLN010000041.1:0-11095 GCA_964526545.1 uncultured Chthonomonadales bacterium
CTCGGAGGCCTTGCCCGCGGGCGTGCCCGCCTCGATGCCCTTCGACTTCAGCAGCGCACGCGCCGTATCCGATGGCTGCGCGCCGCAGCCCAGCCAATAGGCGGCCCGATCCGCATTCACCTCCACGGTATCCGCGCAAGGATCGTACCGTCCGATGGTCTCGATGAAGCGCCCATCGCGTGGGCTGGTGCTGTTAGCCACAACTATTCGGTACACGGGCTTTCCGCGGGAACCCATGCGCCGCAGGCGTATCCTGACTGCCAACTCTCTCTCCTCCAGATCTGCGTAGCTAGCTCACTCGTGCCGATTCCGGCGATCATACCAACTCATCTTCGAAACAGCGCCAGTTTACCGCGTCGCTTCTTCTTCAACGCGGCCTCCGTACCAAGCATCTGCCGGATCATCTGTCGCATCGCCTCAAACTGCTTGAGAAACTGGTTGACCTCGGCAACGGTCACGCCACTGCCGAGAGCAACGCGCCGTTTACGGCTGCCGTTCAGCAGACCAGGGTCGCCGCGCTCTTCCGGCGTCATGGATCGAACGATGGCTTCCTGACGGGCAAGCGCGCGCTCGTCCACTTGAACATCACGCAGGTGGCCCATTCCAGGCAGCATCTTGACAATGCTGTCCAGGGGACCCATGCGCCGCATCTGCTGCAGCTGTTCCAGGAAGTCGTTCAGGTCAAACCGATTCTCACGCAGGTGCCGCTCCAGTTCGGCGGCCTTATCTGCATCCAGGGCCTGCTCCGCCCTCTCGATGAGGGAGAGCACATCACCCATCCCCAGAATACGCGATGCCATCCGATCCGGGTGGAAGCTATCCAGGGCGTCCAACTTCTCGCCCACGCCCACAAACTTAATGGGGATGCCGGTAACCGAGCGTACGGAGAGAGCGGCGCCGCCTCGGGCGTCCCCGTCCAGCTTGGTCATCACCAGGCCGTTCACGCTCAGGCGCCTTCCGAACTCCTGGGCGAAGTTCACCGCGTCCTGGCCCGTCATCGCATCTACCACCAGGAGCGTCTCGGTGGGTGTGACGGTGCTCTGTATCTGCTCCAGCTCCTGCATCATGGCGTCGTCTATGTGCAGGCGGCCGGCGGTATCCAGTATGACCACGTCGTTGCCGTGCGCGCCGGCGTGGCGCCGGGCAGCCATGGCGATGGCGGGCGGTTTCTCTCCCGCGGCGCCAGTATAGACCGGCATCTTCAGCTGCTCGCCAAGCACCTGAAGCTGCTTCACAGCGGCGGGGCGGTAGATGTCGCATGCCACAAGCAGCGGATTTCGGCCCTGCCTTCGCATCCAGGCACCCAGCTTCGCGCAGGTGGTGGTCTTCCCGGAGCCCTGCAGGCCACAGAGCATCAGTACGGTGGGGGGCTTCTCCGCAAAGGCGAGCGCGGTCGCCTCGCCACCGAGCATCTGCACCAGTTCATCGTGGACGATCTTGATGACCGTCTGCGCACCTGTGAGCGTGCCCAGCACCTCTTGCCCGGCGGCGCGCTCCTTCACTCGGGCCAGAAACTCCTTAACGACCCGGAAGTGCACGTCGGCTTCGAGCAGCGCGATACGCACCTCGCGCAGCGCCTCGGCAACGTCCTGCTCCGTCAGGCGTGCGCTGCCGCGCAGCCTGGCGAAGACGCCCTGCAGCTTTTCGGAGAGACTCTCAAACACGAAGCCTGGACCCCGCGCGCCGATGCATACCGGCGAAATAACGCCCGACCTGCCCATTGGCCGATCGGGCCAAGCTCAACCGTCGCGTCTGTTGACTTGCGAATGACCGAAAAGTATAGCGCGAGACGGCCGCTGAAGTCAAATCACGGGGCGGGGGCGGGAGAGAGGGCAGTGCTGTTCAACAGCACTCGGTCACTTTGCCACTGAGGATGCTGAAGGCATGGTCTTGCGCAGGAGGGCACCCTCCGTACCAGCGCTTGACAATCCCGCGCACATCAATCTACTATTCGCAACAGGTCGGGCTGAATCCTGGCAGACGTTCGGTGCGGACAAGCAGCCATGACCTTTCGCGGATTACCTCGACGAAGAGGTACCGCGCGCACGGGAGATACCCTCACATGTCCGCGACAACTTCGTCCGTGCCCCTCAAACTCGCCGAACGCATGCAGTGGCTCGGCACCGAGACCGCCTTCGATGTCCTTGCGCGGGTCAATCGCCTGAAGGAGGAGGGGCGGGACATCATCTCCTTCGGCCTGGGATTTCGAGACTCCAGACTACATAAAGCAAGCCTGCAAGACGGCACTCGACGAGAACTACACCCACTACGGCCCGAGCGCCGGGCGTCCCGAGCTCCGCGCCGCCATTGCCGATGTAATGACCAGGACCCGCGGCATCCGCGTAACTCCGGAGATGGTGGTTGTTGCTCCTGGCGCCAAGCCTGCCATCTTCGCCGCGATGATGGCTCTGGTGAACCCGGGGGACGAGGTGATCTACCCATCGCCTGGCTACCCCATCTATGAATCTATCGCGGACTGGATTGGAGCGCGAAGCGTGCCGGCGCGCCTGCGCGAGGAGAACGCCTGGTGCTACGATGTCAAGGAGCTGGCCGCGCTGGTTACGCCTCGCACCCGAGTCATTGTGCTTAACAGCCCGCAGAACCCCACCGGCGGCATGCTGCTCGCCCAGGACATGGAGGCTATCGCCAGGATCGCGATGGAGAACAATCTATGGGTGATAACCGACGAAGTCTACTCTCAGATTGTCTTCAGCGATCCATTTGCCTCCATCTTCAGCATCCCGGGTATGGACCAGCGCACCGTGGTGGTAGACGGCTTCTCGAAGACCTACGCCATGACCGGCTGGCGTATTGGCTATGCCGTGTGCCGGCCCGACCTGGCTGCCATGATGGCCAAGATCGAAACCAATATCCACTCCTGCACTTCCGTCCCCACGCAACGGGCCGCATACGCCGCGCTGACTGGTCCGCAGGAGGAATCCCGCGCCATGACCGCGGCCTTCGCGCGCCGTGCCGCGCGTATCACCGAGCTGCTCAACGGGATTGAAGGCGTATCGTGCGTGATGCCTCGCGGAGCGTTCTACGTCTTTCCAAACGTGACCGGGGCATGCGCAAGGCTTGGCCTGAAGGACGCGAATGCCCTGTGCGAGCTGCTGCTTGAGCGCGCGAACGTAGCCGTACTGCCGCGCACTTGCTTCGGCAGGCGCCTGGAGGACCAGGAGTACATCCGGCTGAGCTATGCCACCTCCGATGCCAACATCGAGGAGGGCCTGCGGCGCATGAAAGCCGTCATCGAGTCCTGAATTGTCGGCCGAAGTGGTTGTCGCGCTGGACCTGGGCACCTCCTCGGCGAGGGCCATCGCATTCGATCGCTCGGCCGCACCCATTCCCGGGGCGCGCTGCCAGATATCCTGGAAACCGCAGACGGAGCCTGTCGGCGCGCATCAGTTCGATGCCGATCTGCTCTTCGACTGTGTAGTTCGCTGTTTGGACGGGCTGGCCGAGAGGCTGGACGCGCTAGACCTTGGGAATGTGCTGGCCGTCGGATGCTGCAGCTTCTGGCATAGCAGCGTGGGAGTGGATGCCGAAGGCAGGGCGGTAACTCCCGTCATCACCTGGGCGGACATGCGGGCCGCGGACCAGGCCGGGCAATTGGCGCGCGAGATGGGCGCGGAGCGGCTTCACGCGGTTACGGGATGTGCACCGCATCCCAGCTACTACCCCTCCCGACTGCTATGGATGCGGCAGGCTCAGCCGGAGATCTTTGCGCGGGTGCAGCGCTGGCTCTCTCCCGCGGATTTCGTGCTGCAACGGCTGACCGGAACCCAGGCGACCTCGATCTCCATGGCCTCCGGAACGGGCCTCTTCAACCAGCATACATGTACGTGGGACCGAAGGCTGACGGCCTACTGCGGCCTCGAGGAGTGCAACCTTCCGCCCCTCGTGGATCTGGATAGGCCGCTGGGGCGCCTTCTTGGCCCGTGGCAAGAGCGATGGCCCGGGTTGGCCGCGGCGGATTGGATGCCGGCAATTGGTGACGGCGCCGCCAGCAACCTGGGCAGCGGGTGTGCCGCGGATACGCGCTGCGCCATCAATCTGGGCACGTCTGGCGCCATCCGGGTGCTGTGGGAGGCCGATTCCATCCGCATCCCGCCGGAACTCTGGTGCTATCGTCTGGACCGGCGCTATCCCATCATGGGCGGAGCCTTCAGCGACGCCGGAAACCTGTACGATTGGTGCCGCAGAAACCTTGCGCTGGGCGAGGAGCAGTTGCTGCAGGAGCGACTGGCCGCGAGGCCCCCCGGCAGCAGCGGCCTTCTCGTGCTGCCCTTCTTCGGTGGTGAGAGGAGCACGCGGTGGCGCACCGACTCCTCGGGGCTGATTGCCGGACTCAGTCTTGCAAGCACCGCGGAGGATGTGGTGCATGCAGCAATGGAGGGCGTCGCGCTGCGGTTCGGCCTGGTCTGGCAGTTGCTGCGGCGGGAATTTCCGCGGCTGGATACCCTGGTACTCTCCGGAGGAGCAGCAAGTCCTGCCTGGGCGCAGATGGTCGTGGACGCGGTAGGGCATCCCGCGACGCTCTCCGCGGATACGGAGGCATCATCGCGGGGCGCGGCACTGGTCGCGCTGAAGCATTGCGGGCTTGTTGGCGGCTGGAGTTCGGCATCGCCTTTGTCGGGCCAGGTTCTCCAGCCTCATCCGGAGCGCCATGCGCGGATGCGCGAGCTGCTCGCCGACCAGGAACGCCTTATGGCTCACATGGAGAAGGCACAATGAAGCGTATTGAATGCATTATTCGGCCCCTGAAGCTCGACGAAGTGAAGATCGCTCTAAGCGAGATCGGCGTTACTGGGATGACTATCTGCGACGTGCGCGGCATGGGCAGGCAGCGCGGCCATCGGGAAAGCTACCGTGGAGCCGAATACCTCATCGAAATGCCCACCAAGGTGAAGATGGAGATTGTGGTGCGGGATGAGGACGTGGATGAGGTGGTGGAGACCATCCTCCAGCATGCGCGAACCGGTGAAACCGGCGACGGCAAGGTATTCGTTCTCCCAATGGATCAAGCGGTACGCATCCGTACGGGCGAGGATGGTGACGACGTGCTCTAGGCGCAGGCCATTGCATCCGCCCGGGCAGGAACCAGTGCGGGCCGCGTAGAGGAGGAACAAACCGATGAGGGGGCACATTGCCGTGGTTGCCTGGCTGCACATCGTGTTGAACGGCTTGTCCCTGCTGCTCTTCGGAGGCGCCGCCCTCGCGTTGCTGGGCATCGGCGGATTGGCGGCGGCCGATGCGGGACGCGACTTTGGGCTTGTCTTTGGCATCTTCGGCAGTCTTGCAACCTTTCTGATGGCAGTGGCGGGCGTTCTGGCGCTCCCAGGCCTCCTCGGCGGCATCGGGCTCCTGCTTCGAGCAGGTTGGGGGCGCATAATCGTCATCGTCGTCTCTCTTCTCGGCCTGCTGAACTTCCCTCTGGGCACCGCGGTTGGCATCTACTCGCTGGTTGTGCTGTTCAACGACGAAGTCATCCGGGAGTTTGCGTAGACGACCGCCATGCGCGTGGAGACAACACCGTTCACACTCTGCAAGCGCTACCCGCTCACCATTAGCCGTGGCACCAGCGCCTCCACCACCAATCTGCTGGTGCGCATTGAGCATGATGCCATTCAGGGCATAGGCGAGATGGCGCCCATGACCTTCGGTGAACGCCAGGAGGATGCGGTTACCGGTGCGCGCGAGCTCGGCAGCCTCGCCGAGGCACTCGCGGATATCGCTCCCTGGGAGATGCAGCGAATGGAGGCGCTCATCGCATGGGCGGATGTAGGACCTGCGGCTCGCTGCGCGCTCGACATGGCCCTGCACGATTGGCTTGGAAAGCGAGTGGGCATGCCGGTTTACCAGCTGCTCGGCTGCGACCCGCACCGAATCGAGCCGACATCGGTCACAGTCGGCATCAATCCGCCCGAGGTGGTGCGTGAGCGCGTGGCTGAGCTCGTAGCGCGCACCGGTGCGCGCAGGCTCAAAGTGAAACTGGGAAGCCCGGAAGGCATCGAGGCGGACCAGGCGATCTTCACCGCGGCGCGCGAGGCGGCGCCAGCGACCGTCCTGATTCGCGTGGACGCGAACGGCGGCTGGTCTCTGCGCGATGCGGAGCGCATGATCGCGTTCCTGGCCGAGCGCGGCGTAGAGTACGTGGAACAGCCTCTGGCTGCCGGCCGAGAGGACGAACTGCCGGCGCTCTTTCGCGCGAGGCGCCTGCCGATCTTCGGGGACGAGAGCAGCCGGACCGCGGCGGACGTACCCAGGCTGGCGGACCGTGTAGACGGCGTCAATCTCAAGTTGATGAAGGCAGGAGGCATCCGAGAGGGCCTGCGGCTCATCCACACCGCGCGTGCCCACGGGCTCCAGGTGATGATGGGCTGTATGTCCGAGTCGTCCCTGGCTATCGCGGCAAGCGCAGCCATCTCCAGCTACGCAGACCATCTGGATCTGGACAGCCATCTCAACTTGCTGCCGGACCACTTCAGCGGCCTCGCCTTGCGGGAGGGCAGGGTCCTCCCATCGGATGCGCCGGGACTCGGCGTGCACCCTTCTGAGACGCAGGCACCGCCGGGATGCTGACCGCCAAAGACCGCATCGTGCTTCTCATGCATGAGAGTGTTACCCGGCCTCAAGGAAAGATGGGGTTCGGTCTCATGCGCTACGGCATCTGCCCGGTCGTCGCGGTGATAGACTGCTCGTGTGCTGGTCGGAGTCTGCGCGAGCTGACCGGCATTCCGTGCGATGCCCCGATTGTTGCCTCGCTTCGGGAGGCTCTGACCTTCTCCCCAACGGCCCTGGTCCCGGCCATCGCGCCGCCTGGCGGAGTGCTTCCGGACGCGTGGTGGCCCGAGATTCTGGAGGCTGTAGAGTGCGGCCTCTCACTTGTGAACGGCCTGCATACCCGGCTGGCCGATCACCCGGACCTCGTGCCGCTGCTTCGGCCCGGGCAATGGATATGGGACGTCCGCAAGGAGCCGCCGGGCCTGGTGACCGGCACAGGCCAGGCGCTCCATCTCGCGGCCCGGCGCGTGCTCTTTGTGGGTACGGACATGGCCAACGGCAAGATGACCGCCGCCATCGAGGTGCACCGCGCTGCCCTCGCCTCCGGCGTGCGGTCACATTTCCTGGCTACCGGACAGATAGGTATTGTAATCTCCGGCGAGGGAGTGGCGCTGGATGCGGTCCGCGTGGACTATGCGGCTGGAGCGGTGGAACAGGAGGTCGTCCGGCAGGCGCAGGGGCGTGAGCTCGTCTGCATCGAGGGGCAGGGGTCGCTGCTGCATCCCGCTTCAACGGCCACATTGGCCCTGATGCGAGGCTCCATGCCGACCTCGCTGATCCTGGTGCACCGCGCAGGTCAGGAGACGCTTGCGCGCATACCCTGGGTTCGCATACCACCATTGAAGGACGTGGTGCGCCTGTACGAGGAGGTGGCAGAGGCTGCCGGCGCGCTCCCAGCCGTGCGGGTACGGGCGGTTGCCCTGAACACGGCCGGGCGCTCGGAGCGCCGCAGTCGAAGTGGAGCAGACGCTCGGTCTGCCGGTGAGCGACCCGGTACGCCACGGAGCGGACAGGCTGCTGAAGGCGGTGATGGCATGAGCGAACCGATTCGTGTGATGCACTTCGCGGATACGCACTTCGGAGTCGAGCAGTATGGGAGGCTGGATCCCGCGACCGGGATGCATAGCCGGCTCGAAGACTTTAGGGACACCCTTCTCGAAGCAATCGGCATGGCCCTTGATCGCGGAGTGCAGCTCGCGGTCTTCGCGGGTGATGCCTACAAGAGCCGTGATCCGAGCCAGACGCATCAGCGGGAGTTCGCGCGCTGCTTGCGGGAACTCACAGGCCAGGGAGTGCCCGTGGTGCTTTTGACCGGCAACCACGACATGCCCAACGTTCGCGGCCGCGCCAACGCGTTGGAGATCTACAGAACCCTGGGTGTGCAGGGCGTGGAAATCCTGAGTCAACCAGACGTAAGGATTGTCCAGACAGCCGGTGGACCAGTCCAGATCGCAGCCTTGCCCTACCTGATGCGCGGTATTCAGCTGGCCAAGGAGGAGTTGGAGGGAAAGGACGCGGACGAAGTGCGGCAGGCCCTCGTTGAGCGCTACGGGCAGTGGATCCGCGATCTGGCAGCCAGGTGTGATACGACGCTGCCCACAATCCTACTCGGCCATTTCTGGGTGTCGAGTGCACGTCTCTCTACATGGCAGCAGGGCTACCTGAGCACCACGGAGCCGCAGGTGCAGGTGAGTGAGGCCGCCAACGATGCCTTCGACTATGTGGCGCTTGGCCACATCCACAGACATCAGGACCTTAACCGTGGCGCCTATCCGCCCGTGGTCTACGCGGGAAGTCCCATCCAGATTGATTTCGGCGAGCGCGAGGAGCCCAAGGGCTTCGTGATGGTAGATCTAGTGCGGGGGGCCACAACCTACTCCTTCGTAGAGGTGCCTCCGAAGCGCAGGCTGGTTGATCTGGACGTGAACGCAAGAGGGGAGGACCCGACCTCCGAGATCCTTGCCGCCATCCGCGAGGCACAACCGAAGGACGCAGTCGTCCGGCTGACCTACACCGTGCGCCACGAGACCTCTCAACTGGTTGATCGCAAGGCACTGCGCGAGGCCCTCTCGACGGCATTCATGGTTGTTGCCATCCATGGCAAGGTAGACAGGCCTGACTCTATACGGACGCGCGCACTCACCGAGTCGCTCTCGCCGCTCGATGCGCTGCGGCAGCACCTTGCTCTGAGCAACATGGAGCAAGGCCGGGCCGAACTGCTAGTGCAGCGTGCCGAGGTGCTCTATGCCGAGCTCCTCGCGGGCAAGGAGCCGGATCGGGCATGATTCCACGACGCCTTACGCTGCGCAACTTCATGAGCTACGGCGAAGAGCCCGTGGAGGTGGATTTCACGGGACTGCACGTGATCTGCCTGTCCGGCGACAACGGCAACGGCAAGTCGGCCCTGCTGGACGCGATGACCTACGCCCTGTGGGGAAAGACCAGAGTCTCCGGCACGCGCGCGGCTGGAGAGACGGACTTGATTCGCCTGGGCGCCTCCGAAATGGAGGTGCGGTTCGAGTTCAGCCTGGACGGCGTCGAGTACCGATCCGTGCGCTCGCGCTCGCGGACATCGCGCAGCGACTGGTCCCTGCACTCGCGTACCGAGGGCGGTCCCTGGGTGCCAGTGGGAGGCAACAGTGTCCGCGAGACCGAGCGGGTTCTAGAGCGCCTCCTGCGGATGTCCTATGACACGTTTATCAACTCGGCCTATCTTGCGCAGGGCAAGGCCGATGAGTTCACGCGTCGCCCGCCGGCGGAGCGCAAGCGGATCCTCGCGGACATTCTTAACCTCGGCCTATACGATGAGCTTCGGTTGGCAGCGGTGCAGAAAGTGCGCTTCCACGAGGGCCTCATCAGTGAGACCCAGGGGGAGCTGCGGGCCTTGGAAGCACAGATACAGGGCGAGGAGGCTGTACGTGCCGAGAGAGAGGCTGCGCTCGCTCGGGTTCGGGATCTCCAGCCCGCGCTGGAGGAAGCCCGACGCCACACGGAGTCATGCCGCAAGCGCGTGGTGGAACTTGAGCAAGTGAGAGTGGAGAGGGAGGCGCTTAGTCGGCGGCTCGCCGACGCTTCCCGTGAGGCGGCAACGGAATCCGAGCGAATACAGCAGATACAGCGCGCCATGGAGAAGGCAGCCGGCCTGATTGCCACCATACCAGACCTTGAGCGGGAGGCCTTGTCTCTGAAGTCGCTTCGCGAGCGCAAGTCGGCCCTCGCTCCCGTCCGCCAGCAGCAGTTGGCTCTCCTCAACGAGCAGTCCGAATATGAGCGCGCAATCCTGCGCCAGCGGATGGCGCTTGAGAATCACGCCGCGCGGTTGCAGCGAGAGGTGGAACTCGCTGCCAGGGCAAGCGCCGATGCCGAAACCCTCCAGCAGGAGATCGCACGGCTCACCGCCCTTGCACAGGAGGCGCAGGGGCGTGCGCAGGGCATGGGCGCACTCAAGGACGAGTATGGCCGGCTGCAGGAGCGCTTTGCGGTGCTGAAGGCCGAGCACGAGGCTCTGAAGCGCCGCGAAGAGGAGCTCCAGGAAATCACAGATCGTCTGGATCAAGCAGAAGTCGCGCTCTGCCCAGTCTGCGGGAGCGATCTCAGCCCGGAGCGCCGGGCCGAGCTCCATCGGCAGCATTCCGAGCAGCTCAAGCAGGTGCGAGAGCAACTGAAGAGCCTTGTAGGCGAGGGGCGCGAAACCAAGGCCGCAATGGAGGCGGCGGCCAAGCGCGTAGAAGCTGCCGAGCAGGCTGCCCGCGAAGCGCATGGGCTGGAAGCACAGATTGAGGCAGCCACTCAGCGTCTGGAGGAACTCCGGGCTGCCGCCAGCGTGCTCACCGAGACCCAGCGAGACCTTGAGCATTCCCGCAAGCTGCTCGCGGAAGAGGGCTATGCCGAGGAGGAGCGGCGGAGACTGCTCGAGACAGCCAATCGGCTGACTGCGTTGCAGGCCTCTCTGGCGGAGCTGGCCTCAACCGAGACGCGCATAGAAGAGCTGGAGCGTATGGGGGTGGAGGCACGGCTTGCCGCCGCAACAAAGGAGCGTGAGCAGCAGAGCCAGAGAAGACAGGACATCGAGGCGGCGACAGTGCGGCGCGATGCTGCGGCAAGCCGTTCGGCCGAGCTGGCGAAGGAGATCGAGGGCCTAGAGGAGAGGCTTGCGCTGCTCGACCAGGCGCGCCAGGAGCTGGCAGCAGCCGAAGAGCGCCAGGCTTCCGCACAGCAGCAGCTCGAACAGACGTCCACGCACCTCGCTGTCCTGGAGGCGAAGCTCGAGGCCATCGGCAAGGCACATGCGGACTTCAAGGAACGACAACGCCAGCTAAAAGCGCATCAGCTCGAGAGGGAACTCCACGCCGATCTAGCGCAGATGTTCGGCAAGTCCGGCATCCAGGCACGGATCATCGAAAACGCCATTCCGGACATTGAGGACGAGGCAAACCTGCTCCTCTCGCGTATGACGGATAATGCACTCCAGTTGCGGCTGAAGCCTCTGCGCGAAACGAAGAGCGGCTCCGGAGAGATAGACACGCTC
>CAZGLN010000041.1:11105-12379 GCA_964526545.1 uncultured Chthonomonadales bacterium
AAATCTCCGATCAGGAGGGTACGCGTCCTTACGAGCTCTTCAGTGGCGGTGAGGCCTTCCGGGCGAACTTCGCGCTAAGAATAGCGCTCTCGCGCCTGCTTACCAGGCGCGCCGGCACCGCCCTCCGGACATTGATCCTGGACGAGGGTTTCGGGACTCAGGATGCGCGGGGCAGGGAGCGACTGGTGGAGGCCATCGAGGCCGTGCGCGACGATTTCGCGCTCATCCTGGTCATCACGCACATCGAATCGCTAAAAGACGCGTTTCCGGATCGGCTGGAAGTGACCAAGGGGCCAAACGGATCGCAGGTTACGCTCGTCGGATAGCGAGCTGCTACTCGTCTTCGGCCTCGATGACTTGCCACTCGTGCACGCCGGCCGCCCAACCCGGCTGCATCTCCACTACCAACCGCAGCGCGGTAACCTCGATCGGGTCAAAATGCACTTCGATCCAGCCATCCTTGTGCACGGGATACTGCGCCGCACCCGGCACGGGCCGCCACTCGCTGCCGACTAGGTACTCAATCCGCCACGCTTTCGGGAGTCGGCACTCGCCTCGGCCTGTGTCGTCGAACCAATAGACCCGTGTGCCGCTCACACGGCGGGGAGCCTTCCAGGTGTACTGCGCCCACTCCGTGCCGCCTTTGTGCGGCCACCAATGGCAGAGTGCGGCAGGCTGTTGGCCCGAGCTTTCGGGTTCAACGCCGTCGTTGATGCCCCATGGCTGGCAGTTGCCGCTGCGGAAGGAGAGCGAGACCTCTGCATCGCGCTCAGGCCCGCCAGGGATTTTCTCGGGCGGTGTTACGGGATGCCACACCCGCATCGCGCCTGCCTCTCGATTATCCCACGCGTAGTAGGGGACAAGCGTGATCTTGGCGCGCCTAGAGAGGGGTAACGGACGGTAGAGCAAGCGTCCCCATGGCTCGTCGAGGCCGGGCACCGCCTCCGCCGTGACCGCCACTACGCCGCCGAGGAGTCCCTTGCGCATCTCCGCTCGGGTGAGGCTGTCCACCGGCACAGCGAGCAATCGCAGGTCCTCGGTCTGGTCCACTGCCTCTGCGGCATACACCAGGGGTCCGCGCGCTATCGCGAGCTTCCCGCGGTTCTCCTTGACATGGGGATTGGCCTGGACCAGGCGGACAGGCATCGGCAAGTGCAGATCAACGACATCGCCGGCCTTCCACTCTCGCTCGAGGCGGAAGTAGCCTCGCTCAAGGTCTCGGATAATCTGCTTCTCGCCATTCACTTCGACCCACGCGCCCTGGCACCAGCCAG
>CAZGLN010000041.1:12389-19286 GCA_964526545.1 uncultured Chthonomonadales bacterium
AACACGGAGCCGCAGCCCGAAGCGCGTGGGTCTGGCCGGTTTGACCTCCAACCGGATTTCGCCATCCCAGGGATAGATTGTCTTCACATCCAGCGCAACCTCCGTACCGCGGACGGAGGTCTTCATGGATCCCTGGATGTAGAGATTCACCCAGAGACCATCCTCACCGACGCCATACGCGTAGTGACCCAGCGAGGCCAGCGTGCGCGTTACGTTCGGGGGACAGCAGGCGCATCCGAACCACTCGGAGCGGTGGTGACCGCCGAGGCTCTCCAGGGGATTGACGTAGAAGAAGCGCTTGCCGTCCAGCGAGACGCCGGCCAGAAAGCCGTTGTAGAGCGCGGTCTCCACCGCATCCGCGTACCGCGAGTCGCCATAGAGCAGCGCGAGCCGGTGGTTCCACAGAATCATCGCCACCGAGGCGCAGGTCTCCTGGTAGGCGGTTAAGTTAGGCAGGTCGTAATCCGTGGTGAAGCCCTCGTTGTGTGCGGAAGGACCGATACCGCCCGTGATGTAGGTGTTTCGCTCCGTGGTGTTCCGCCAGACACGCTGGATCATTGCTTCCAGCGCGGTGTCGCCTGTCTCGGCCATCACGTCCACTACGCCTGCCATCAGGTAAGCGGCCCGCACGGCATGGCCGACGATGCGGCGGTGTTCACGGATGGGCACGTTGTCTTGCCAATAGGTGCCGTCGTAGCGGTCTCGCGGGGTGTTGTGCTCCGTCGCGAAGAATCCGATGCCTCGGTTCTCCACGAAGAAGCGCGCGAGCTCGAAATAGCGCCTCTCGCCGGTGGCCCTCCAGAGCTTCACAAGCGCCAGCTCGATCTCGGGATGGCCTGGGTAGCCCATGCGCTTGCCCGGTCCATTGCCGAAGATGCGGTCTATATGGTCCGCGAACCGTGTGGCCACATCGAGCAGAGTGCGCTTGCCGGTTGCCGCGAAGTGCGCGACGGCCGCCTCCATCAGGTGGCCCGCGCAGTAGAGCTCGTGGTTGTCGCGGAGGTTGGTCCAGCGCTTGTCCGGTTCATTCACCTGGTACCAGGTATTCAGATAGCCATCTTTCATCTGTGCCGCGGCAATCCGCTCGATTATCGCGTCTATCCGCCTGGATAGAGCCGGATCCGGGTCCGTTGCGAGCGAGTAGGATGCTGCCTCGATGGCCTTGTACAGGTCCGAATCCATGAAGACGGGGCCTTCGTAGCCGGAGCGCGCCCCGGATATGGCACGGTCCAGGTTCCGTATGTTGCCTGCCTTCTCAAGCATGTCCAGACTATGGGGGATGGAGACCGTGCGGTTGGTTTCGCGCCGCGGCGCCCAGAAACCATCGGTGATGGCGACCTGCGTGAATGACACGGGCTGAAGTCTCACGGGAACTCTCCGGGTGGTCTGCTCCACGCGTGCCGGCTGGACCAGAACGAGGGATGCAAGGAGAACTAGAGGCGTCATCTATTCGTTATCTCGCTCGTGGCGGTGACGTGGTAACAGCTCTAAGAGACGCGAGGCACGGCGGCTTGAGCCCATTGCGTCCTGAGAAACTGCACGGACTTGGGTATCTCGGTTTCGCGGTTGCCGATTACGCCGCACTCCAGACTGCAGTAGCCTGTGTATCCGATGATCTTTAGACCCGCAAAACCCCCGCGAAAGTCGCGCTCATCCTGCCCGGGCAGATTCCGCTTCGTGGATGCCAGGTGCACATGCCGCAAGAAAGCCCCGCCCGAGATAATGGCGCCCATGTCGCTGGGCTCCTCGATACCCATGTGGTAGAAGTCGGCCATCAGGCGCACACCGGGGCTGTTGGCCTCCTTGCACATTGCCGCGCCATCCGCCACCTGCCGCAGGAAGAATGCCTCGCCCCGGTTCAATGGCTCAAGAAGGATGCAGGAGCCCACTTTCTCCCCATGTGCACCAATCTCGGGTAGCTGGTCCATCAACACCTTGCGGGCCTCGCGGTTGTCGAGCTTGGTCTGCCCATTGAAGGCGGGCACCACGATGACGCCGTTGGCACCAAGCTCGGCGGAGACCTCCATAAGGTCCTTGATGTCGCGCATGGCCTTCTGGCGCTCTTCCGCCTGGTCGGAGCAGAGCGCGCCCTGATAGCCCGCGCAGATCGCGCTGACTTTAAGGCGGCGGCCTCGGAGGGCGGCCTTGACGGTTGTCAGCCTGTCTCGCAGGCCGCCTCCCCAGAACTCGATACCGTCGAAGCCCCATCGCTCCAAGCGGTCAATCTTCTCGTTCAGGGTATCTCCGGGAATGATGCCTTCCTGGCTGCTCAGCTTGAGGACGGCGGAAGCCGGGCGCTGGGACTCAGCCGTATGGGTTGCCGCGGCAAGCGACAGGCTTGCCGCGGCCAGCAGCGTACGTCTGTTCATCGGCATGTGAGACGCCTTTCTGTCACGCCCGCCAGGCAGTCCCCTGGCCGGACACGTCCTGAGGGCGACGAGGCCTAGAGGAAGGGCGTGCGGCCAGGCATCGCGACGGGCGGCACGGGCATCGGCCCAAACTTGGGATCATCCGGCACCAGTTTCTCCTGAGAGTTCAGCGCCATCTCCCACGTAATCTCTTTGCCCGTGTAGCACGCCATGCGGCCCATGATGGCGGTGAGGGTGCTCTCCGTAACGTTCTTGAGCTCGTTGATTGGCTTCCCGGAGCGGATGCTGGAGATGAGATCGGCGTGCTCCTGGGTGTAGGGATCCGGATTCGGACCTTCGTAGCGCCAGGTAGCCTCTCCACGGATCCATCCGGCGGCGTTCGTCATGCCCTTGGTGCCCACGAAGCGCTCGGAGACGTTGCCTGCCGTGTTGTCCTGCTGGCGGCACATGCTGAGAATGTGCACCTCGCCAGGGTAGGTGTAATCAATGGCAAAGTGGTCGTAGATGTGCCCGTACTTCGGCTCCACCCGTACCTGGCGCCCGCCGAGCCCCACGCACTTCTCCGGATGCGCCTGCAGCACCCAGTTGGCCACGTCCAGGTTGTGCACGTGCTGCTCAACGATGTGGTCGCCGCAGAGCCAGGTGAAGTAGTACCAGTTGTGGCACTGGTACTCCATCTCGCTCCACTTGGGATCTTCTCCGCGGTGCCACAATCCGCCGCCGTTCCAGTAGACCTGGCCGCCGACCACCTTGCCGATTGCTCCCTCGTGAATCCGCTTAATAGTCTCGATGTAGGGCAGCTGGTGCCTGCGCTGCGTGCCCGCCGCGATGCCGAGGCCCTTCTGCAGGGCGAGTTGATAGGTCTCCAGATTCATCCGGATACCGGGCGCATCGGTGGCCACGGGCTTCTCGGTGAAGATATGCTTGCCCTTCTCGACAGCGTAGCGCAGGTGCACGGGACGGAAGCCCGGCGGTGCTGCATCTATAATCAGGTCCACTCCGGAATCAATCACGTGCTTGTAGTTGTCGAAACCGCTGAAGCAGCGATCCTTCGTAACCTTGTTCTTGTCGCCGAGGCCCTTGATGGCTTCTAGCGCCGAGTTGACCCCATAGCCGCCGGCGTTCTCAAAGAGATCTCCAAGCGCCCAGACAACTACGTTCGGAGAGGAGCTGACGCAGTTCCAGATAGCGCCCTTGCCTCGGCCGCCGCAGCCGATCAGGCCCACCTTGATAGTGTCCGATCCCTGGGCGAATGCGTAGTTGCCCGTGGCTGCCAGGGCGGACATTGCGGCGGCGGCGCCTACGAAGTCGCGGCGCGTCAGGGGGTTATTGCGTGAGTCCATCAGTTGGTCTCCTGTTGGGACATCGTTACAATCTTCTCGTCACTATCGGCCAATTCGGGAGGCATCACCACACAGAGCCGAGACGGTCAGGGCACGCGAACGATGCGCAATCCAACGAACGGGCCATCCGCAAGCCACCACTGGCTCTTGGGATGCTGTGGATCGGTCGCCTGCCACGCAGGGGAGTAGGGCATGCGCGTGCCGTAGTGCACTTTCTCCGCTTTGTCGTTCCAGGACCCCCCGGCCAACACGGGCTTGCCATCGGCGCCCAGAATCCACTCGCCTACATTGCCAAGCATGTCATACAGGCCGAAGGCGTTCGGCTTCTTCTTGCCAACGGGGTGCGAGGTGTCGTCGGAGTTCTCCCAGAACCAGGCTATCTCCTCGAGTTTCTCCTTGGGCAAGGGGCCTACCATTGTATCGCCCGCCCGTGCCGCGTATTCCCACTCCGCTTCGGTAGCCAGCCGATAGCGGTGGCCTGTCTCTCGGCTGAGCCACTTGCAGAAGTTGAGTGCTCCCAGGCTCGCCACACTGATGGCGGGATATCCCGCATGACCGAACCCTCTATCGGGCGGATAATAGGACTTGCTTGGACGGGAGATGGCATCCGCCTTTGCCCCGGGCTTCGCAGGGGGATCAACACTCAGGTAGAACCCATCATAGGCGTCCCACGTCACTTCCGTGCGGGATATCCAGTAGGGCCCTACCTTCAGCGTACGCTTGCCGCCTGGAGCGGAGGGATCGGGGATCGTAAGGGAGCCGGCGTTGATGGGAACCATCTCCAGAGTGGCGGTCGTTCCGGGAATCTTGAGTGTATAGGGCTTTAAAGGGGCCTGAACCGCTGGAGTGGTGGGTGCTGGCTTCGGAGCGGGTTTGGGAGCGGGTCGTCTCGTCTGAGCCGCAGCGGTCTGCGCAACAAGGATTGCCCACGCGCCAACGCCAAACAGAGCGATTGAGGCGGTTCCAAGCGGCAGAGCCAAGCGAAATCGGGTGGAACGAGAGAGCATGCTGAGTATGTTCACCGTACGCGGATACCTTCCCTTGGTAGTGGCATTATTCGGATGGGGCCAGGAGGCGGGTGAGCCAAAGCTTACGCGGTTTCAGTATACCGAACTGCATATGGGCGTTCAAGCCCGCATCGTGGTCTACGCTCCCAGCGCAGAACGGGCGGAAGCTGCCTGCCGCTCTGCCTTCCAGGCGATTGCTGACCTTGATCAGGCGATGAGTGATTACCGGCCTGCGAGCGAGCTGATGCGCCTCTGCGCTCAGGCCGGAGGGCCGCCGGTGCGGGTGAGCGAAGACCTGTTCGAGCTGCTTCGCAGGGCTCAGCTGCTGGCGGAGCGCACCGACGGCGCCTTCGATGTAACCATTGGGCCGCTGGTCAGGCTGTGGCGCTCGGCGCGGAAGTCGGGTGTGCTGCCGGGGACGGAAGAGCTGGAGAAGGCGCGGGCGCTCGTCGGCTATCGCAAGATGCGGCTGGATAGCGCATCACGGACAGTTCTACTGGAGTCCTCGGGAATGCTACTAGACCTTGGCGGCATCGCGAAGGGCTATGCCTGCGATCGTGCGCTGGAGGTGCTTCGCAAGGCGGGGCTCGCCCGAGCGATGATCGAGTTTGGCGGAGATATCGTGGTCGGCGAGCCTCCTCCAGGCACGGATGGCTGGGCGGTGGAACTCTTTGAGCCCAGTCGCAGCAAGAATCGGACCGTGCGCCTGCGCAACAGCGCTATCTCGTCGTCTGGAGACGTTGAGCAATTCGTGGAGATTGGCGGGGTTCGCTATTCGCACATCGTGGATCCGAAGTCGGGCCTTGGGCTGCGCAACCAGGTGGCGGTGACCGTGATTGCTCGGAACGGCACGGATTCGGATTCGCTGGCCACGGCCCTGAGCGTGCTCGGGCCGGGGGATCACAGGACCCTTCTGCGCGCCTATCCCGGCGCATCCGCGTACATCCGTCGCTGAGCCGCTGGACGTTGGGGGCGGAGGGGGCGGGATTCGAACCCGCGAGGCTTTTGGCCTACCCGCTTTCGAGGCGGGCGCACTCGACCACTATGCGACCCCTCCGCGGTGCATTCGGGGAAAGGGTGCGCCCTCGGAGGGAATCGAACCCCCGACTCAGGGCTTAGGACGCCCCAGCTCTATCCACTGAGCTACGAGGGCACAGTGCACACATCGCGGAATGCGCCATGCACGACAGCGCCTGAGCGTCTAGCGGCGCAGCTCCGGAATGAGGCTATGTACGCTTCATATCCCGGCGCGCCCGAAGGGACTCGAACCCCTGGCCTACAGGTCCGCAACCTGTCGCTCTATCCGCTGAGCTACGGGCGCGCGCGATGCGGCACGAGATTATACGCCCGCATCGGACCGCGAGTCAAGCCAGCGAGGCTCTCCACGGCTGGTCCAGGGCCGGCCCCCCAGGCGGCATTGCCTGGGGGATACCGACTGAGGCAGGCTGGCTCGGGGTAGGAACGCCGCCAGTTCGCACGCCAGCGGGGCCAAGATAGAGCGCCCCAAGCAGGAGAGCTGCCAGCGCAGCGATTGAGCTCAACACAGATACGACGCCTCCGGTTGTACGCATAGAGCAGCGTGCTCCTTCCGGTTACAGCGTCACATGCTTACTGCTCGTTCCATCTTGCAAAACTGCCGCATCCTGTGAAACATTGCGGTCTTGCGCAAACCGGCAATCTATCGGGTACCGCCAGCACGGCTCGCTGGCGAAGCCTGCTTCTCGGCTCGTCGGCGCATGTTCGGGTCCAGCACTCGCTTTCGCATGCGGATATTGGCGGGCGTAACTTCCACGAGCTCATCAGGGCCTATGTACTCAATCGCCCTGTCCAGGCCCATGATCGTTGGGGGAGTGAGGCGCACGGCAATGTCGCTCGTGCTGGACCGCATGTTGGTGAGGTGCTTGGTCTTACAGACGTTGACTTCGAGATCCGTGTCACGCTGGTGCTTGCCGACTATCATGCCGCGGTAGACCTCCGTCCCAGGGCCGATGAAGAGCGTGCCTCGCTGCTCCGCATTGCTCAGTCCAAAGGCAGTTGCCACGCCGGTATCCGTCGCGATAAGCGATCCGGAGCGTTCGATAGCCAGCTCTCCGCTGAGGGGCTGGTAGCCTGCGAAGAGGGAGTTCAGCACCGCTGTACCGCGCGTAATCGTGATGAGATCGGACCGAAAGCCCAGCA
>CAZGLN010000042.1:0-1642 GCA_964526545.1 uncultured Chthonomonadales bacterium
CTGACTCCCCACTTGTCCTGGATGGCCTTGGTGAGCTCAACCAGCTCAAGGACGGTCAACTTTTCAAGCGATGCGATAATCTCGTCAATGGTTGCCAATGTCTTCTCCCTGATGGCGTGTAGTAGAGCGTGTTAGGCGGCCTGAAGCTGTTCGCACCGCGCCTGGAGCGTCCGGGCGAATTCGCTGAGGATGCCCTGCATCGTGCCGGCGAAGCCCGTGAGCGGGCCCTGCAACGTGCCGAGCGTCTGGCCAAGCACGACCGGCCGTGGCGGTATCTTGCTGAGCGCGACAACTTCCTCCGGCTTGAGTACTCTTCCATCCAGATAGCCGCCCTTGACGGCAACTTCCGGCTTGCGGAGCTCGCGAAGGAAGTCGAGCAAAGCCTTGGTGGTTGCGACCGGGTCGTCATTAGCCACGGCAATCGCGGTGGGGCCAACGAGCAAGGCGTCCAACTCCGGGCTCAAGGCATCACCGATGGCTCTGCGGAACAGCGTGTTCTTGACCACGTGGTACTCGCCGCCGGTCTCTCGCAGCTTGCGCCGGAGGCTCGTAATCTCGGATACCGTGAGGCCGCGATACTCCGTGAGAAGAGTTGCCTTCGCTGCGTTGAACGTTTCGCGAATCTCCTCCACGGTCGCGACTTTGTCGGCCCGCGGTTCTTTTGTGCGCATCTACTGCTTCACCCCCTCACCAACCCGAATGGCAGAGTCCACACGTAACAAAGGGAGCCGGCCGAAGCGGGCTCCCCGAGGTCAGCAGACTGGCGCCGTGCACAGGGTGCGCGGCTGTCTGGGCTCCCCTCGGCGGGCGCTCGGAACACCGAGCTTTCAGTCCGTTAACGGACACCGGCTGTCTTCGGCGAGAACAATGCCTGGTTGTGCCGGTAGTATACCCGGAGAGCGCTCTCTCACGTCAACCGGTGGCTCGGCCTGGGCGTGGCGCGGTCTGAAGGGTATATTAGGTGCTCAATCAAGGGAGTTGTGTATTGGTCCAACCTCATCCGCTGGCGGAGCTGCTGAAACAGCGCATAGTGATTCTCGATGGCGCCATGGGCACCATGCTGCAGCGCCGCAAACTGACCGAGCAGGATGTGCGCGGCACGCGCTTCACCGCCCACTCCTGCGATCTTAAGAACAACGCGGACGTCCTCAACCTCACCCGCCCGGACATTGTCGAGCAGGTGCATGCCGCCTACCTGGATGCGGGCGCGGACATCATCACCACCAACACGTTTTCCGCTACGCGCATCTCCCAGGCGGATTTCGACCTTCAAGACTGTGTTCTCGAGATCAACGTTGAAGGAGCGCGCATAGCCCGACGCGCGGCGGATGCCCGCATGGCCGCGGAGCCCGGCCGCAGAGTATTCGTCGCGGGTTCGCTTGGGCCCACCAACCGCACGGCGTCTCTGGCAACCAACGTGGAGGATCCGGGCCACCGTTCACACACTTTCCAGGACTTCGCGGAAGCCTACCGCGAGCAGGCGTTGGGGCTGCTGGAAGGGGGCGTGGACCTTCTGTTGGTCGAGACCATCTTCGACACACTGGTGGCCAAGGCGGCCTTCCATGCCATCCTCACGCTCTTCGAGGAGGGTGCCCGACGCGTGCCGTTGATGGCTTCTGTAACAATCACGGACCTGAGCGGC
>CAZGLN010000042.1:1670-18860 GCA_964526545.1 uncultured Chthonomonadales bacterium
GAGGCCTTCTGGGTAAGCATCGAGCACGTCCCGCTGCTTAGTGTGGGAATCAACTGCGCGCTCGGCCCGCGGGAGATGCGGCCATACATCGAGGAGCTCTCACGGCTGGCAACGGTCCCTGTGAGCGCCTATCCGAACGCGGGCCTGCCCAACCCGCTTGCCGAGACGGGTTTCGATGAGACACCGGAGACCATGGCACCGCACCTTGGGGAATGGGCGGCCAATGGCTGGCTCAACCTCGTGGGCGGATGCTGCGGCACTACGCCGGAACACATCGCCGCGATTGTTGAGGCCGTTCGCGGCTCCGCTCCTCGCCAGGTGCCGGAACGCGACGGGCTTAGCCGATACGCCGGGCAGGAGGCGCTGGTCATCCGGCCGGAGACCAACTTCATCAATGTGGGTGAGCGCACAAACGTTACCGGTTCGCCCAGGTTTGCCAGGCTCATCGCAGCGGGCCAGATGGAGGAGGCTCTGAAGATCGCGCGCCAACAGATCGAGGCCGGCGCATCCATCATTGACGTGAACATGGATGAGGGCATGCTGGATTCCGAGGCCGCGATGCGCGAGTTCCTGAACCTCTGCATGGCGGATCCGGATATTGCCCGTGTTCCCGTGATGATTGACAGCTCGCGATTCTCCGTGATCGAGACCGGGCTGCGGGTGTGCCAGGGCAAGTGCATTGTCAACTCCATCAGTCTCAAGGAGGGAGAGGCGGTGTTTCTGCGTCAGGCGCGGACCGCGCGCAAGTATGGTGCCGCGGTCATCGTGATGGCGTTTGATGAGCAGGGCCAGGCCGATACCCTGGACCGCAAGGTCGCCATCTGCACGCGCGCCTACCGTCTCCTCACCGAGAAGGCCGGCTTTCCGCCGGAGGATATCATCTTCGACCCGAATATCCTTACTGTTGCCACCGGTATCGAGGAGCACAACGACTACGGGGTGGCGTTCATCGAGGCAACCCGCGAGATTAAGCGTCGCTGCCCGGGCGTGAAGGTGAGCGGCGGCATCAGCAACATCTCCTTCTCGTTCCGCGGCAACAACGTCGTGCGCGAGGCCATGCACGCGGCGTTTCTTTATCACGCCATTCGGGCCGGTCTGGACATGGGCATCGTGAATGCCGGCCAGCTGGCGGTGTACGAAGAGATTCCTTCGGACCTGCGGGAGCTGGTGGAGGATGTCCTGCTCAACCGCCGGCCGGACGCCACCGAGAGGCTCCTGGCTTTCGCCGCCACGGTCAAATCTCAGGAGAAGAGCGACACCGCCGCAGAGGAGTGGCGTTCCGGAACGGTGGAGGAGCGGCTGAAGCATGCGCTTGTGAAGGGAATCACGGACCATGTGGAGGCAGACGTAACCGAGGCGCTTGCCAAGTACGGGCGACCGCTGGCCGTCATTGAAGGGCCGCTCATGGCCGGCATGAACGTGGTGGGCGATCTCTTCGGGGCAGGCAAGATGTTCCTGCCGCAGGTGGTCAAGAGCGCGCGCGTGATGAAGCGGGCGGTGGCGGTTCTGCTGCCTGCGCTGGAGGCGGAGCGGGCCGGCGGCACGGCGGAGGCTCAGGGCACCGTGGTGCTCGCCACAGTCAAGGGCGATGTGCACGATATCGGCAAGAACATCGTGGGCGTGGTGTTGGCGTGCAACAACTTTCATGTCGTTGATCTCGGCGTGATGGTGCCTTGCGAGCGGATCCTCTCCACCGCGCGGGAAGTGAACGCGTCGGTTATCGGCCTGAGCGGCCTCATCACGCCTTCCCTGGACGAGATGGTCCATGTCGCCTCTGAGATGAGCCGCGAAGGGATGAGCATCCCGCTCCTGATTGGGGGTGCCACGACAAGCCGGGCGCACACCGCCGTGAAGATCGCTCCGGCCTACTCCGGGCCGACCGTGCATGTGCAGGATGCCTCTCGCTCCGTGAACGTGGTGCGGTGCCTGGTGAGCCCGGATCTTCGGCCAGAGTTTGCGGAGCTGAATCGCCGCGAGCAGGAGCAGCTCCGCGAGCAGCATGCCGAACGGCAGAGAGAGCGCGTGCTGCTGCCCATTGGTGAGGCGCGGGCGCGCGCCCTGAAGGTTGACTGGCAAGAATCGCGCGACCTGCGGGAGATCCCCGTTCCCCGCTTCACAGGAATCCGCTCCCTGCCGGAAGTCGCGCTGGAAGAGCTGGTGCCCTTCATAGACTGGTCGCCGTTCTTCCATGCCTGGGAGCTGCGCGGGCGATTCCCCGATATCCTCGAGGACACGGTGGTGGGCGAAGCCGCCCGCGAAGTCTACGCGGACGGCCGGCGCCTGCTGGAGCGCATTGTGGAGAACCGCATGCTGCAGCCCCGCGCCGTCTACGGGTTCTTTCCTGCCCAATCCGAGGGCGATGACGTGGTGCTCTTCACGGATGGCGCCCGGAAGGAAGAGCATGCGAGGCTCCACTTCTTGCGCCAGCAGGTTGATAAGGGACCCGACACGAGTAACTACTGCCTGGCGGACTTCGTGGCGCCGAAATGCTCCGGAATTCAGGACTACGTCGGCGCATTCTGCGTAACGGCTGGACACGGCTTGCCAGAGCTCTGCGAGAGGTTCCGGGCGGAGCTAGACGACCATGGCGCCATCATGGCGGAAGTGCTGGCGGACCGACTGGCGGAGGCCTGCGCGGAGTGGCTGCACAAGCGCGTTCGGGCCGAGTGGGGATATCCGGACGATGAGTCGGTGACCCTGGAGGATATCATCCGCGAGCGCTATCGGGGCATTCGCCCCGCGCCAGGATACCCTGCCTGTCCGGACCACACCGAAAAGGGCACGCTCTTCCGTCTGCTGGATGCCGAACGGACGGTCGGGGTATCGCTCACCGAGAGTTACGCCATGATTCCGGCGAGTTCCGTGAGCGGCTGGTACTTCGCGCATCCCTTGTCGCGCTACTTCCCCGTGGGCAAGATTGGAAAGGACCAGGTGGAAGACTATGCCCGCCGCAAGGGGCTCGCCGTGGAAGAAGTCGAGCGCTGGCTGGCGCCCAACCTGAATTACACAATCTGATACGTGCGCCGGTAGTCCGCACCGCTATCCTCCGCGTGCTCAGGGTGCCTGCCTGCCCATTGCGACCACACCGTGCCCGCCGCGAGGGCATAGGCGAGCCAGTAGCCCGCCTGCGGAATGAAGTAGCGATGGATGGCTCCGGGCGAGAAGACCAGCGGCAGCAAGAAGACTGTAACCCAGGCCGCGCAGAACCAGAAGCCCGTGCGACAGACGCGCCAGAGCTGCCGCCATGCGAGCAGGAAGAGCAGCGATGCACCGTTCGCGAGCAGTACGTTGGGGTGGGCGAGATGAGTAAGGCCCGTGGCGGCCACGGTAGGATCTAGCGGGCTATCGGCTCCCGCCGGATCACGAAGCCCGATGGCAACGGCCGTGCCGGCGACGGCCAGCGCGGCGACTATACCCGCAATGATCCGGAAAGAACGGGCGCCGGCGCCCTGCGCAGAGCCGCGCGCGACCATCCAGCCGAACGCCAGCACACCCAACGCGTTGTACTCCCAGTTGCCGGTAAGTGTGTGCAGGAATGGCCCCACAAGCTCCTGGACCGTGCGGAACGCCCACATCTGGTTGCGCCCATAGGTATAGCCGAGGCCGCCTATGGCAGCGTGACGAACCAGGAGGAACAGCGCGGCCGCGGCGAAGAGCCACAACAGCCTTCGAATAGCGGCAGCCCGCTCCTCCTTCTTTCGCAGCCCGGGCTCCAGGAAGAGCGCGAGAAGAGGCAGCGGAACGGCCATCTCCTTGAAGCCGCAGGCCGCAAGGTACCAGAGCGTGGCGCTGACGGGAGGTCGGGCGCGATCCTTGCTGCCCAGGTAGCTGAGCAGAGCAGCGAAGAGGCACGTCGCCGCCATGGTGTCCGGCTGATTCTTCCAGTACTGATAGATGAGCGCGGTAATCGAGGCGCGGTATCCCGCGAAGAGCCCGGCGAACCCGGCTGCGGCCAGGAGGGCGACGAGCGCCGGCCAGAGCAGGCCGGAACGCTCGGCCAGGCGGTGGGTCAGGAGCGCGAAGAGCGCACAGGAGAGCAGGTAGGCTGCCATCGTCGGCAGGGCGAAGAGCCACTCGCGCTCTCCGAAGAGCTGGTATTCGCCCCAGAAGAGCATCGAGGTGAGGGGACGGTAGAAGGGGATCCCCCATACCCAGGGACCTGTCCACCATCGGAGGGTATCCACAAGCCGTGGCGCTTCGAGGATGCCCTGGTGGATTGCCGTGGTGTCCAGCTCACCCAGCGTCCAGCTCGGAGGGTCATTGCGCTGTCCCAACCAGACCGGCACAAACCACGCGAGCGACATGAGCCCGACCAGCACCCCGCCGACCACCGCGCAGCGCGGGGATGCCGCCCACGCCCTCAGCAGGCGTCCGAGGCGTTCAAGCACGTTCTGCCGCGGCGGAGGTTGTGGTGGGCACGTATCAGCCATACTGGTCGAGCCGCGCGGGCCGAGCGGAATTGTCTGGCCAGAGAAGAGACGCGACTGCACGGCAACGTCGAACGATTGCAGGGCGACCGCCTATTGGGATGCTGCGCCTCGGTGCGAACCGCTGGCGTCACGCTCCGTTTCGCAGCGCGAGGCATAGCAGGCTCTATGGGGAGCATTCGGCGGCGCGTTCAGGACATTCAGAGCCCGGCGCCGAATGATATCATTGAAGTGTAATCCCGGCAAGGTGGATGTGCCATGAAGACCTTTGAGGGGCTGTACGTGGCGACGCTCACGCCGTTTGACCCGCAGGACCGGCTGGATATCGGCGTGCTCCGTGCGCATATTCGTTTTCTGGTGAGTCACGGGGTCAAGGGAATATGCCCGTGCGGCACTACCGGCGAGTTTCTCTACCTCACGTTGGCCGAGAAGGTGCGCATCGTGGAGGAAGCCGTGCGCGCCGCGGAGGGCCGCGCCGCAGTGATTGCAGGCTGCTGGGCCCTGCGGCCTGCCGAAATCCGGCTGCTGGCGCGCGCGGCGGAGGATGCCGGTGCCGACGCGGTGTTTCTGCCGCCTCCCATCTACTATCCCGCTGACGATTCAACGATCGAGCGCCACTACGCTGTCGCGCGCGAGGCCTGTTCGCTGCCGGTCTTTGCCTACAACATACCGGCCTATGCCGCCAACACGGTGAGCGCGGACTGCCTGGAGCGCATGCTCGCGGGCGGAATCATTGCAGGCGTCAAGGATTCCAGCGCGCGCAGCGAGCGGATGCAGGAGCTCGTTTCTCGGTTTGGCGAGCGGATGCGCGTATTCGCCGCGAGCGATTCGTTTGCCACGGAGGCACGCCAGATTGGGGCCCATGGCTTCATCTCCGCTCTGGCGAATGTCTATCCGGCGGAGTTCTTGAAGCTGTGGGACGGCGCGGCGGGCCTGCAGGAGTGGGTGGACGCGCTGCGCACGGCCGTGAAGAAGAGCGGCGGCATTGTGGCTATAAAGCACCTGGCGACCAGACGTGGTTTTCCGTTTGGCGGGGCGCGCGTACCTTCCTCGCCGCTCGGCGAGGCTCAGCTCGGTGCGCTCGCGGAGGTGGCGGCGCCGCCCGCCGTGAAGGAGGCGTAGTCGCGGGGGAAGCAGGGTGGTGTAACCTTCGATGCATCGGCAGGGTTAGGCAGGGCGAATCCGCGTTCCCCTGTTGGACCCTGAACCGAATCCGCGCGGGCGTCGTCTGAAGTGATGGATGTCGTGCGGATGCAGGACGGAAGGGGGACAGGTTGTCTGTCGAACTCGCCGTTTCAGGTTCGGGACCGGATTTCGTGGACCGGCTCGCCGTGCGCGCGCGCAACGGTGACCGGCAGGCGTTTGATCAGTTGGTCGAGCGGTACCACGGGCGCCTGTTTCGGTTTGCGTACCGCGTGTTGAGCGACAAGGCGGAGGCGGAAGACGCAGTCCAGGAAGCGTTTGTGCGAGCCTACCGCGCTTTGGCTACGTACCGACCGGAGGGCTTCTTTACCAGCTGGATCTACCGCATCACTCTCAATGAGTGCCGACGCAGGGTGCGCCAGCGGGAGACCAGCGTTCCGCTCGATGAGGCCAAGCAGGAGGCGGGCGCATCCGACCCAATGGGTGCCGTGCTCCGAGGAGACAGAGACCGGCGGCTGCGTGAGGCTATCAGGGCGCTGCCCGAGCACTATCGCATTGTGTTAATGCTGTTCTACTTTGAGGAATTGTCTGTCGAGGAGATTGCTAAGGCCATGTCGCTCGGCGTGAGCGCCGTGAAAGTGCGCCTGCATCGTGGGCGCAACCGCCTCGCTGAACGCCTGACGGCCACTCTGTAGCCGGCGCTCCGCGTCGGTGTCAAAAGGTATCTCGAACCATGCATTGCGACGAGTCGCGAGCGGCTATTCACTCCTGGTTGGACGATCCCGGCCGAACGCTGGGCGCCGAGGCTGCCGCGCATATTGCGGTGTGCTCGGAGTGCAGAGAGTTCGTGCGGACCTGGAATGCCATCGAAGTCGGCATGCGGCGCGTGCGCGACGAAGCACCCGAGGTGGGTCCGCTGCTGGAGGGGCGCATACGGGTTGCCGTGGACAGGGCGGCTCGACGCCCGGCGACGATCCTGTACCGATGGTGGCGCTTGCCTGCCGCAGGCACTGCCACGCTCGCGGCCGTTGCGCTGCTCATCCTGCTGGTCTGGTTCGGCAGAAGCCTCACGCGTACCAGCGTAACCAATCCGATGAGCCCCTCCGCACCGATGGCGCATACCCGCTGAGCGCTTGACCCTACCAGGCGCCTCCCGCTATACTCTTTTGAGCGGGCGAATAGCTCAGCGGCAGAGCGCTTCGTTTACACCGAAGATGTCGGGGGTTCAAATCCCTCTTCGCCCACGTCTCCGTGCTTCATGCGGCAATCCATCCGTGCGGCGTCCAATCGTTGACACATCCACTCCCTGTCATCTCCGCGCCGGAGTTTCATCCGGAGCAGGATAGCTACCTGGCCATCAACGCCCCTCTGGTAACGGAGTGGCTGGTAGCCTTTCTTCGTGATGAGATCGTTGCTCGCCGCGGCTTCCAGAAGGCCGTTGTAGGCATTTCGGGCGGGGTGGATTCCGCAGTTACCGCCTACCTCTGTGCCAGGGCCCTCGGCAGCGAGCACGTTCACGGACTGCTCATGCCGTACCGCACCAGCAGTCCCGAGAGCCGCGAGCACGGTGAGCTCGTGGCGACGAGTCTTGGGATTGACTACCGCGTGATTGATATCAGCAGTGCCGTGGATGGCTACCTCGCGCACGAAGCGGAGGCAGACGGACGGCGAAGAGGCAACGTGATGGCGCGGATGCGGATGATTGTGCTCTTTGACCAATCGGCCAAACTGCATGCACTGCCCGTGGGTACGGGTAACAAGACGGAGCGTCTCTTCGGCTATTTCACCTGGCACGCGGACGACTCGCCGCCGGTGAATCCGCTCGGGGATCTCTTCAAAACGCAGGTATGGGCTCTGGCCAGGTATCTCGGTGTGCCGGAGGTTGTCGTGAACAAGCCGGCTTCCGCGGATCTCATCGTGGGCCAGACGGACGAGCAGGACTTCGGCATCTCGTATCCACGGGCCGATCGGATACTCCACTTCCTGCTTCATGGCTACACGCCGGAGCGCTTGGCCGCAATGGGATTCCCGGCGCACGATGTAGCACTCGTGAAGAGCAAGGTAGACTCCACGCACTGGAAGCGCCACTTACCTACCACCGCCATGCTTTCGGCGACTTCCATCAACGACTACTACCTGCGGCCCGTGGATTACTGACGGGCCGATGGCTGGGTCATCCCGGGCTGGTTGGACGTTGAGCACCTGGCGTACACTGTTTAGCAACACTACATAACAGCATCCATCTGGGGTCTGAAGGCGGCACCCGCCGTCGCGCGAATGCGCGCTATCGCGGGGCACGCTCAACGGATTGAGAGGCGAGGAGGGACGAATCGGTGAGCACGCTCACAGCGGCCAGATCCGCGGTCAGGATGGCCGTAGACCACCCGGATCTCGTTCATTGGTTCGTGCGGAACAAGCTCCGCGTAACCGGCCTGCCTATCGAGATGCATGAGGCGGATGGACGCAGCCGCTATCCTTTAGGGATCACCTTCAAGCCCACGCTCAGCTGCAATCTGCGCTGCCGCATGTGCTCTTTTGTAGCCAGCGGCGCCGTCTTCACCAATCCGCGTGACAGCCTGCCTCTCTCGGTCTGGCAGGCCGTGGTAGACGATGTGCGCGCTTGGAAGCCGTACATCTGGTTTACGGGAGGCGAGCCGACCCTCTACCCGTACTTCGTCGAGCTCGTGCACTACATCAAGAAGCAGGGCATGATGGCGGGCGTAACCACCAACGGCACCACGCTCCTGCGCAAAGCCGAGGAGCTGCTTGAATCGCCGATGGACATGATGGTGGTCTCCATTGACGGCAAGGGCGACGTGCACAACAACGTGCGCGAGCCGGAGCGCCGACTGAAGATGGCGGACGGCTCACACAAAACCGCCTACGAGCGCACCACGGAGGGAGTCCTTCTACTGCAGGAATTGAAGCGGAAGAAGGGTCTGAAGAAGCCTGCCATTGTGGTCAATTGCGCGATGTCTCCGGACAACTACGAGCAGATTACCGACATGGTGGGAGTTGCCGCCGAGCTCGGCGCAGTTGCCCTGAACTTTCAGCACCTCTGGCAGCTTACCGAGGCGATGGTGCGCGCCCACAACGCGCGGTGGGCGCCGTGGCATGTGGTCTCCTATGAGGACTCCGGCGGCATGGAGCCCAAGCCCATGGATGTGGAACGCGTGATAGAGATGGTGAAGGCTGTAAAGGCACAGCCGGCTCCCATGCCCGTGCTCTTCCACCCGGAGATCTCGGACGAGGAGATTCGAATCTACTACAACGAGCCCGAGCGTTTCGTGCGTCGTAAGCCGGCCGCTTGCGCCTGGCTCAACACAGACATCCTGCCAAACGGCGATGTCTCTCCCTGCTTCGATGTGGTCTGTGGAAACATCACGGAGGCGCCGTTCTCGCAGATATGGAACAGTTGGGCCTTCCGGCAGCACCGCCAGCGGCTGAGTGAAGAGGGCGACTTTCCCATCTGCGCGCGCTGCTGCGCCTATTGGCGGCGCGATTAGCAGGCAGAACGCGCCGGACAGAGAAGCCGCGCGGCTCTACGGTATACTCTGCGCGGCGATAGTCCCACCCTCCGAAATGCCCAACGGGGCGTCGCGATAGTCAGCGTGTCCTTCCGCGTAGCCATTGGTCAGATACGCCCGTCCAAGGCGGACTACTCCGCGAACCTTGCCCGCGTGGGCGAGGTGCTTGCGCAGGCCGCCGCGCTCGACCCTCCCGCTTCCGTTCTGGTGCTGCCCGAGACCGCTCTCACGGGCTACTTCCTGGAGGGCGGCGTTCGCGAGGTTGCCCGGACGCGGCACCAGGTCTTCGATGATCTCCAGCGCGCCTATGCAAGTGTCACGTCGAGTGTAAGACGCGACATGGATGTGGTCGTCGGTTTCTATGAGCTGCTCGACGGCAAGTACTACAACGCAGCCATGTATGCCACGCTTGGCGATGGAGACGGCGCCGGAATCGTCCACGTTCATCACAAGTTCTTCTTGCCAACGTATGGCGTTTTCGACGAAAAGCGCTTCGTAGCCAGGGGCCGCACCTTTGGCGTTTTCGGCACGCGGCAAGGGCCGGCGGCAGTGCTCATTTGCGAGGATGTGTGGCACTCCATCACGGCGGCGCTGGCCGCACTGAAGGGCGCTCAGATCCTGTATGTGCTCAGCGCCTCTCCCGCCAGGGACTTCTCCGGCCAGGAGGTGGGCAGCGTCGCGCGGTGGGATCGCCTCCTGCCTTCCATTGCGGATGAGCACAGCGTCTTCGTGGTCTATGCCGGCCTGGTGGGTTTTGAGGGCGGCAAGGGGTTCAGCGGCTCGTCAACGGTGGTAGACCCGTGGGGCAGGCACCTGGTGCGGGGCAGCCTTACGGAGGAGTGCCTGGTTACTGCCATGGTGGAGCTGGATGACGTGGCGATAGCGCGTGCAGCATCTCCCTTGCTTGCAGACCTCGAATCGGCCGCCTCGGATCTTGCTCTTGAGCTTGAGAGCGTGGTCCGCGCTCCCCATGTGAGCTAGCCTTCCGACGTCCGCCCGGCCGCCCGCGACCGGAACCCGTCACCTGCACGCGGCGTATTTACCCTTGGACAGTGCGTGCGGAGACAGGGCTGAAGCCGGCCCGATCAGCGTATCCGCATGCTGCTGCTGCAACAGTCTTATCGAAACGAGGCGAGACCTTCTCTAACGTTTGCTGCGGAAAGTTGCCCGTAGCTTGCGCCGGAGAAGGCCTCTTTGCTGTGTCGCAGGCCAGGTTAAGGGAGGAGATGTGAAGATGAATGGGCTGAAGGTTGCAGTCCTGATGGCGCTGCTCTTCGGCATTGCGATGCTCGTCGGCGGGATGCTTGGAGGTCAAAACGGCCTCACGATGGGATTCATTGTCGCGCTGGTGATGAACTTGATCATGTATCGGTTTTCCGACCGACTGGCGCTCGCGATGAGTCACGCACAGCCAATCTCGGAGGCGGATGATCCGCAGCTTTACCGCATGGTGGAGAGGCTTGCGCGCAATGCGGGTATCCCCACGCCGCGCCTGTACCTCATTCCCTCGCCTCAGCCCAATGCCTTCGCTACGGGTCACAATCCGCAGAACGGCGTGGTAGCGGTGTCGGCGGGCCTGCTGGAGATGATGGACCAGCGTGAGATTGAGGGAGTGATTGCGCACGAGCTGGCACACATTCGCAATCGGGATATCCTTGTTGCGACCATTGCTGCCACCTTCGCGGGGATGTTGACATGGATTATCCAGATTGCGCAGTTCAACATGATCTTCGGCGGACGTGATGAGGATGGCGAAGGCATGAACCCGCTCGCGATGTTGGCGGTCATGATCATAGCGCCCTTGGCGGCCACCCTGATACAGCTTGCCATCTCGCGCAGCCGCGAGTTTGATGCGGACAGAGGCGGTGCTGAGATCACGGGCGATCCGATGGGCCTGGCATCGGCGCTGCGCAAGATCGAGTGGGCCGTACAGCGGATTCCCATGCCGGTGAATGCGGCTCAGTCGCACATGTACATCATGAACCCGCTTGCGGGCCATGGCGGAACCATGATGCGGCTCTTCAGCACGCATCCCGAGACTTCGGAGCGCATCCGCCGGCTGGAGGCGATGGCGGCCAATCAGGGGCAGCTTCGCTGGCGGTAGGGCGGCGCCTGCCGGCTGCAGAGGACGAAAAAGGGTGGCTCTTTGGAGCCACCCTTCTTTTCGCCTGGAGCCTCAGAGCGGATTCGAACCGCTGACCTTCGCTTTACAAGAGCGTTGCTCTACCACTGAGCTACTGAGGCGATATCAGGCATCATCGGGCGGAAACAGTATACCAACCTTGCGCTTCACGCGCTGCAGGGCGTTGTCAATGCACTTCGTGCGCACATGAAGCGCCTGCGACATCTCTCGGTAGGATTTGCCCTGCAAGTAGTGCTCCAGCACGCGCGCTTCGAGGTCGGAGAGAGCGTGGCGAAGGGCGTTTTGGATTGTTCGGCTGTCGCGCCGATCTACCAACCAATGGACAGGATCCGGTACGCGGTCGTCCGGTATGCAGTCTATGAGGCTTCCTTCGCTGTCCGAATCGATGGCGGGGTAGTGGAGTGAGATGTATCCGTTGAGGGGAACGTGTTTCTGGCGGGTAGCGGTCTTCACCGCGGTGATAATCTGACGGGTCACACACAGCTCGGCGAAAGCTCTAAACCTGGCTAAACGATCGTTGCGGAAATCACGGATGGCCTTATAGAGGCCTATCATGCCTTCCTGCACCACGTCTTCGTGGTCCGCACCGGCCAAGAAGTAACACCGTGCCTTGCTTTCCACCAGGTGCCTGTACTTCGCCATCAGGTACTCGGTGGCCCGTCCTTGCCCTGCTCTGGCGAGCGCCACTACCTCTTCGTCCGGCATGGAGGAGTAGTGTAGCGACGCGTCGTTACAGATGAGCGTCATCCGTAATCTCCCATCATTGCGGCCTTACGGCCACGCTGGAGAAGTCGCGGTTTGGTGGGGCGCTTCCTGTGAACGGGTTCCTCGGACATCCCGCGGAGGATGCCCTTGAACGCTATTCAGTTGTGGATTCGGCCGCCGCGTCGCGGCCGACTTCGTGCTCGAATATGAATATAGTGCCGGTATCCACGGATGTCAAGGGAATATGCGCTCGGAAACGCGGAACCTGTGCAAAATGTGCGGCTGTCGGCTACTTGCCGATGCAGAAGTCGCGAAACACGCGGTTTACCACCTCTTCGGTCACGTTGTCTCCGGTGATGCGGCCGATGTGCTCGGCGGCTCCGCGCAGGTCTACGGCTACCAAATCGGGAGAGAGGTCCTGTGCGAGCGAGTCGGCCGCTTCGCTGAGCGCTCGCTCCGCGTCGCGCAGTGCCTCGACGTGTCTTGACCGCGAGACCAGCGCACTCTCCCAGGCCGTACCCGGCAGCCCGGAAATCGCCTGGACCAGTGCCTCCTCGAGCTCGCCTATTCCGGTGCCTGTGAGGGCGGAGACGTAGTGCGCGTCCGATGGCGCGTGCGCCGCGAGGCCAAGATCCGCCTTGTTGCCCACAAGGAGGCGGCGCGAGCTGCCGATGTACTCCAGAAGAGCGGCATCCTCCGCGGTCCAGCCCTCCGAGGCATCAAAAACAAGCAGCGCGAAGTCTGCCGCCTCCAGGGAGCTTCTGGTGCGCTCCACCCCGATGGCCTCCACCGGGTCGGTTGTCGCGCGCAGTCCCGCGGTATCTACCAGAAAGCAGGGTACGCCCCGGAGGTTGAGCCGTTCTTCAATAGTGTCGCGCGTGGTGCCGGGAATTGGCGAGACGATGGCGCGATCCGTCCTGAGCATGGCGTTCAGCAGGCTGGATTTGCCCACGTTCGGCCTGCCGACGATGGCCAGACGAAACCCTTCCCGCAGCAGCCTCCCGGCCTCCGCGTTAGCCAGCAAGTCGCGCACGGACTCCTGGATCGCTTCGACATTGCGCAACGCGGAGGTGCAGTCGAGTTCTCCAATCTCCTCGGAGAAGTCTATGGCCGCCTCCACCTGGGCCAGCAGGTCGAGTATCTGGTTGCGCAGTTCGTGTACCACCCGTGAGAGCCGCCCCTCACGCTGCCGCAGGGCAAGGCGCTGCGCCTGCTCGGTGCCCGCCCGAATCTGGTCGCACACCGCCTCGGCCTGGCTTAAATCCAGCTTGCCGTTCAGGTAGGCGCGATAGGTGAACTCCCCGGGCATCGCGGCACGCGCTCCCGCGCGCAGCGCCGCGTCCAGCACGCGCGCCGCGGTGATCCGGCCGCCATGGCAGTGGAGCTCTACGCAGTCTTCGCCCGTGTAGGAGCGCGGCGCCTTGAACCAGAGGAGCAGTGCGTCGTCAATCGGGTCCAGGGTGTCGGGATCGAACAGCCTGCACCGCGCGACCGTGTTCGGTCGGAGCGATGGCAGAGAGGCCTTGCGGAGTGCGGCAATGCGCTGGGTGACCTGCGCTGCCTCCGGTCCCGAGATTCGGACGATCGCAATGGCACCTTCGCCCGGTGCGGTTGCTATGGCGGCGATGGTATCGGTGCCTCTGGCACGGGAGGCGGGCGACGTCATGGCCGGACTCAAACGTGGGCGGGCCTATCCAGCAGGTAGAGCATCCATTCGGCGGCATGCCAGCAGTGGGGTCGGCAAGTGCGCGCCTCCGCCGAATCTGGTCCTATGCGGACCGCCGCGGCGTAATCGGCCTGGCTCGCGTTGCGCTCCCAGGTTAGGGGATGCCGCGAAGGGTCCGCCGACATCGGCCAGTCTAGTCCGAGCGTGTGCGCTTCGGCCCAGGCCAGGTAGGGATAGTTGAGGCACTCGGCTGCATCGAACCGTCCAACCAGCGGCGCGTCGTGACTCCTGTCCATCCAGAAGAGCCTGGCGTAGCTATCCTCCAGAACGGGAACCCTGAACGGATCATCCAGCTCGAGCAGACGCAGTCCGAGTTTCATCCAGAGTGTCTGGTAGACGGGATGCGGGGCGCCATCCGTGAGGCCGACGAGGGGCCCATCCTCAGTGACTCGGGCTGCGGCATCCAGCACAAGCGATATGGCCGGATGGCCAGACTGACCAGCAAGCGCTATCAGGGCCAGCGTTTGACCCAGGTTGTCCGGCTCTTCGGTGCCGCCATTGTTGCGGTCGTAGGGATCACGCAGCGATGCGATCCACTCGGAAACAAGACTTGCGTTGCCTGTGCGCCAGAGGACCAGCATCATCATGGCCGCATCGCGCCGCCAGGGCTGTGAGTAGGCTGTTGGATGCGGCAAGGGGCGGCCGTCCACGATGCAGAGCAGAAGCTCGAGGTGGAGGCGCCTTAGCAGCGGCGCGTGCGGGTGCGCACCGAACCGAGGAAGCGAGAGCGGAGCCTCCGAGAGATGTTCGCGAACGCCTCCTCGCTCAGTCCAGAGGGAGCGCTCGTCCTCAGCCAGCAGCTCGTCTCCCCTTGGGGTACGGAGCGTGAGCCGATACTCCTCCGGCTCGTAGAGCACCTCATACACCTCGCGCCATTCGCGCACCACTTCGCCGGTCTGGACGTCACGCAGGCACTGATCATGGTACAGGAGCTTGCGCCTGTTGCCCATGCCGAGGAGCACGTGGGAGGGCTGCACTATCATGTGGCCGGCTTCAGCTTCGCGAAGGATTGCAGGAGCTTCTTGATGCCGACTTCTGGGAAGGCGACCGAATACTGCACATCGCCTGCTTCCTGCTTCACACTCACCACCACGCCCTTGCCGAACTTCTCGTGGAGCACCTTCTCGCCAGGACGGAACGCGTCTGGAGGAGGTTCGGCAGGCACCGGCATCGCTCTTTCCCGGTTCTCAGCAGTGTTCCATGTGGCCTGCTGCTGCCGGCGATCCGCGAAGTACGCCGAGACACTCAGGGGCTCCTTGCCGTCGGTGCGCTGCGTTGGAGCCACCAACGCGGTGCCTGGCTCGAAGAGCTCCGCCGGTATTTCGCGCAGAAAGCGCGACGGCGGGTTGGTCTGGATGCCGCCGTAGTGCGAGCGGCGATAGGCATGCGTGAGATGCAGCTCCTCACGGGCGCGGGTGATGCCGACGTAGCAGAGCCTCCGCTCCTCTTCCAACTGGCGATCCTCGGTGAGCGAGCGTGAGTGAGGGAAGACGCCCTCCTCCATACCGGCCAGAAACACCACGGGGAACTCCAGGCCCTTGGCTGAGTGGAGTGTCATGAGCGTTACGGCGTCCGCGCCGGCTTCCAGGCTGTCGAGATCGGAGACGAGCGCCACCTGCTCCAAGAAGGCGGCCAGTGTCCGTTCCTCGGAGGTCGCGTCGAACTCCGTTGTTACGGTTAGCAGTTCGCGCACGTTCTCGGAGCGTGCCTGGCCCTCCGGGCTGGGGTCCGCCTCCAATTCGCGAAGATAGCCGGTGCGGGCCAGCAGCCGCTCGGTGATGGCGGTTACGGTGGATGCCTCCCTCATGGCCCGCGCCTCCTCGATGATTGCCGTGAAGTCCCGCACGGAGGACCGCACCTTCGCGCTCAGGCCGCTCAGGCCATTCGCCGCGTTCAGGGCATCCCAGAGGCTGCAGTGATGCTGCTCCGCGTAGTCCTCGAGCCTCTGGAGTGAGGTGGCGCCGATGCCGCGCGCGGGAACGTTGAGGATGCGGCGGAGGCTGACGGAATCGGCCGGATTGTGGACCACCCGCAGGTAGGCCACAACGTCCTTAATCTCTTTGCGCTCGTAGAACCGTACACCGCCCACAATGCGGTACGGCAGCCCGAAGTTGATGAAGACCTCCTCAAATGGCCGGGATTGCGCGTTGGTTCGGTAGAGCACGGCGTAGTCGCGCAGGCGTCTCTGCCCCTGCCGCGTCTGGTCGCGCACCCACTGCAGCACATAGTAGGCCTCTTCCTGCTCGTTGGCGGCCTCATGGCGGCGCAGCAGCGGTCCTCCCTTGATTGCCGTCCAGAGCTTCTTGGGTTTGCGCCCGCGATTGTTGGAGACCACGGCGTGCGCCGCTTCCAGAATGGTGGAGGTGGAGCGATAGTTCTGTTCCAGCTTGACCACGGTGGAGTTCGGATAGTCACGCTCGAAGTCGAGCATGAGGCCGACTTCCGCGCCCCGAAACATATAGATGGACTGATCGTCATCGCCGACCACAGTCACGTTGCGTCGCTCGCCGGCCAGAAGCTTCACGAGGATGTACTGCGCGTAGTTAACATCCTGGAACTCATCCACGAGGATGTGCCGAAACCGGTTCTGGTACCGGGCCAGGGCGTCCTCGCTCTGCTGAAGGAGGCGCACGCAGCTCATCAGCAGGTCATCGAAGTCCAGGGCTCTGTTAAGCCTGAGCTTCTCCTCGTAGAGCGCATAGACGCGCCCGACGATATCCTCCACGAAACCGCTGTAGTGGTCGCCGAAGCGCTCCGCGGGAATCAGCCGTTCCTTGGCGCGGCTTATCTGCGAGAGCACCATGCGTGGCGCGAAACGCTTGTCGTCTATACGAAGCTGCGCCAGGCACTCCCGCACGAGGGACAACTGGTCGCCATCGTCGTACACCACGAAGTCGCGATCAATGCCTACCTTCTGGCCGGTCTCTCGAAGCATCCGGGCGCACATGGCATGGAAAGTGCCGATCCAGAGCCCCTGGATGGAGATGGGCAGGAGCCGCTCTATCCGTTCCCGCATTTCGCGCGCGGCTTTGTTGGTGAAGGTAACCGCCAGGATGGAGTGGGGGGGCGCTTCGCGCTCGCGGATCAGCCAGGCGACTCGGTGCGTGAGCACGCGGGTCTTTCCGGAACCCGCGCCGGCGAAGACGAGCAAGGGACCATCGCCGTGCGTTACCGCGGCGAGCTGTGCGGGATTGAGGCCTTCGAGAAGCGGGGATGCCACCTGGTACTCCTGCAGGCATTATACTCGACATACGTTGCGTTGTTTGCGGCATTTTCGGGGTCATTAGAAGCACCGGGCGGGCACCGCTGCCCGCCCGGAAGAGCACCCGCTGGCGCAGACGGTTCTAGCTCCGAGTAACCTCAAGGCCCGTGCTTGAGACGGACATATCCACGAAGCGGGCACGATCGTTCGGCGGATTGTCGCGCAGGCGCTGGCGGATTCGGGCGCCCGCGTCGGCATCCTTAGCGAACATCAGCAAGTAGCCGCCTCCACCGGCCCCAAGCAGCTTGGCGGCACTC
>CAZGLN010000043.1:0-14064 GCA_964526545.1 uncultured Chthonomonadales bacterium
GATGAGTATCCAGAACACGCCCAAGGCCGTCTGCCGGTAGCGGAGCTTTACGTCCCGCTCACCAAGTGTCCAGAGCAGGTCGCGAAACCGCCATATCTCGCGCAGGTCGAAGATCTGCCAGTTGGAGCCTGGGCGAATGTGTGCCACATAGTGGCTGCGTTCAGTCTCAGCAGTACTCATGTACGGCTAGCTGCCCTCCCCTCCGGTCCTCTTGCTAATGCAGTCGCGATAGTGCCGTTCATACGCTTCCAGAAAACCGGACAACCCGTAGTCGCGCTCCGCACGTGCCCTGGCGGCAAGGCCCATCGCCTGCCTTCTCTCTGGCTTCCGCAGCAGTTCCACGATGGCCCCACCCAGGGACTCCGCATCGCGAGCCGGTACCACAAGACCCGTTGCGTCATGCTCAACGGCTTCAGGTACTCCTCCCACGTTGCTGGCGACGACTGGCAGGCCGCAACCCATTGCCTCGAGCAGAGTATAGGGCAAGTTATCGGCCAGCGTGGGCATCACGAAGAGATCGGCCGCGCCGTAGTAGTCAGGCAGATTCACCTGATCCACTCTCCCTGCAGGAATCGCGCCAAATACGTTCGGCACGAGGGATTCGCCAACTATTATAAGCCGTGCCGCAGGAACCTGGCGTCGAACGATCGTGTCAAATGCCTCGGCAAGGTAACTTAGGCCCTTCCGCTCGTTGGTTGACCACCCCGCCCCCCCGTGCGCCACGTAGAGCAGCAGAGGTGCGTCCGGCGGCAATCCGAGACGCTCTCGCCCGCCGGCGCGCGGGCGAAAGTGCTCCAGATCAATGCCATACGGCGTGCAGCGGATGTCAAACCTCGCCAGCTCCGTCGCGCGGAGACGCCGCTCCATCCATGCGCTCGGCGCGACCAGCCGCAGACGACGATCGCTGACCAGATGCACTATCTTGCGGCGCGTGCGCCTGAGAAAGTAGGTATTGAAGAGCCCACTATAGCGCCGCAAGGGAGGAACCAGCGGGCAGTTGTAGCACGTGCGCATCTGCCCGCAGTCCCAACAGACCGTCTGCATGGTCCCATACGGTCTCGGGTCATGGACGGTAAACAGACAGGCGTACCTCCGCGAGAGAGCGGCCAGCGTCGGATAAGGGAAACTCCCGTAATAGGAGTGGAGATGCACAACGTCGGGCCGGAACTCGGCTAGATCCGCATGGAGCGATGCCGCAGTTTCGTCCTGGGTCCGGGGATAGTAGCGGACGGTGTGCCGATCCGCCAGGCCGCGCTCGAGGTCGCGAGCGCAACGGGTCGCGCCCGCAGTCCAGTTCTCATTGACGAGCGCAATCCGCAGGCGCCCGTCACACTCCTTACTCATGGCGTCTATCCGCTTTCGCTTCCGGTCCCGCTCGGCGCGCCGCAAGATTCGGAATAGCAGGCGGCATAGGCGGTCACCATGGCTTCCTCGTCATACCTCGCCGCAGTCTCCTTGGCACCACGCGCCAGTCTCGATCGCATCTCGGGGTCATCTAGAAGCCGCGTCAGGCCATCGGCCAACGCCTCCACATCGCCCACTGGGACTACCAGGGCGTTGCGCTCGTGCTCTACAACCTCATCATTACCAGCACAGAGCGTTGTGAGTACCGGGCAGCCAGCTGCCATAGCCTCCAGCAGGGCCAGGCTGAAATTCTCTGCTTCGGTCGGCAGGATCCAAACGTCGGCAGCAGCCAACCAGTTTTGAATATCGGTCTGATAACCTACACAGCGCACCCTCTCCGCCTGTCCCAGCGCACTTGCCTCACGCAGAATGGCCTCTCGCTCGCTGCCCGACCCCGCAAAGACCAGATAGGTGCCGGGCCGCCCCTTTGCTGCTGCCGCGAACGCACGCACGGCATCGAGAGGTCTCTTTTGAGCATCAAGGCGCGAGGTGAACAGCACAACGCGTGCGTCCTCTGGCATGCCGAGCCGATCGCGTATCAGCGCCCTGTCTCCGCTCCCAAAGCGCTTAGTGTCCACGCTGTTGCGGATGACGCGGACCCTATCCGCCGGCACGCCGGCAGCCAGCTGATGGGCGCGCGCGTGCTCGGATGGGCAGACCACAGCGCGATACCGCCGCGCGACCGCGCGGGCCCACGAGCGCGCCCTCCGCGAGCCAGGCTGAAGAGTTGCATAGGGGCTCTGGACCGTGGCGAAAGCAGGCGGGACGTGCGCCAGATCCATCGCCACCGTGGCAAGCCGCGGAGGGCACACATCCCCTGTGTGCAGGTGCGTGATGGAGGCTCGAAACCTCCGAAAGAGCCGCAGCAGGGCGAGGAGGTTCTGTCGGTTCCGGTGCATATCTGCCCGAACACATCCCGAGCGAAGGCACGGGACTCCGCGCTCCTCACACAGCGCGGCGAAGGCAACGCTGGTGGGCAGCTCCGGTACTACAATCTGCACCGAAGCGCCGCGCCGCTGCATTCCCGCCGCAAGCGAGAGCATCTGCAGCGCATCGCCCGCATGCCCGAGCAGAAACCCGACGTAGAGGATATCAACCTGTTGGCGCATCACAGGCTAACGCCCGACCGGCGCCGATGATTGTCTCGAGACTGCTCTTCTCACTTTGCAGCGCGCGGCTGGCTAGTGGGTTTCATGAGACCAAGCAGCGCGTCCCGCATGCGCGGACCCATTTCGGGACCCACCGAGACTCGCGACTCGTAGCTGTAGAGATCGAGACCGAAGTCCTCCGCTGTCAGGATGTATCCCAGCGCATCACATGTGAGGCCGAGAAGAAATCTCGGCGAGCCCGTCATTTTCCGCTTCAGATAGATGCCGAGATTGGGGAGGACCTCGCCTGGCAGTGTCAGAAACTCCGCCCGCCCCACGGTTACGCGGGCAACCTCGGTCGTAATGGTTCCATCTGCATTCAGCAGATTGGGCAGCACTCCAGCCCGTATGAGGGCGCGGAAGCCCGCGCTCTCCATTGGTACGCGAAACAGCGTCCGGCGGAACGTCAACTTTGCGTTCTGGGGCTTGCCTGCCTCGGTGAGGCTCTCCAGCGTATGCACGGCCAGCGTGTTGCCTATACGCTCCGCCTCTGGCCATGCCTCACCCTTCGGATAGCGGTCTTCGTTCTGAATGACCGCCGTAACCATCCCACCCAGCGCGCCATTGGCATAGATGGCCACACCGCCCAAGTTCTGCTCCACCTTTTCGCGCAGCCAGTGGGCGAAGTCGCTTGTGAGCTGCTTGTTGTTCAGTACTTCGGGATGGCATGCGTAGTTAATCAGCGTGGCGATGGTGGCTTCGCCGGCGCGGTCCAGCACCTGCATCACGGCCAGCTCGGTGTCAAGAATCTTGGCGCGCGCGTTGTAGGAGCAGTCCTTGATGTTCGTGGTCCGGGCGAAACGCACACTTGCCGGTTTCAGCGCGGCCGCGGTGGTATCAACTAGCCGGGCAATCTTGCCGTACAGCTCCTGCATCCAGGCCTGATCCACACCGCTCGTAGCAGGATTCGGGCCCCATTGGCCGTACGTATCGGGTCCGGAGTGCGTGTGGGTCGAACCGATAAGAACGCGCTCCGCCGGCACACGCTTGATAAGCGGCCTGATCTTCTCAACGTGGTACCGGGCCACACCGAGTAGATCGCAGAAGACGAACGCGACTGTCTCTTGGCCATCCCGAAGCACCAAGCAGCGCGCCCACAGCGGATCATGCGCTCCCACCGAGAGCCTGTTCGCGCCATAACCCGCGATGTAGACCGGGCGTGTGGGAGTGATGTCCACCTTGCCAGCGGCTGCCATGAGATCGGCTCGGGCGGGCATCACACCGGCACACGCCAACACAGCGAGCATGGCTTGACGTGAGATTCGCACGCAACATCCTCCTTCGCTGTTTCTCGGGACTCCAAGTGGATGGACAAATCTAGTCAGACAGCTGAAGCATCTGCTTCAAGATACGTGGCACTGCGGTTGCCGGGTCCTCCGCGGCTTCGTACTCGAGGTGCATATAGCCCCGGTAACCAGCCTCCCGCAGGATGCCCGCGAGTCGCTCCAGGTCTGCCTCGGAACGCGCGCCGTTAGAGACCATTTCGGTCTTCACATGCACCGTGGCCGCGTAGGGCGCCAGGCCGGCCACATCCGCGTAAGGATCGGATGAGTGGAAGTTACCCGTATCGAGATTGGCGCAGAGCCAGGGTGAGTCCACCGCGCGAAGAATCTCGAGCATGCCATCCAGCGTGGCCACCACGCCGCCGTGGTTCTCCAAGGCGATGATTACACCGATCTCGCCGGCGTAATCACACGACTCGCGGAGGCACTCCACAACCCATTGTCTCGCCTGCGCCTCGGAGACACCCTCGGGCGCTGCCCCCGCGAAGACACGAACGTACCGGCCGCCCATCTCCGGACATAGGTCCACCCAGCGCCTGACCAGAGTCAGCTGCTTGTCTCTCTCCTCACCGGGAGGCACCGTAAAAGTGTTGCCCACGGCAGTGCCCGTAATGTCCAGCCCAAGGAGGAATGCCCTGCGTGCCACTTGGTGCAGCGTCCTCGGGGTAGCTGGCTCCGGCACGTAGTAGGAAGTCAGCTCCACCCCGTGGATGCCAATCTCGGCGCAGACGTTAAGAAAGTCCTCGAGGGACATCGCTGGAGTACGGCTTCCGGTGAGATAGTCGCGGTAGGAGTACGCACAACAGCCAGTGCGCAACAACGGCGCGCGCACATCACGGTGAACGCCTGGAAGCAGTGTCATCGCGGAGAACCTATGGCGCGGCAGTGGATGCTGCATGCCCGCATGCGCCATTATAGAAGAACGCGCCGTTCCGGCGCAACCGAACGTGAAGGAGACTGCCCATGCACGACGAGTGGGAGTATCGCATCGATAAGGAGATGCCGGATCTGGCCGCCGCCGGCCGCGACGGCTGGGAATTGGTCGCAGTGGTCGAGGCTGGATGGGTTTTCAAGCGTCCAGCGCCTTCAGCGGCCGAGCGCTTCACCCTTGACCAGCGAACTGCGGCGCTCTCCGAACCCACGGATGCGCCGGCTCTCACGCGGCACTTGCTCCATCCGGAGATCGCCGCGCTCATCCGCCGGGTCAACCACACCCAGATGCTTCTCATTGCCGACAGAGGCTTCCCAATCCCGCCCATTCCCACCGTGGATCTCGCCCTCCTATCGGACGTACCGACCGTGCCTCAGGTGCTGGAAGCCATCCTGCCTGATCTGCCCGCCGACAGGCTGATTGTTGCCGAAGAACAGGCCATCGCATCGCCGCAGCGCTTCCGCCTGCACCAGGAGGGCGGCCTCCCCGTAGAGACAATGGCCCACTTGCGATTCAAGCGTTTGGCAGCCAGCGCGGTAGGATGCATCCGCACCGGCGATTCCGTTCCCTACGCCAACGTGCTCGTCGTCGGCGGCTGACGGCCTAGCGCGGCTGCGCCTGAAGCCACTCGTCCCAACTGGTTACGCGCGTGATCGCGAGATTCGCGTAGGAGGTCAGATAGGCCGTCGGCGTTGGGACATAGACAGACAGGCCGTGGGAGTTTCGGTTGAGCCTGCCCGCCTCGTTGGCAATTACCGCGGATTCGATTGCGCTTTGAAGTCCTCGGGCAGCAGTGCGAAGGTCGGCGAATCCCGTACCGTTGGCGATCCTGTCCGCGTAATCCCAGAGGTCCTTGTTCTCTGGGTAGGCATAGGACTCGGCGTTCTGGCGCGCGTCCCGCACGAGATCCGGCTCACTCGGCCCCCTGGCCAGCAGCCGTAAGGCGAAGTCGTTCAGCCGATCCTTCACGGTCTCCATCTTGCTGAGATCTACCGCGGACTGCGTGTTGTCGCCGTTGTAGCCGTACTGCTCAAACGTGCGCTGCACGATCTTCGCGCCAAACTGCGCGGGAGTGATGCCTGGATTGCCGACGAGATCCACTAGGAACGCGTTGTACACGTATCCCTCCCCGGGCGGGCTCTCCTCGGATCCGACCATGATGGAGGTCGCGTTTCGAACCTCGTAAGCGACCTCGATCATCTGCATCAGAGAGGCATCGAAGATCAGCATGTCCACCTGGGGATTGACGTTCAGCGCCTGCGGAAGCTGCCAGACCTGGATCTCGTTTCGCGTGTGATCGTCAATGCTCACCGAGCGGGGTATCATGCCGAGTTTGTTGTCGCGCGTTATGCGCCAACCGGCTCCATGGTTCCAGACGACCAGAGCATATCTCTCGGCCGGGTAGCGCTCCTGCGCCCACACGATGAAGTTGCGCAGTTCGCGCCAGTCGCCCATATCCACGTTCTGGCCCAGCTCCTGCACTACGGGCGAAGTAACCTGCGTCGGGTTGTTGTCCCGCGTAATGTAGTAGCGGCGCGTGCCGACCCAGTCCGGCGAACCGCAAGTAACGCAGTTGGCCTGCTTCCACTGCACCACGATGTTCACGTCCTGACTCGAGCCCACCATCTCCATCTGGTTAACGTTCAGCGGTCCGAAGCGCTGCAGATCGTTGGCGGCGTTCAGGAACACGAGAAACGTCCATTTCGCGCGGGCAGTCTGGCTGAGAGGGAACGTGCGATCCACCGCACTGCCGCCAAACCGCAGCAGGTTGAGTGATATATCAGACCCAGAAACAACGAAGCGCCCTACAACCTGACCGCGGATAATCAGCTCGTTGGTGGCGGAGAGCGTGTATTGCCCGCCGTCCATTGCGCCGCCGACCCTGCCGAGGAGCGTGCCCACCCCGGCCCCATCGGTTGTCAGATAGACAGCGTCCAGGCCATCCACGCCGGCGAAGGTGCCTCGAAGGTTGGAGGGGGTGACGCCTGTGCCAGCGACCGATGGCGCCTGGAAATCCGCCACCACACTGCCGTTTTTCCGCACCGTCACGGTGGCTCGCGGCGGATCTCCGCTTACCCTGCCGCTGAACTGGTACTGAGCGTCCTGTGACTGGCCGAAGAACGTGCCGTCGCGCGCCATGGTGCCCTGGGCACCGGTAACAACCGCGCCTCCCGCCTCATCGTTGTCAAAGAGCAGCGTGAACCTGCCTCCGGCATCAACCGTCAGGGCAAATGTGAAGCCGCGCGTGCTCGCGGAATAGGTGCGATTGAGCGGCGAGACCCCACCACCACCACCGCCGCCGCCGCAGCCGCCGCATAACCCGGCGCCAAGAGCGGCTAGTACCGCTATTACAAGCGGAGAAGGCATCAAACGAAGAGGTCGTGTAGGCACGTGGTGCAGTCTCCTGATGGCAAGAAGGCAGTCCAACCTGCTTATCACCTTACTAGACACGCAAAACGACCGGCTACGTGAGTCTACCCGTCAACATGATGTCGGTCCACGTGTCGGCACCTGCGGTCCCACAGGCTGGGCTATAATGGGCGCATGGAGTGAGCCGCTCGCGTAACGTTTCCACTACCGCTTGAGGCGACAGCCGGGTTCCCCGCATGCCCAGACGCAGCCCGACCGGGTCGAATGTTTCCGCCTCGCGACCGTACGGCCGCGGGAACACTGCTGGCCGGACTTTCGAAGCACTTCTCCTCGCCGCCACTCCTCTCGCCCTGCTAGTCGCGATGCCGCACTCCTGGCGTGTTGATGCCGCGTCCTCTGCAACCTTCTTCCTGCTGATCGTTCTTGCCAGGGCGGTGCCTGTTACGGTTACCCGCGACAGGCCCATCACCTTCGTGGCGGCCGTGGTTTTCGCGGCCTCACTGGTTGTGAGCGGATTCTGGGCAGGCCTCTTCGTCATCCTGGCTTGCATGGGCCACGCCGCGGCTGCGGGTCGGGCCGAGATGCGGCGTGCGCTGTTGAGCGGATGCCAGTACGCACTGGCGGCGCTTGTTGCGCACTCCATCTCGCGCCTTAGCGGCCACTCCGTCCACCTCAATCGCCCGCCAAGCATCCCGGAAGTCGTTGAAGTCGCCGCTGCCGCCGCGGCATTCCTGGCTACGCATGCGCTGCTGCTTATTGCCTCGCGTCTGGGCGGTCTCGCGACGCGCCCGCCTCTGGATGCCGGCGCACGCTTGCAGGCGGCGGCCTATCTCTCGAGTCTCGTGGTGGCGGGTGTCGTGGTTCTGGCCTACCGCACCTACGGAATGGGCGCAACGCCCGTTGTCCTTGCCTCGCTTCTGGCATTTGCGTATGTCATCCGCCTTGCCGTGGAAAACCGCATGCTGTCCCGCCAGTTGGGGGCAATTCGGAGACTGAGCGACGCCTGTGCATCTGGTCAGCGCGCCACGGAGGCCTTCGATCGGCTCCTTGAGTTGTCGCGGGACCTGGTAGCGTTTCAGAGAGCCGTCATCTGGGTGCGCGAAGGCGAATCCACCGTGCTGAGACCTGCGGCGATCTGGCCGCCTGACACCGCGGCGCCCGAGCCGACCCATGCCAATGACGACACCCTTATCGGCTGGGCCATACGCCGCGGCAAACCTGTCATTCTGGCCGATGCAAGCAGAGACAGCCGAACCGAGGAAGGCACCCCACCCGAGTCCTGGCTCCTCTATCCGCTCCTGCTGCAGAGTGACTTCGTCGGCATTGCACAGTTCATGAGACCCTCTTCGAGGCCCTTTACGGCTCTCGATCGGGAACGGCTTAGCGCGCTTGTGCCTCAGGCTGTTGTGGCCTTCGAGAGCGTCTACGTGCGCAGGATGATGCATCGGTTCGCCAGTCTGGCCACTACCGACAGCCTGACCGGACTGCCAAACCATCGGCGCACGTACGAGGTTCTGCACGAGGAGATGGAGCGCGCCGTCCGTTACCGCAGACCGCTCAGCGTATTAATGATGGATGTAGATAGCTTCAAGAGCTTCAACGACCGCTATGGCCACCCTCAAGGGGATGTGCTGCTTGCCATGGTGGCGCGTCTTCTTCGCAGTACGGTTCGCGGCGTGGATCATGTGGGGCGCTATGGCGGCGAGGAGTTCCTGGCAATCCTGCCTGAGACCCGCAAAGAGGACGCTCTCCGGCTGGCCGACCGCATCCGCAGAGCCATCAGTGAGACGGAATTCCCAACGGGCCACGGCACCATGGTGAGCAAGACCATCAGTATCGGAGTGGCTTCCTACCCGGAAGATGGCGCGGAGGTGGGCGCGCTGGTCCAGAAGGCGGATGAGGCGATGTACCGGGCAAAGAGGACCGGCAAGAACCGCGTTCTGACGGCTTAAGACCTTAGCCTCCCAGAGGTTGGAGGCTACCGCACTCCCAGACGCTTCAGTGCGATTTCCGCTCCCTGCCGGGTAGAGGTGTCCTGCGAGGAAGCAAGCTCACGAAGCACCGCGGCCGCCTGGGGTCCGCCGATATCCGCAAGGGCGAGGACCGTCCATCGAGCCGCGGCCGGCTGCTGCCGTGCCACATTCGCAATCGCAGGCACCGCTCCCTGGCCATGCCGCCCCAGCGCACGGCTTGCCAGATAGGCGACGGGAGGCGGTCCGGAGAGCGCCGCAAGCAACGCCGGACGCGCCGGCTCGCCAATGCGGGCAAGGGCATCCGCGGCGGCAGCGGCCACCGCGCCGTCTGCATCCGCAAGCGCACGGGCTAGGGCCGGGACCCCAGCCGTAGCGCGAAGATCGCCGAGTGCGTCCGCGGCTTCCCGCCTGGTCACTGCATCCGGGCTGCCAAGCGCAACCACAAGCGCGGAAGCTGCCTCCTGCAGACCAGTGGCAGCGAGTGCACGCACTGCGCGGACACGAAGGGCGGAGTCAGGCGAGTTGACAAGTGTCGAAAGAGCGGGCAACGCCACGCGCCCGGCGCGGCCCAGAGCAGAAACCGCGGCTACCTGGACCTTTGTGTCGTCGTCCGAAAGCGCCTTTATCAAGGTACGGACGGCGGAGGGAGTCGCAATGCGGCCCAGACCGTTTGCCGCCTGCGCCCGAGCGTCGTTATCGTCGTTCGGGTTGCCGATGGCCTCCGTCAACGCCTCTTCGCCGGACACATCCCCAATCAGCGCGATGGCGCCGATGGCAACGCGCCGTACGTTCGCGCTATCCTTCTTCATCGCCAGTATCAGATCAGGCACCGCCCGAGGATGCCCTATCTTTCCGAGCGCGCTGGCCGCAGCCATCTTCACGCCGTCATCGGAATCCTTTAGGAGCGGCAGGACGGCGTCAAGCGCCTCCTCTTTGCGGTCCGTGAGAGCACCGAGCACATCGCCTCCGGAATCCCGGCCGCCTGCATCCTTCTTGATCACGTCAGCGACCATCGCGATCAGCTTGCCGCCCATCTGGAAGTTGACCTGCTGCACCGCGCTGTCTATCAGCTCCGGCCGTGTGTTGGGCAGATTCCGGGCGAGATGTTCGCGCGCGGGCTCCGCGGAACGCCGACCCACAACCTGCAGCGTGAGCACGCTTCCGCGCCGAATGTTCGCGTCGCCGTCCTTGATGCCATTCACAACCGCTTGCAGATGGTCGTCGCTCTTGGTAGCAAGTCGGACCAACGAGAGCACGATCCTGTCGCGTACGGGCCGATCCGGATCCTTCTGGTATGTAACCAGTTGCGCCATCGCCTCCTTGGTGCCCCAGTCCTCCAGAGCCTGGACGATGCGCACGCGGCGCCCGATACTCTCGCCGGTGATGGCATCCATGAACTGCTCGCCTTTCACCAGTTCCTGGGCAGCCGCGACCCGGCGGGCACGATCGTCACCCGCCATGTCCGCCACGAGGCCGGACATATGAAGGCTATGGCGAACGGCCAGGCCAACGACGACCGCCACCACGGCGAAGAAGATGACGTAGTTAAGGACCTTGCGATTCAACGCGACCTCCGGGAGTGCGGTGCGTCGGCGCCGCGATCTGGGGCGTCTCTTCGGTGACCGCCTGCTTCTTTCCTGCAGTCATCGGTTCGAGACTTCTCCTGGCCCCAGATCACCACGCGGCGGCGGAAGGACGACCGCTCCAATATGCGCGCAGGCTCGCGGCCAGCATCGCGGCGCCGAGCAGAGCCCATACGGCGGCCCAGAACCACGGGGTGAATCCAAGAACCTGGGCCATCTGCGCGGCATCGTTGCGTTCACCGGGCATGGCTGAGACTGCCAGAAGCACGCGCAGGTCCAGCAAGGCGTTCAGACAGAGCTGAACGGAGAGGAACGCCGCCACGAAGTCCGCCACTGTTTGCTTCTTCACCTGCATCAGCGCGATTAGGATCAACGCGATCCCCGCTGCTGCGGCCAACCCGAATCCGTTGCGCACCCAGAGGGCGGCAATCAATCCCACGCACGCCAGCATCGTCGCCAGCACCGTCCGGCCGTGCACTTGCCGGCTCCACAGAAGGGTGATCGCTCCAAACGCCATGGCGCCAAGGTATCCGGCCATGATCACGAGCAGGTTGTTGCCGCCCGTGGAGACCGTGTATCCGCTGCCATTCGGAAACACGGCGATGGCTATCTGCGTGCCTCCCGTGAGCGCGGCCGCGGCAGCATGTGCGCCTTCATGGACGAAGGTAACCAGGAGCCGAATAGGGTAGACAAGCACGGAGACGCCAGGCAGAAACCAGAGGAGAACGGAGAGCAACGTGCTTGCCGCAAGCAGACGCTGGCTGCGGTCCCATCCGCCTCCTGAAGATCTCATGACCGAAGGACGTGTGCTCATGCACATCCATACGCTGCGAACGATGCTTCGGTTTTCCGTGCGATCCTAGGCGCTCGTCGGCAGCCGTCGGCCTAGCGGATCCGAAGCAAAAGCATCGAGGAACGGCATGTCGTTCTCACCCCGCTGCACGCGCCGCATTCCAGAGAGAGCCACCATCGCGGCGTTGTCGGTACAGAGGGCGGGCGGAGGAATGGTCAAGTCCAGGTGTACCTCTTCACTCGCCCGAGCCATCGCGGCAGCAAGCGCTCGGTTCGCTGCCACTCCGCCGGCCACCACAAGGCGGCTCACCTTCGTCTCTCTTGCGGCCCGCATGGTCTTAGCAACCAGGACATCCACAACAGCCTCCTGCAACGCGGCCGACACGTCCTCCAGCGGCGTTGCGCCGCCGTCCTTCTGCATGAAACGAAGCACAGCCGTCTTCAAGCCGGAGAAGCTGAAGTCGCACGTCTCTTCAAGCCAAGCGCGGGGGAAGGCTATGCGGGAGGAATCGCCTCTTGAGGCGAGGCGCTCGATATGCGGCCCGCCCGGATAGGGCAGTCCCAAGACGCGCGCGCACTTGTCCAGACACTCACCCGCCGCATCGTCCCGGGTGCTCCCGATGATGCGGCGCGTTTCGACATCTTCACAGAGAATCAACTGGGTGTGACCGCCCGAGACAAGCAGACCCAAGAACGGATATCGGAGATCCGGATTGCAGAGAAAGGCGGCATCGAGATGGGCAAGCAGATGGTGGACACCTACCACCGGTACCCGAAGCGCGTACCCCAGGGCCTTGGCTCCTGCCACGCCGACAGCCAGTGCTCCAATGAGGCCTGGCCGGTTGGTTACGGCGATGCCCGTTACGTCCCGCAGAGAGATGCCGGCCGCATCCAGTGCTTCCCTCACAACCGGCCAAAAGCGCTCGACGTGCTTTCGAGACGCCACCTCCGGAACCACACCGCCCCAGCGCGCATGGAGATCTGCCTGGCTGGCTACAACGTTGGAGAGCACCTGCGGGCCCTCCGCGACCACAGCCGCGGAGGTCTCATCGCAGCTTGTTTCAACGCCCAGAACGTACATCAAAGATAGCCGGAAGCTGGCTCTTGAGATCGCGCAGCGTCTGAGAATAGCGCGCACCACGCAGATGGCTTAGCCACATGACGATGGCGTCTTCCCAGTTGTCCGTGTAGTAGTTCTTGCGGATGGCCCGCTCCTCGAAGCCGTACTTTCGGTACATGTGCCGCGCGGCAGCATTGCTCATGCGCACTTCCAGCGTGACGTACTCCGCGCCGCAGGCGATGGCCTCCTCGATCAGAGTGATCAGAAGCCGTTGGCCGATCTTCCGTCCCTGCTGATCCGGACTCACGGCGAGGGTCGTGATGTGCGCCTCGTCCATGATCACCCACATGCCCGCGTACCCGACGACCTGCCCTTCCAATCGGGCCACGTAGTACCGTGCGCACGAATTCGCCAATTCTGTCTCATAGGCGCCGGCATGCCATACGACCGGATAGCATCGGCGCTCCACCGCGCAGATGCTCTCGATATCCTCTCGCCGCATCGGCTCGATTATCACCCGATTCAGTGCGAGAACCATGGCACCCCTATCGGCTTGCGGCTTCCAATGATGTACCTACCGGGCCGTCCAGCCGCCGTCAATGGTGAGTATGGACCCGGTCACGAAGGCGGACTCGCGCGATGCGAGATAGACCGCCATTGCCGCGATCTCATCCGGCCTGCCCATCCGGCCGATGGGCTGGCGCGCATGGAGAGCCGCGAACGTCTCCTCCTGCTTATCCGCGTAGTGTTCGCGAACGTATCTATCCACGAACGGCGTATGAACCGTGCCTGGAGCGATGGCGTTGCACCGGATGCCTTGCGTTGCGTAGTCTATCGCGAGCGATCGCGTCATGGCGATGACCGCGCCCTTGGTGGCACAGTAAGCAAATCGCTTCTCAACCGCGATCAACCCGGCAACGCTCGCTATGTTGATAATGTTCCCCTGCCCCTGACGCAGCATGATGGGCACCGCGTGCTTGCAACCGTGGAAGACACCCAGCACGTTGACATCGAGCAGCCGCCGAAAGTCCTCCTCCGCGGTCTGCTCTACATTGCCGACGAGAGGAATGCCCGCGTTGTTTACCAGGATATCCAGAGTGCCGAAGCGGACGTAGGCGGCCTCCAGGGCAGCCTGTACCGATGCCGAGTCGCGCACATCCATGGCGCGGTGCGCTGCCCCGTGACCAATTTCACGAGCGACACCTTCCGCCCGCTCCGCATCAATGTCCCCGATCATCACGCGTGCGCCGCAGGAAGCGAACGCTCGGGAGATCTGCTCACCGATGCCGCTGGCGCCGCCCGTAACAACCGCGGAGAGACCGCTCAGGTCAAACAAGTGCTGCTCCCCGAGGATGCACCTTGCGCATCAAAACGGGCCGTCCCTTCTGCATCAGGTTCTTCAGCGGGTCTTACGAGCATCTCCTCCGGCAGATCTCCAGCGATATTCGGCGCTCGCAGAAGCAGCATCTCCGGCGCAACCGGCGGAGCCGCCGGCCGAAGCAGTACTCCTTGCCGTGACT
>CAZGLN010000043.1:14074-18799 GCA_964526545.1 uncultured Chthonomonadales bacterium
AGCTGCCGTGCGTCAATCGCTCGGGCAACATCCATCGCAAGTCGGCGGACGCGTATCTTCTCGGGATCCGTGGCGCGACTCTCCCCAAGGCATCTGGCAGCCGCCGCGTCACGCGAATCGCCGCAAGATCGGAGAGTTTCCAGCGCGGTTGTCTGCACTTCGGTAAGGTCCTCAAAGCTGCTGTCCAGCAGCACCCTCCGCAGATGACGACGCGAGACGTCATCCATCGCAGTCAACTGAGTCCGCGGGGTACGACGCAGCACCTCCACCATACTGAGAGACGCCGCGTAACGATTCACGGGATCGCCTGACTGCGCGCAGCGGATGAGGGGCTCCAAGGCCTCCGCAGGTGAGAGATGCGAGAGCATGCCGAAAGCGCGGCTTCGCAGCGAAAGCGATCCCACCACGCCGCTAGCCGCCAATGCAACCGCAACGACTAGCGCCCAGAAGACAGCACCGTTCAATAGGCCGTCGCGCGTGAAGACCGCAGGCGTCCAGGCCAGCCGACAAGCCAGTCCAAGCACAAGCGCGCCGCCAAGCCAGAGCGCCCCGGCGGAAACCCGCTGCATTGCGCCAGCCCAGCGCAGCCACCTGAGTACCTCGATTGCGTCTCCATGCGCAGCCATCGGATTCACCCACGCATATCAGTCCGCGACTTGCCGCAACGGTAGTTCGTGTAGTGGATCTACCGAATCCTTCTGTGTGACCGTGGACGAGGCAGGTCGCAGAAGATTCGACGGGTCTACGTCGGCCGAGCCCGAAGCCGGCCGCAGCAGCGTCTCAGTCGGGCTCTCCGGTGCGCTTGCCGCACGAAGCAGCGTATTTGCCTCGCGCAGACGCTCCGCGCGCTCCTCGAGCGATGGCAGGCACTCCCGCGCGGCCTCACGTATTGCTGGATAGCGCGCGGCCGGGCCATTCTCCGACGCCAATCGGCGCACCGGCTCCACGTCCTCCTCCGTACCGATCTGCTCCATGGCGCGCACCACCGCCTCAACGAATGCCGATTCCTTCTTCAGGTTTGGTCGTTTGAGGACCCTTGTGAGTGCCGCATGCTGCTCCGGCGTGATGTAGACACTGTCCGATGCACGCAGCCTGGGAAGCAGCTGGGTAAGGCGAGGGACGACCTGCTTGCGCAGGTCGCCATCCTGCACATCGAGCTGCGCTGCAAGGTGACCCACGATGCGTACATCATCGTACTCCGCCAGCTTCTTGGCGGCATTCTTCTGCAGCTGCGATGCTGTTGCGAAGGTCATGAAGCTTGTGAAGGTGGTGATGAAGGCGACGTTATCACTCTGGAGCACAGCAAGGACGATCATCACCACGACAAAGGCCGCAAGACCCACATAGGCCATCGTACGGCGCTTGCGGTAGGAGACAGCCTCCTTCTGAAGTACCGCGATCAGCGCGTCCACGGCCTCCGGACCCAGCGCCTCCAGCGCCTCCTGGGCCTCGTCTCGCTCCGACGCCTGTTTGCTGCTCAGCTTCAGGATAATCTTCGAATCGACTTCGGGCTCATTCGGCATGGAAGCATCTCCCGAACAAAGAACGATGCGAACAGGCCTCGCGTTTCGTGCAACGGGCCTCTAGCGCGCGCCGGCGTTCTTTCCCAGGTGCTCTTCGAAGAAGCCGCGGATGTCGCGCAATGCCAGGAGCAGGCTGCCGGCGGAAGCGTGCTTACCGCTGTACCATTCAATCCGTTTCGGCTCCGAGGCGGCGTTGAAGAGGGCCTCCGTGGCGGAACGCGGTATCAGCTCATCCTCCTTGGCGGCCAGCAGAAGCAGCGGCTTCCGGAAGCTGCCGACGAAATAGATGGGATCGAGCATGGCCGCACTCACCGCGGCGGTCTCTCGCTCCTTGGCGGTCCACTCGCCTATCCGGCGACCCCATTCCACCAGGCCCGCTCCCGCCACTACCAGACACGCCGTCGCGATCCGCGGCTCCACTCCAAGAAATGTTCCCCCAATCATTCCACCCTGACTAATCCCCACATAGCCAATGCGGTCGCGAGCGATATCGGGGCGAGACTGCAGGTAGTCCACCGCGCGCCGCAGGTCCACGACTGTCTGGATCCATGCGTGTCGGTTGACCACCTTCTGGACAAAGTGGATGTCGCCGGAGCGGCCCGGCCTGGAGCGATCTCCGTGATACTGAGAGTCCACCGAGAGCGTCGCGTAGCCCATCGTGGCAAACATATCCGCGGCCACCCGCATGTAATCGGTGTCCTTGTGCCCGCCGCTTCCAGGCAGCATCACCACGGCCGGGAACGGGCCCCGGGCGTTGCGCGGCACACTGAGTATCGCGGAAACACGCTGGTCGTTCACGGAATCAAATCGCACCAGATAGCGCGCCTTGAGTTCTCCGGAGCGGCCTGGTTCGCGCGGCATCGGCTTGACCTCGGCATTCAAGGCGAGGTCCGCATCATACTCATAGAGGGCTGCTCGCATTCGGTCCAGCCCGACTGCCTCCTGGGCGCCCGCAGGCACCTGAAGCAGGCAGGCAAGGCCGAGAAACGCGAAGGCAGACAGGTGTCGAGTATACATCCACTATCTCCCGTTAGGCTGGCACAGCGAGATTATCGGGCAAGTGGGAGCGCCGCGCGCTGGCTGCAAAGCGGATCACCTGATGCCGTGCAATCCTTGCGGCAGTGCATCCGGCCGTGACCACATACCCTCCAAGCGTGATGCGGCATCTTGGCAGGAGCCATACTCCAGACAACCGAACACTCCCGTCGTAACCGCGAGGAACGCCCCGAGTTTATCCTACCGCCATGACCAGCGAAAACCCCTACCTCCTCACCCACGCCAGCTACGACGGCGTGATGTCCGCACTGACCGGCAACGGCGAGCTCTGCACCACATTGGGACCTACAGGGTTTCACACGGCCGATTTGGGTGAGCCCGATGCGGCGCACGCAACACAGCGCTTCGTGCTGGCCGGCAGGAGACTCTCCGGTCCTCAGCATCCCCTTCTCAACATGGGCGCGATCACGCGCGATCTCTACCTGGACGGCGTTCTTGCCTGGGCCGAGCATTGGGAGCAGTTCATTGATTGGCAGCGAGGCGTCGTCTGCTCCACGCTGGTGCATGACCACGTGCGGGAAGAGGCAATCTCTTGCGTCGCGCTCCACTGCAACCAGTTTCTCGCCTGTGTGCGCCTGCACAACTCCGGCAACTCTGAACGAGAGGCCGCCTTTCTGGTCAGATACGCATTCGCCTATCCCGATAGCATCCTGCGCACAAGCGCCAACCTGGAAGAGGGCAGCCTGGAGTACGGGGTGGAGAACCACCTCGGCAGCGTGCAGCTTGCCGCCTTCACGGAGGATGTGGGAGGAGGGGTTAACGTAAGAGCGCAGGGGGGCGAGCTGCTTGCCGAGATCCGCCTGCGCCTTGCGCCAGGAGCCGAAACGCACATCTACATCGGCCTGCAATTCTCGGACCGCATGCACTACGCCTTTCCCATGCAGCCCGGCGAGATTCCCGTGTCCTTCGAGCGGCACAGAGAAGGATGGAGACGGTTCTGGGAGACCAGCGTCCTAGAGACGGGCGATAGACGGTTGGACGACTTCCGGAGGAGCGCGCTCTACACCATTCGCTGCCAGGCAACCCCCTGGTCCGTACCTCCCACAGTCTCGGAGCGCTACTGGGGCGGTGGGGCGTTTCATGACGAGCTCTATCCCTTCCTCGGTCTCGTGTCCGCCGGCCACGCCGACCTTGCGGAACGCATCCCCTTCTTTAGATTGACCACGCTGCCTCGCGCCGTGCTCCGTGGGCGAGGGCGCGGGGCGCTCTATCCGTGGAGCAGTACCGAGGAAGGAGAGGAGCGCGACCCAAACGGCCTGTGGCTCACCGAGCGGTTCCACATGGGGCAGTTCGCGCTATGCATCCGCCATCTCTGGCGGTATACGGGCCGGCGTGACCTCCTTGCGGACCTCTACCCGGTGCTTCGGGAGATCGCGCGGTACTATGCCTCGGAACTGATCGAACGGGATGCCTCGGGCGGCCTTCATACGCGGCCCTGCGTGGACTTTGACGAGTCGGTGGGAGCCGTCAGGGATGGACCGTTCACCATCTGCGCCGCCACGGCTGCCCTTCGAATTGCCGCGGAGGCCGCCGAAATGCTCGGATTGGATGCCGACCGCGCCGCTGACTGGCGGGCCCTTGCCGATGGCCTCTGGCCCGCAATGCCTGAAGCCTGTCTTCCTGGTACGCGTGAGGCGGCCTTTGCGATTCCGGACGGCAAGCCGTTTCATTACAGCGTTCTTGGCCCTATCTTCCCGTTCGAGCTGGAGGTGGATACGGACCGCGCCCGCGCGACGGTAAGGCACGCGGTTGCTGCATGCAGAACGGCGGCAGGATGGCAGCCCGGGCTCTCGGAGGTGTTCCACGGCTCCACATGGATGTGGCAGGCAGGCCACGTAGCCGCGGCACTGGCGCTCCAGGGCGAGGGATCGGCCGCATGGGCTGCGCTGCACGACGGCGTGGACGCAGCCGGTCCCCTCCTCGCGCCCAATGAGCACGTGGATCGGAACGGCACTATTCAGGTGCCCTGGTTCACCACGGGCTGCGGTGCGTGGCTCTATGCGCTGCATGCGCTCTTTGTCCAGGTAGATAGGGAGGGAACTCGCCTCTTCCCAGCCGTGCCGGCCGAAACGTGCAACGTGCATCTGCGAGGCTTTCTCGCGGACCAGGGTGTGCGCGTTAGCGCAAGGATGGAGGAAGGACGCGT
>CAZGLN010000044.1:0-4500 GCA_964526545.1 uncultured Chthonomonadales bacterium
CCCCTCTCCGGCTGGCTGCACACTGCATGGCACGTGTGCCCGCCCGACGCTTGCCCTGGCGGACGGTGTGCCAGGGCGCGTCCAACGAAACCGCACGGAGCGGAGCACAAGACCGCTGCCCACCGAAAGCGGTCCGTTTGCCGATTGCTGCCGTGAAGAGCCCATCAGCGGGAAGACCCTGTCAAGGCGCACACCCAGGCTGAGCGCCTCCCTGGTAGCACGCTGCTCAATCCACCCCCAAAGTCCGGCTGCGAAGAGCGGCGCGGAGAGCGTGGCGCCAGCCTTGGGTTCGCGCTCAAAGGAGAGTGAGCCGGCAGGCAGATCCACCGTAAGCCCGAGCCATGCATCAAGCAGGTGCCAGGCGATGGCGGCACGTAGCGGCTCGCTCGAGTCGGCGTGCCAGCCCGACTCGTTGCTGCGGGCGTGGAAGCGCTGCGCGGCTTCGAGAATCTGGTCCTCCGGGTCGCGCGGGCCCAGGGAGAGCACCTGCTCGCGCAGCGTGGCCAGGCCTCCGCGAGCCGGTTTTGGCGAAGGCGACTCATGAAGCGGCTGCGCGGCGAGTCCCGCGGCCCATGCGGCGCACTGCTCGGCGAAGCGCGGCTCGAAGAGCGTGCGGCCCAGCCACTCCCCCTCGCGGTAGGCGCGCAGTACCAGGGCGTGGTCAGCGGCGAGCACAGGCAGTTGCTGCTGTGCGGCGAGCCACGTGAGAGCGCGTTTGGCGGGTGGATAGAGCTCGTTGCGCAGGCGCGTGGAATCGCTTCGCCGCAGCAGGTGGGCGACCTGGACCACGAAGGCTGCGGCGGGCAGGAGCCTGGCTGGTCCCTTTGAGGCCTCTGGCGGGGGCGGTAGCAAGTCTCTGTCTGCATTCGCCACGGGATCCGGCAGCGACCCGTCGGGCGCCTGCGCGGAGGCGATCTGACGAAGCTCCTGCGCTTCCTGCGCGGGGAAGAGGGCCGAGAGAAGCGCATGGGCGCCCAGCCGCGCCTCGAGGCTGGAGGCGTCCGCGGACTGCACGGGGTTGGGCATGGTGACGAAGAGCGCGGGGCCCGGCGCTCCTTCCGCTCCCGAGGAATCGCGCGTGAGCAGCGTTGCGCGGGAGAGTGCCTGGCAGTCCGTGATAAGCATCCGCGCGAACCAGGGTGGTAGCGAGCTGCGTAGAAGGCGCTGCTGCCACTCCTCCGTGAGCGCGGCGAGCGAAAGCCGGTTGTCCAGCGCGTGCACGGCAACGTCTCGCGCGCTCTCGAAAGCCCTCTCGTAATAGTGGCCGTACTCCTGTGCGCCCAGAGTATAACGGCGTGGAGTGTGCCAGGCAAAGACAAAGGGTATTTCGGCTGTTTCACGTGCACGCAGAGCAAAGCGCACGGCCACAACTCCCGCGGGATGAGCAAGTGCGTCAGCGGGAGCGGGATGGGAGCCTGCCACCGTGCCGGATGCCTCAAACTCTGCCCACCAGGGTGGGCGGGGGGCCAGGGCATCCCACCGCGCCGTGGAAGCGGTCCGGGAGCGCGGCACTTCCGTCAGCAGGGCATAGGTCCCTCTGGCGTTATAGGCAATGCGGTTTGCCGGCGGATCTCTCGGGAGCTCGCCCGAGCCCATCAGCCAGCCAAGGCGGCCTCTCTGGTCGGCGTAGGATTCCATCGTGGTGCCGGCGCGATTCTCCACGCGACCGGTGGCAATGCTCCCACCAACTCCCAGCGTGTTCTCCCAGGAGAGTGCGAGGGCTGCCTCAACGGGTGCGTTTGCCTCGTTGCGGACCGTCACGGTGAAGAGGATGGCCGGCAGAGAGGAGTTGCGGATGTCCTGCGGGATGAGGGGCGAAAAGGCGCGGACGGTGACGGAGACAGGCAGCGCGGTATCCATGAAGCGGAGCACGGCGAAGGGATGGGCTGCCTCGAACTCTATGGAGGGACTGGACGGCAGTCCGTAGGCGCTGGATCGCGAAAGCGCGCGTGCCTGAACGCGCTCTCCGGCCTTTGTCCAGAGCGCGAGAAAGCAGCCCGGCAGGTTCTGGATTGGGGCGCCCTGATTGTTGTTGATGGTGGCAAGCGCGAAAGCGCCGTCGGGCAGCAGGTCTATCTTGCCGCCGCCGATGCCGCCGAGGGGCACTCCTGACCCGGGCGCCGAACCGTCGGCTGCCGGCACAGGCAGTGCTTCGACATGCGCCCACGCCAACCAGCCGAGGAGCAGAATCAGCGCGACGCGGAGCATGGCGGCAGCAGCCTATTGGGAGGTCGCGAAGAGGTCTGGCGACAATGCGCTCACGGTGCGGCTGCTGGGGCAGGAGCGTCCGAGCGAAGCACGCGGAGCGTCTGGCGGGCTTTCCACGTCTGATTCCGCCAGGTCACGGTGGCATGCAGGGTGTACTCCCCCGGCGGCGTGTTCGACGGGATCACGATGTCGAACCGCTCGCGGCTCTTACCATCCTCATTGCGGATGTTGTAGGACTTCTTGGCACGGCCCTTCACCATCCACGTCTGCGGCACCTCGATCTCGATATCGCCCCGCATGAAGCCCGGCCAGCGGTTCTCCACATCCACGTAGACGGTGTGCGGAGTAGGGCCGAGCACCGTGATGCTCTCCAATCCGGAGGTGAACTGCACGGCGACCGCTTCAACCACGGTAAAGGTGGCGTTGCTGCTCACCGTTGAGCCATCGTCGAAATTCACGGTGACAGCCATTTGGTAGAAGCCGGGGATAGTTCCCATGGGGATGGGCGCCTTGTACTGAAGTGACAGGTTCTTGAGTCCTTTCAGCACTGGTACGGCCACATCCCGAACGAGACGCAGCACATCGGCGGCCGGCCCAACGCCCTCCCAGGTTACATTTCGGATGGGCCTGTCCGCCTCAAGCTGATTGGAGAGCTCGAGGGTCGCGCCGAAGTTCTGGCCCGGCACTACCTGCGTATCCGGCACGACCAGCCTGGGCGTGATGCCGGTGGTGCCGACCGACTTGGCCTCTACGAGCGTTACATCGAGGAGCAGATGCGGCTCATACGGCGCGGTTGCCTGCGGCACGGCGGTGGCGGGCAGCAGGTCTACCCTGAGTCCCAGAGCGGCGTTTCGCCGCGGATTGACGCCGGCGATGCCTTTGGGCAGGGCGATCTCCACAACGTGGGAGCCGCCTTCGGTGCGAACTGCAAGTCCGATCTGCTTGGGATCCACAACTTTGTCGTTCCACACGGGGATATCGCGTCCCGAGGAGGCGTCGAGTACGCGTGCAATCACCTTTGGCGTGCCCTCGGCGTCAGGCGGTCCAATGCACACTTCCAGGTTGTCCGTGCCGCGGAGCCACCCATCGCCATTGCCATCCACGTTGATGCAGACCCATCCGGGTGCGTCCAGCCGCGCTGCAAAGTAGAGATACTCATCGTCCCAGTTCTGGAAGATAGTGCCGGTGATGGGACCGCTTGTAACCGTGTAGAGTGGGCTCCACTCGTTCTCTCCGATGGTGCCATCCAGCTTCGGGCGCATTTTCAGCCGTTGCGGGTCATAAGGGAACCGCGGCCGCTCGCGGTAGTTGATGGCAATGGACTGCGGGGTAATGGGCGCAGTAGCCGCAACGGCGCTGTCCGCCTGGGCGTGAGCAGCAATCTGCGTAAGCGGGACGAGTGAAAGGACAACCAACAGGGCGCCGAGGTGGAGAGGCGCGGGAGTGCGGGTCACGGGTATCGGCCTCCGTGCGGGGGATGGATTGCGCGAATGTAGCACGTTCATTGAGAGAAGTCAAGGAAGGCTCGCCCGGCGGACGGGTGGATGCCTCCTGCGGATCCCACCCGAACAATGGGGCTGCGCAGCACCGGCTCCTACATCCAGAAGACCGTACGGAAGGCGGAACGAAGAGGCCGCAATGCGTCCTGACCGGGCGGCAAGGGTGGGGCCAAATGGGCAGGAACGACCGTCAGTGTCTGGCTGGTAGCGGAAGCCGGCTGGCTTGAATGCCTGGCCTTCACGTACTGGCCGGACGTGGAGCTGACAACTGGCGAGACATAGAGATAACGGACGACGATGCCGCGCTGGTTGGGAACGGTGATCGTTGCGGGCAAGGGCGCGAGTGTTGTGCTTGACCAGGATTGCCCCATGTATTGAAACTTGGGGACGCTGTTGCCTTCCAGCACGAAGGATGTGGTGGCCGGTGTGCTTCCGGGAACCTCTACGTACCGATCCAGGCTGACCGTTACCTTTAGAATCCATCCAGAGCCCGCGATGTTGGAGGGCGGCGCCCCGAGGTCTTGACCCGTGCTTGGGTCTACCACGCTCACCCTGACGTCGGTTGGGACGTATACTGGCGCTCCGCCTTGCAGGCGTGCCGCGGCGGCCTCCCGCCAGCCGCAAGCCAGAAGGAGGAGCGTGCATGCAGCCAACAGCACAACGGTAATCCATCGGACCTGACGCAGACGCATGGCGGATGACCTTCCTTCTTCTCACTTGCTTAAGGAATCAGCTGGGCATAGGTTTCGGAAAGAGAAGGCCCCGGTGCATTGCGGTGCTCCGGGGCCTCCAA
>CAZGLN010000044.1:4558-6910 GCA_964526545.1 uncultured Chthonomonadales bacterium
TAGTTGTAGCGGCCCAGACCTGCCACGTCCAGCGCGCCATGGCCGTTGAACGAGCCGATGGTCCAGCGCAGACCGAGCTGGGTGGCGGAGGTGAGGTTCAGACCCGTGCCGAGCGTGAAGTAGTGCTCGGTCGGATGCACCTTGGTGCCGGTGGCGCCGCCGTAGCGGGTGTTGTCAAGCGTGTAGAACACACCCTCGTACTCCAGGGAGGTCTGGAAGTTCTTGGCAACATCCCAGCGGATGCCGGAGAGCACGCGGTAGATGCAGTCCTCGGAGTCGAGGCCGCCAGCAGAGTACCGATTGCGGGCCGGCGTCAGGAACTCGCCGCCAACGTTCACGCCGAACGAAGGCGAGAAGTCGTAGCCGACGTTGAACATCGGGCCCTGGATGTTAGTCGGGTTGACGTAGTTGCCGATGCGTCCCCAGTAGCCGGGGGCATAGAACAACGGGTCAATGTACTTGTAGCCAGCGGCGAGCGAAACACCGCCGGAGTTGAACTTGAACTTGCCCATCAGAGCGTTGCTGTCCTTGTTGGACACCGTAACCAATCGGCTGTTGCTCATGATGGTCTTGCCCCACGAGCCGGAGAACGTCAGCCGCTCGCTGAGGTCGAGGTTGATATCGCCACCCAGAATGGCAATGTTGGTCACCGGGACGGATCCGAGCAGGAAGCCATCGCCAGTGGCCGCGATACCCGTGAACTTCACGGTGCCGCCCTGGATGCCGAGGAAGCCGTTCACATGGGTTCCCACGGAGATGCCGCCCAGCTGGTCAAGCAGGAGAGCATCGTTCTGGATCTGCCCATACGGCTTGCTGTACCAGGTCACCAGGCCCCTCGTGCCGGCGATCGGCGTGTTCCAGCCGGTGTCGGTGTAGTGCGAGGCCCAGACGGAATCGAACTTGCCACCGAACGCATCCACCAGGACGCTGCCGAACTTGGTGTTCAACACAAAACCATCCATGGTGTAGGCGCCCGGAGTCTCGAGCGGGTTGGGCAGTTCGCGATCCGGCTCGGGGCGCCAGAGGGTCAGCGGGCTGACCTTGAACGGCAGGCGGCCGATGCGGAACTTCGAGTCCTGTCCAACACCCGAGAACGGCGTGGTGATCTCGAGCTTCCGGATGTAGGTGGCGTTGTCCCACGTGGTGCCGTAGTTCAGATCGCTGAACGACGTGGGAGAAACGATCCCGATATTGCCACCATAGAAGCCGGTGGCGTTGTTGGTGGTGAGCTGCGCATCCAGCTTGGCGCCGCCGGCAATGTTGGCCTTGACGCCGAGCGTGAGATCGTGGATGACCGCCGCGCTGTCGCTCAGGTTGGAGTAGCCCCCGCCGAAGCGGAACTCATGGCCGTCGCGATCCACGTAGGGCCGTCGGGCACGGTCAGCGCGAATGCCTACGAATGCACCGCCATAGACCGTCGGCATCTTGGAAAGGGTCTCCTTGATGGCCGCGACGTCCCGGGCCATGCCGTCGAGCCTGCCGTTGATGCGGGCGATATCGTTCCCGCGGGCGGCGAGCTCGGCCTTGAACTCATCCACGAGCCGCTTGAGAGTGGCCAAGTCCTCGGGAGCCACGCCAGACGGACCCTGCGGACCGGCGGGACCCTGCGGACCCTGCGGGCCCTGCGGGCCGGCCGGACCCTGCGGACCCTGCGGGCCAGCGGGACCCTGCTTGGCGCTGATGGTCTCGAGGGCGCGCTCAAGAGCAACGACGAACTCGTAGCGGGTGAGTACTCTCTTACCTCGGAAGTATCCGTCCGGATAGCCCCAAACGATGTTCTTCTCGCGCAGCTTCTCCATGGCGTCGTACGCCCAGTGGGAGCGGTCTGCGTCAATGAACATGTCAGGAGCCCTGCCCTGGGCAAGGACGGCGACTGACGAAGCGAGGAAGAGGATAGCGGCCGCTACGCCTACTACCTTTCTCATCTTCCAGTCCTCCTGGACTTCGGATGTGGCGCAACGAAACGGTCTGCCGGCGATCCGAATTCGCTGGTCTGCATCCATCGAGGAGGGGAGAAGTGGCTGAGAAGCTTCCCTGTTACCTTCTCGGCCTCTGCCGCTACCCCGCTGGTTACAGGTTCAGCGCTCCTTCACGACCGCGCCAACCGCGCCGTCTACGCCTGAGTTGCACATGCTGAGACACACCTGCCATGTTCGTGCGCGTGTACCGACCATGCGCAGACATGCCACCAGCGTTGAGAAGACTAGCACATCGGCCGCCTGAATGTCAACAGCCTCAAGACCGCGAAGCGTGAGCAGCCCACCATCGTTCGCAGAGGATAACCGCCACGATGTCATCGTAGTCGGCGGCGGGAGCCCAGAGTCCGCGAGGTATCAGCCGTTGCCACATTTT
>CAZGLN010000044.1:7004-18760 GCA_964526545.1 uncultured Chthonomonadales bacterium
CTCCACGACGAATTGGCTGGCCGTGCCGTTCCCTATGAGTATGGCCTGGGGTGCGTGCGTGGAGCAGAGGCGTTGGACGAGCGAAGCGAGGCTGGAGGTAGGTTCGATGGAGCGATGCAGCACGGCACCGGATTGGTCAACCAAGGCCACTCCACACTTCGCCCTGCCCGGGTCAATGGCCAGGACGCAAGGCCTGTTGGTCATGGAGTCTCTCTTGGTGTCCGTCCGAGTCTAAGCTGAGCGCTCAACCTTGAACTGCAGGTCCAGCGCATCGCTGGAATTCGTGTCCATGGAAGCGATGGCGGTAATGCGCACCCGGCCCTCAAAGGAGCGGACCCGCTCGAGCAGCCGGACAATCTCCGGCACGCCAAGCGCGCCGACCTGCGGCTCGCCCGTGATGGGGTCCAACCGCGGAATCATGCCGCGTTCGAGGGCGCTCCTTCCGATGCTGCGCAGAAAGGCCACCAGATCGCCGAACAGCTCATGCGACGGGGCCGAGGCATTGAGGCGAATGGAGCTTACGGGCTGGCCCCGGGCGTAGATGAGCTTGTTGGGCAAAGGCTGGATATCCACGGTGGCCGTCTCGCCTTCCACGCTGTTGCCCACCGCGAGCACGAGCAGGCACACCGGTTCCGGAGAACGAGACGCTCGCTCGACCACGGCGCTTATGCGGTCCTCTTCCGTTACATCCGTTGCCAGGACGGGTCCCGCCGTGCCGGCCTGGGTGAGGTAGCGGCGGCTGGCTACGCGCACGGCACGCACGCCATCACCCGCGGAGGCGCCTTTCTGCTGGGCCGCGACGCTGGCCAAGTGCAATGCCTCGTTCACCAGTGCGCGCACCTTGTCGGGCGGAGTGTTGCGCGGCACCTCCACGCGCGCCAGCTCCTCGCCCACGTGCACGGCGAGGCGGCTGGTGCGGAGGGTCTCGAAGAGCTGGATAAAGTCCTTGTTGCGGCCGGAGATCTCCGCCACACTCCGAACCAGCTCTCCGTACTGGCGATCGAGCGAGTCCTTCTTCTCCTGCAGGTCCTGGAACTCCGTCTGCAATCTGCGGTTCTCTTGCTCCAGCCTGCGGCTCTCGAGTGCCAGGCGCGTGTTGTTCTCCTCCTGGCGCTGGATGACCTCGCGAATCTTGGTGGATTCCGCACCGAGGCGCGCATTCTCGCGCACCAGCCGGTCATTCTCCTCGGCGAGATCGCTGTTGCTCTTCTGGAACTGCTGGTTTCGTGCCTGCTCCGCCTGGTTCTCCGCCCGCAGGGCGACGTTCTGTTCGCGCAGGTCCACATTCGCCACGGCGAGGGCATTGTTCTGATTGCGCAGGTCACGGCTGCGGCGCTCAAGGCTCTGATTGAGCGCGGTCAGCCGAGCGTTGCGTGCCTGTTCCCGCTGCTCCTTCTGAATGGCCTGGACAAGCTGCGCCTGCACGCGGGTGAGCTGCTGCTGGGCGAAGGTCACCTTGGCCTGCTGTTCGCGCAGAAGATCCTGCTTTTTCAGAAGCTCGCTCTGCGCCATATCGCGGGCAAGCCGGGCCTGCGCGGCCTCCTCCCGGGCAACGCGCGTGGATGCGCGAAGCTCCCGATTCTGGCGGAGCGCCTGCTCACCCTCCATGATGACCGCGCGCACCGGCGGCACCACGAGGAAGAGCACTCCCGTGGTGAGCGCGGAGATGAGGATGCCTGTGCATGTGGTGATCAGGATGGCGGTGTGGCGCGGCCGCAGGCCGAAGATGGAGGCGCGGCGCTTGCCAAACTTGCGGCCGATGACGTCGCCGTTGTAGGCGATGATGCCGCCCATCAGAACAGTTAGAACGAGCGCAAGGACTGTATAGAACATCGGCTGTTCCCTCCGCCGACGCGGATGACTTTGCCACTTAGGAAGCCGCGTTGTCGTGCGTGTCGCCCGCGGCGCGCCAGACGCACTCTCCCCATAACAAATACGTTTGCGTTACTGCCGGGTGCGCGCAACGAGTACGGCGGCTGCAAGTAATCCTATCATACATGGAGTGAATGCCGCCACGATGGGGGGCAATCCGCCGCCCTGGCCAACGATGTAGAGCCAGCGGTAGAGCACCCAATAGGTGAAGATGATGGCGATGGCGATGCCGAAGCCCAGAGTCTTGCCGCTGCGGTGTGGGCGGATGCCGAGGGGAGCGCCGAGTATGCCGAAGATGAGGCAGGCGAGGGGAAACGTCAGCTTGCCCCAGAGGTCCACTTCCGCGCCCAGCGTCTCTGGATCGCCCTCCATGCGCAGCCTGGCGATGTAGTCACGCAGCTCAAGGAAGGAGAGGCGCTTGGCGTCGAACGCACCGCTTCGCACGATGTTTTCGGGCGAGCGGCCCAGGGAGAGGCCCTGGACCGGCGCGGTCCGCGTGGTGGTCTGCTCCATGAAGGAGTCGAAGAGATTCTTGCCGGTGGGGTCTGGATTGACTCGCTTGACGGTCAGATTGTGAAACTCCCAGTCATCGCCATCGGGGCGCAGCGCGATAGCCCAATCGGCGTAGAGCAGTAGCTCCGGTTCGCCCTTGCGTGCGGCATCTTGGCTCATCACCAGGATCGTGACTCCCTGAAACCGGCCCGACTTCGGATCATACGCCCGGATATTCACAAACCGATCCACGGACTTGTCCGGCGCCAGCTTGGTGAACTTGATGGACTGCGTGGGCGAGGATATCTGCTTGGCGGCGGTCTGCATCAGCTCCGCGTAGGCACGCTGAGCGGGCGGCACCACGGCTTCGTTCCACACGAACGCAATCACACTGACCACCAGGCCCATCCATGCCACGGGCCGAACCGCGCGGTAGAAGCTGATGCCGCCGGCGAAGAGCGCGATGTGCTCGTGGTCGCCCGAGAGCCGCCCGAAAGCCAGGAGCGAGCCGAGCAGCATGCTCATCGGCAGAGAGAGTGTGATGAGATCCGGCAGGCCGTAGAGTGTGAGCTTGGCCACGGCGAGCAGAGGCACGCCCTGCACCAGAAGCTCGGTCATCTTGAACAGGTAGCCCATGCCTACGAGCACGGCGAGAAACATCATCACGCTGTTCAGGAACGGCCCGATCATCTCCCGCAGGATGAGCTTGTCGAGGATGCGCACGTGGGCTAGCTCCCGAAGCCCTCGCCGAAGTAGTACTTGCGAGCGATGGGGTCCGAGGGAAGATCGCTGGACTTGCCGGATGCCTTGATGTGGCCGTCGGCGATGATGTAGGCGCGCTCTGTAATGCCGAGGGTGGCCTGTACGTTGTGATCGGTGATGAGGATGCCGATGTTCTTCTCCTTGAGCTTGGCGATGATGCTCTGGATGTCCTGAATGGCGATCGGATCCACACCGGTGAAGGGTTCATCGAGAAGGATGAAGGCAGGGCTCGTGGCCAGGGCACGGGCAATCTCCACCCTGCGCCGCTCACCGCCGCTAAGTGTTCGCGCCCGCTGCTTTCGGAGGGCCGCGATGTTGAATTCCTCCAACAGCGTGTTTATGCGGGCCTCGCGTTCCGGCTTCCGCAGGTCAGTGTGCTCCAGCACCAGGCGCAGGTTGTCCTCCACACTGAGCTCGCGGAAGACGGAGGCCTCCTGCGGCAGATAACCGATGCCCGCCCGGGCGCGGCGATACATCGGCATGGTGGTGATGTCCTCGCCGTCCAGGAAGACCCGCCCGCTGTTGGGCCGTACCAGGCCCACAATCATGTAGAACGTGGTGGTCTTGCCCGCGCCGTTGGGTCCCAGGAGGCCGACTATCTCGCCGCGCTGCATGTGGAGGCTCACGCCATCCACCACCCGCCTGCCGCGGTATATCTTCACCAGCTCCTCGGCGATAATCTCCAATGGGGATTAGCCTCCGGGCTTGGCGGGCGGCGGCGAGGGCTTCAGCCGGATGTTGACCTTGCCGCCTCCCGAGGAGTTGTCAATGTCCACCACGTAGCTTGGTGAACTCATGTCAATGGAGACCACGTCGCCGGAGAAGAACGAGCCGGTCTCCGGGGTATCGGGAGTGATTACAGTCGCCTCGACCCCTCCGGAGAGCTTGAGGAGCCGCTTCTCATCGTCGAAGCTCGCCTCCGCCGCCTTGCCGTCCACAATCTCCTTGCCCTTGCCGTCGCTGGTCGGCTGCTCCGCGTAGAACTTCACCGGACCACTGAGCACCAGGAAGCGCTTCTGCACATAGAAGACCGCCTTCGTGCCGCTCCCGCGCAGTGAGAGAGTGCCCTTGCGGTCGGCGGCGGGACGCGTGGCTGAAAACCGCACATTGCCCTCTGCCTCAATTCTCTCCACAAGGTTCGACTTGGGAACCATGAACGCGCTGATCTGCGAGGCGAGGAGCCTGCCCTTGCCGCCTGACTTGGGATCGGTGGCATCCACCTGGGTATCGGGGCCGCGGACCACGGCCTGCGTACCGAGGCGCACCTGGGCCGTGCGGAAGTTGGAGAGCAGAATATCGCCGAACTGAATCGGCGCCTGGCGCTGGTTCTCCGCCTGGCCCTGGGCGCCAAGCAGCGGCCACAAGCCCACGGCCAGCCCGGCGGCCGCCAGCAGGAGCACGGCATTTAGGTTGCGCATGTTTTGCATAGGTTACCCGCACGCTTCATGGGATGGTGAACGTCTCCAACTCTGTATCGAAAGTGGCCCGGGCGAAGGGGCCGCCCCTGCCCACCGGCGCGGAGGCTCCGGGCGGTGTGTAGGTGAAGATCACCCGGCCCTCCGCGACAATCCGGTTCTCGGCGGCGCTCCAGGTGACTCTCTCGCAGGTTACCTGAATGCCCGGCGGGTCCACGCTGCGCAGCACGATATCTCCGTGCGCAACAATCTCACGGCCCGGCTCGCTGGCCTTCACGCGCTTGGCTGTATATCGCGCTCTTGGCGTGCCATCACGGTAGAGCACGCCCTCCACCTCTTCTAGTTCGCCTGACTGGTCTCCGGAGTCGAGGGTTCCTCTTGCGGACCGTACCTCCATCAGCGTGCGCACCTGGCCGTTGCCGTAACGTTCCTGCCACCGGCCAACGAATCCACGGGTCTGCACCTCCGTCTCCGGTTTGGCGTTCTCTATCTTCTTGGCGGGTCCCTTTCGCGGAGGCGGCGGAGGCAGACAGCCCGCCATCAGAATGCAGAGGCTGCCTACCGCCACGGCGAGCGGCAGATACCCGTGCCTCATCGGCCGGAGCGCTCAACGGCGCCTCCGCCCGCGAGGGCCCGCGCGGGAGTGCGCGCGCGCAGTTGACCGCATGCCGCCGCGATGGCATGACCGCGCTGCATTCGCTGTGTGGTTAGCCTTCCTGATGCCTCCAGCGTGCGCCGAAACTCTCGCGCGGCTTCACGGCTGGGCGGCCGGAAGCCTTGCGGCGTCTCCACATGGTTGAACGGAATCAGGTTGACGTTTCCGGGCAGGCCCTTTAGCCGGTCCGCGAGCGCCGCCGCCTGTTCGGTGCTGTCATTGATGCCGCCCAACAGGATGTATTCAAATGTGAGATCCCGCTTCGTGAGGGCATGGTACTGCCGGCAGGCGTCCAGAATCTCCTCGAGCGGCCACTTTCGTGCCGTTGGCACCAGCTGGGCGCGGAGCGCGTCGTCGGGGGCATGAAGCGAGACCGCGAGCGTCAGAGGGACCCCCTCGCGCGCAAGGGCACGAATGCCTGGCACCACTCCCACCGTGCTGATAGTGATGTTGCGCGCCGATATTCCCATCTCCGCAGTGAGCAGGCGGACGGCGCGCAGAACGGCCTCGTAGTTCAGGAGCGGCTCGCCCATACCCATGAAGACGATATGGCTAATACGGCGGTTCGGGCGCTGCCGGGCGAGCGTCAGCACCTGATCCACGATCTCACCGGAGGTAAGGTTCCTCGCCAGGCCGCCCAGAGCCGTGGCACAGAAGGCGCAGCCGGCGGGGCAGCCAGCCTGTGACGAGACGCACACCGAGACGCGGTCGGAGTAGGGCAGGTAGACCGTCTCGATACGCTCGCCGTCGCGCAGTTCCAGAAGGTATTTCGTCGTGCCGTCCGGTGATTGCACCTCACCGGCAATGCGTGAGGCGCCGATGACATACTCCGCGGCCAATTGCTCGCGAATCGCCATCGGCAGGTCCGTCATCTGGTCGAACGTTTCGGCGTGCTTGCTGTAGATCCATGCCGCTATCTGGCGCCCACGATAGCCAGGCATACCGGCTTCTTGGGCGAGGTGTACAAGTTCGGTTGAGGAGAGTCCTACTAAGGGAGTCATGGGAGTGTGGGCACGCAGGGTTAAGCGGCAGAGTGCAGTATACCGCGACCCGCGCAGCCTTGCCGGGGGAGCTGAATACCGGCTGATGGGCCATCGCGCATGCAGCGTGAGAGGAGAGCCTGCCGGCTCGCACGCAACCTTGCCCGCGCCCGGAATCAGCGGAGGAGTTCGGCGAACGCCTCTTCCTGAGCGCTCTTGAACTGCTCGTTGTAGAGGTTCTGATACACTCCCGGGCGCCCAACCAGCTCGGCATGGGTGCCGACGTCCACAATCCTGCCCTGATCCATTACCACGATGCGGTCCGCGTTGAAGATGGTGGAGAGGCGGTGGGCGATGACGAAGTTCGTGCGGCCCTTCATCAGCTTCTCGAGGGATGCCTGCACGTTCGCTTCGGTTCGCGAATCGAGCGCGGAAGTAGCGTCATCCAGTATCAAGATGCGCGGGTTGGTCAGCGCCGCGCGGGCAATGGCCAGGCGCTGCTTCTGGCCGACCGAGAGCTTGATGCCGTCCTCGCCGATCTTCGTATCGTAGCCGTCAGGAAGCTCCATGATCACGTCGTGCAGGTCCGCGATTCGGGCTGCTTCCTCAATCTGCTCCTGCGTTGCGTTGCTCTCTCCGTAGGCTATGTTCTCGCGAATGGTTACCGAGAAGAGCAGCGACTCCTGGCTCACGTAGCCGATCTGGTGGCGGATGGATTCGAGTCGGATGTGGCGCACGTCAATGCCGTCTATCAGCACCGCCCCGGAGGTAACGTCATAAAACCGGGCGATCAGGTTGACGAGCGTAGTCTTCCCCGCGCCGGAGGGGCCGACAATGGCAATCACCTCGCCGGGCTCCACGGAGAGATTGATATCGAAGAGCACGGGGTTTTCCGGGTCATAGCCGAAGTAGACATGCCGAAACTCCACGGCGCCCTTCATCTCTCTGAGCGGTATGGCGTCTGGCGCATCCACAATCTCGGGGCGGGTGTCCAGGGTCTCGAACACGCGGTCAATGGCGGCGCCCGCCCACTGCACCTGCAGATTGAAATCCACCAGGCGGAGGGAGGGGTCGTATAGATAGCCGATGTAGGCGGTGAAGGCGATGAGTTCGCCGGGCGTTAGCGTGCGGCCCCAAACGTATTTGGTGCCCGCCCAATAGATGAGGCCGGTGCCGACTGCCCGAATGGTGGAGGCCGCTACACCCAGGGTGCGGTTCACCTTGGCCTGCTGCATGCCGAGCCGGAAGTTATCGGCCACCGTCTTCATGAAGCGGTCGGTCTCGTAATCCTCGCGCACAAACGCCTTAACCACGGTGATGCCGGCGATCTTCTCCTGCAGCGCGCCGATCAGCGCGTCCCACATGGTCCGGAGCTGCTCGCTCAGCTCGCGGATGCGCCGGAGGAAAAGCTTGTAGGTAACCACATACACGGGCACCACCGCCACCGCGATGGCCGCCAGCCGCCAATCCATCCAGAAGATGACGGGGATCACGATGAGCAGCGTGAGGATATCGGTGATCAGGGTGACGAAGCCGCCCGTAATCATGTACTGGATGACATTGATATCATCCACCACGCGCGCCATGATCTTTCCGGTCTGGCGCTTATCGTAGTAGCTGAGCGAGAGCCTATTGATGTGGCGGTAGCTCTGGTAACGCAGATCGAAAACTACACGCTGACCGAGCCAGCCGATGATGTAGTTGAGCGAGAACGAGATGATGCCGCGCAGCGCGTAGATGCCGATGATGGCCCAGAAGACCAGGACCAGCGCATGGCGGTCGCGCTGGGGCAGGGCATGATCGAGCACGTATTGGGTAAGGCGCGGCATGGGGAGAGCGGTGAGCGTGACCAGCACCATCAGCAGCACCGCCACGCCCACGCGGAATCGGTAGGGCCGTAGATAGCCAAGCAGTCTGCGGAAGTTGCTCATGGAGCCGACCCCACCTGTCCGGTGGCCACTTCGTCACGCGCCTCCAGCGCCACCTTGAACTGCTGGTTGTAGAGGCCTGCGTAGATGCCGTTGCGCTGCAGGAGCTCGGAGTGGCTCCCCGCCTCCTTGATTTCGCCCTTCTCCATCACGACGATGACATCCGCCTTCACGATGGTGGAGAGTCTGTGCGCGATGACGAAACTGGTGCGTCCCTGCAGCAGGTGATCCAGCGCGCCCTGAATCAGGGCCTCGGTCTCCGAGTCCAGCGAACTGGTGGCCTCATCGAGCACCAGGATGCGCGGGTCCGCCAGGAGCGCTCGGGCGATGGCGATGCGCTGTTTCTCGCCTCCCGAGAGTTTCACTCCCTCCTCGCCGATTCGCGTCTCGTACTTGAGCGGAAGCGCCTCGATGACGTGCGCGATGTTGGCGGCGCGGGCAGCCTCCTCAACCTCCTCATCCGTGGCATCCAGCTTGCCGTAGCGGATGTTCTCGCGGATGGTGGTGTTGAAGAGGATGGTCTCCTGAATTACGACACCCATTTGGCGCCGAAGCGATTTCAGAGAGACCTCGCGGATATCGCGACCATCCACCAGGATCGCCCCGCCCGTTACGTCGTAGTGCCGTGACAGCAGGTTGATCATGGTGGTTTTGCCGGAACCCGATTGTCCCACCAGGGCCACCATCTGACCCGGCTGAACGTGCAGATTGATGCCCTTGAGCACCGGTTGGCCAGGCTCGTACTCAAACCAGACGTCCTGGTACTGAACCTCCCCGCGAATAGGCGGCATATCCGGCGCGCCTGGCTTGTCCTGGATGTTGGGTTCGGTATCCAGAGTTCGGAAGATCCTGTTCAGCGCGGCATTGGTGCGTGCTAGCTGCTCATTGAGCTGGATCAGCCGCACGATCGGGCCATACATATAGCCGGTTACATAGGAGATAAACGCAATCAGGGTGCCGGGCGTCAGATGGCCGTCAATGACGCGAAGGCCGCCGAAATAGGTGATGATGGCGATGCCGCAGCCCGCTCCCAGAAACTCGGCGATTGTCCAGAGGCGTGTGCCGAGCACGCCCTGGTGTACGTTGAGCTCCAGCAGGTTTCGGGTCTGGCCCACGAACTGCCGAACCTCGGCGCGCTCCTTGGCATACGATTTCACCACCATCGCGCCGGCGAGCTTCTCCTGCAGGTCGCCAAGCATCTCGTCGCGCTCCTCGCGAATCTCATCCGCCGTCCTCTTGATGCGTCCAATGTGGAGCTTGAAGTTGATGATGTAGGCGGGGAAGACGCAGAGGGAGAGGAGCGCGAGGCTCACATCCCATCGGAAAATGATGATGAGCACAATAGCCAGCGTGACGAGGTCGGATACGAGGCTCACCAGTCCGCCGCCGATAAGCTGATCGAGCGTGGCGACATCGTTGGTGATGTTGGACATCAGCTTGCCGGTCTGGTTCTTCTCGAAATACCCGAGGGAGAGGGTCTGCATGTGGCTGTACAGCTTGCGCCGCATGTCGTATTTGAACCGTTGGCCCAGGTAGGTAACCGTCAGGCTGAGGGCAAAGCTGACAAGGCCGGCCGCGATGGCGACGCCTACCAGAGCGAAGAAAACGAGGCCGATGTTGAAGGGTTGGCGGGTGACCAGATGGTCAATGAAGTAACGGACGATCTGGGGGTGGACTGTCCCAAGGCCCGCACCCAGCAGGGTGAGCACGCACATCAGGAGCATGATGTGCCAGTAGGCCTTGAGCTCGCGGACTAGCCGCAGAATGTTACGCATGGGTTGGGAGCCCTTGCAACGCGAGGCTGAAGAGGCGCGCGCGAGCCGAACGTCTCGCCGGAGCCCCTTCAGCCTCGCGTATTGTCATTTCGCTGGCAAGCGCTAACCATTCGCGCCGCCACGCGGAGAGGAAACCTGCCCCAACCAATTGCCGCATGTCCTTGAGCATGGCTCTGTGCGGTTGCTAGGAGCGACTCATTGCCCACTTCAGTTTAGCAGATTCGGTTCGCGAAGGGGAGACGGATTACGCGGTTTGAAGTGGATAGATTGCCAGGCGAGCCAGCAGGTCCGCACACCGCGCAATGCCGGAGAGGCTCATCACATACCGGGCGGAGTGGATGCCGCGGCTCGGCAGCGCCACCGAGAGCGTGGGTGCAAGCGGCGCGAAGAGCGCGGTCTGGCTGCCCGTGCGGGAAGCCGTCAGGTGATGTTCCACACCTGCCGCAAGCATTGCTTCAGACACGCGTATGCCATAGGACGGATCTACGAATCCGCGCCCTTCGAATATTCTGATCGCCGGTATCTCCAGGCTGCCGCCCTCCAGGTTGTTCATCTCGGGCACATCCGCGTTGACTATCTGGCGCAGCGAAGGGCACCGGCGCGAGAGGAAGACAACGGCCTTTCTAGCCTGGTCCATGGCGCACTCTTCCGCCATGACGAAGAGCGCTCCAATTCTCGGGTCATCTGCCCTTTGGACGGCCTCGGCAACGCAATACACCGTGGCTCGAGGGTCCAGCGCCTTGCCTTCAATGGTCTCTCCGTCAAATCGCGCAGCTTCTCTGAACGTGAAGACGGTGCGGAAGGGCCGTATCCGCTCACCCTGGAGGGCCAACGCGGGCGGATCGTCGGTGCCGCGCGGCTCGGCCTCGACCGCGTAAGCCTCGTCGGCGTCTTCGGCCAGCCAGTCCATGGCTTGCAGCGGCGTGCCGAGGAATGCCTCCGCCTGGTTGCCCCAGAGGCGGGTTGCGTAGCCCCCTCCCTCGTCGGGTGGCAGCGCACCGAGCACGCACCCGCCGACTTCATCCAGGTGCGCCACGAGGAGACTCTGCAGCCGGTGGGTTCCGGGACCCTTGCGCTGGTACAGGCAGAAACCGTCCGGCACAAGGGTGCGCTCAAAGGCAGGGCCGAACCACTCGTCCAGCAAACGGATGACGGGACCGCAAGCGGTGCCCACTCCTGGTGCATCTGCCAGCCTCTTGAGAAAGCCTGGGTCGAGCATGTCGTTCACAGTCTGCTCCCTTGTCCTCAACGTTTGTTCTGGCGTCTGGTGGAGGCGCAGCCGCCGGCTAACGCGCCTCCCATCAGGTGCGCTCCATGAGCGTTGTACGGCGCCCGGCAGAGTGGCTCAGACTGCCGAGAAGAGGTCCCCCGACACGTCAGGATCGCTTCCAAGATGTCTTCTGGCATAAGTTTCCGCATCAAACTTGCGCTGCAGGCCGCCGGCATTCATGTAGCGGACCGTTCCGAAGATGGGCCGTTCGGGCCACGGGCGGTCGTGCTTGCCGAAGCACCAGGCTACGCCGGCGTAGGAGTTCGGGTCGCGCCCATCGAGAAAGTATCGGTTGTTCAGCCAGAGTGCGCGCCGGAAGGCCTCGCGCGGGTCGGCGGACCACTCCAGTATCTTCTTGCACCAGTACATGCGCAGGGCGTTGTGCATATAGCCGGAAGAGCGCATCTCGGTCATCACCGCATTCCAGTAGCGGTCATGCGTGCGGGCATGGTCAAGGTCTTCTAGGCTGTAGTTATACTCGCGTGGGTCTGCGGCGTGGTGTGAGAGGGTTTGCCGTGCCCACTCTGGCAGGCAGTCGAAGTCATCGTAGTGCCCGTTGTGCAGCACGAAGTTGATGCTCAGTTCCCGCCTGACTATCAGCTGCTCC
>CAZGLN010000045.1:0-3246 GCA_964526545.1 uncultured Chthonomonadales bacterium
GTCTGGTCTTCGGGGGGCGGGCGATGGTTCGGCGAGAAGGGGCTGGAGGGCTGGGAGACCACGGCAGGCTGCCGGGTTGTTGCGAATGGCGCCTTCGCGGGTACGGCGTGCGGAGAGGCCGCGCGGGAGGATGTAGAGGGCACCGCGCGGTTTCGCGCCCGCCTGGACGTGCAGCCCGGGCACACCTACCTGGTCGGGGCACACGCCCGGCTGGAGCAGGTGCGCGGTGCGGGGTTCGCGTTCCTGGCGGTCTACCAATGGGACCGAGAGGGCAAGCTGATTACCTTCCGCGACTTCTGGCAGGCGACCGGCTCCGCACCGTGGCGGAGGGTGGAGGCGGCCATCCAGATAGCGCCGAACGCCGCCAGGGTCACTTTTGAGGCGGGCCTCTACCGCGCTGCGGGCAGGGTGTGGCTGGATGATGTAACCTGTGCCGCGATGGAGCCCGAGGTGCGCATCAATGCGCACGGGCGATGGGCTCAAGATCACGCCAACCCAGCTCACGCTCTTCAGCCCGGACCAGCGCTTTGCCGGCGCCGAGCTTGTGCCCGCGGGGGGAGTCGGCCTGCCGGGCTGGCGCTCTCCCGGCCCGGTGCGAGGCTACGAGGCTACAGCGCAACTGCGGCAGAATGCACGCTGGACTCCTCTGCTGGAGGCGCGAGACCGCTACGGCAGATTCGCGGGCGCCGCGGGCGCACTGGTGCGCCACTACGGCGGGCCCTTTGCTGGCTCGCAATGGGCGCTCTTCGGCGTGACCAACCGCGACATCTTCCGCGGAGAGGCAGGCGAACGTCTGCTGCGGCACACCGTGGAGCTTCTGCGCGCGCCGCGCTGGATAGAGACGGTGCGCACCGATCTCGCCTGTTACCGGCCTGGCGAGACAGCGACCGTTACCATCGCCGTCGCGCCCCCTCGCGGCGCGGCGCCCACGCAGCAGGTAACGGTGGAACTGCGCGCGCCGGGCTCCGCCCGCCCCCTGCTTGCCCGACGCCTGCCCGTGCCTTCCACGCGGATGGAGGTCTCCTTCCAGTGGCGCGTGCCGCAGGATTGCCCCGACTTCGTCAGAGTCACCGCGACGCTCCTGGGCGATCGCTCGCGGGACACCGCCGAGACAGCCTTCGCGGTGTGGAGGCCGGAGGTGGTTGCGAGAGGCACGGCCATCGCGGCGGAGCGCAACCGCATACGCCTTCAGAAGCCCGGCGCTCCAGCCAGTGCGCCGCTGCTCTTCGGCACCGATACCTACGGCAACATGTTCTGGTCGCGCTCGGCCAACCCGCTCACCTGGTATCGCGATCTGCGCATGATGCGCGACCACGGCCTCCACTTGTTCGAGAATCTCCAATTCACCCCGCAGGGCTACGCCTTTACGGAAACGCAGTGGCGTCAGCTGGACGGCCTCATCCTCCTCTCCCAGCGCTTCGGTCTGCCGTACATGGCGGGGCTGCTCATCGGCCAGAATGTGGCGGTGGACGATGCCACGCTGGCGGCCCAGGCGGCGTTCTGCCGCGCTTTCGCCGCCCGCTACAAGGGCGTGCCCGGCCTCATCTACTACCTGAACGGCGATTATGTGCTCAATTTGAGCGACATTCCAGACATCCGCCGCCTCTGGAACGGCTTTCTGGCCGAACGATACGGCACCGATGAGCGCCTGCGCCGCGCCTGGGGCGAGGAGGCGCCCGCCGAGACACTGGGTGAGATACCCGTCGCCGAGGTGCGGCCGACTCGGTGGTACAGCCCACGGGTCCGCGACCTGACGGAGTTCAAGGCGGCCCTGGTGCGGAGATGGAACAATGCGCTCGCGGCGGCCATCCGCGCCGAGGATGCCGCCCACCCCATCACGAGCGAGTACTACCAGCGAACCCATAACGGGATAGATGCCCGACTCTCCATCGGCGAGCTGGACCTGGCCAACATCGGCTACTTCGGTCCGCCCCGTCTGGATTTCGCCCAACTGCCAGCATTCATCAAGTGGAACGACCAGCGCCTGGTGGGAAAGTCGGTTAATATCGGAGAGTTCGGCGTGAAGACGCACGACGCGTGGGCCGCCGAGACCGACGGCTGGGGCTACCACACCGGCCGAACCGAGGAGGAGCAGCGCAGGCTCTTCTGGTGGGTGGTACATGCCGCATTGGCCTTTGATGTAACCAAAATACAGAACTGGTGCTGGTCGGACGATCCGGATGGGGTCTTCCCCTGGGGCGTGGCCTGGAACAATCCGTTGCGGCCGAAACCGGTGCTCAAGCTCTGGCGCAACCTGCGCGCCTTCTCGGACCTTGTGGCGCGGGAGGACCGCCGCGATCCCGTGGTCTTCCTCACTCCGGACGGCTGGCGGCTTGGCGCGCCGGAGGACCTGGCGGAGCGGGCCGTGCTCCAGGCTCTGGAGTGTCTGCTGGCATGCGGCGTAGGCTTCGCGGTGGCCGGCCAACGGGACCTCGGGCTGCTGGAGGCCCAGGCGCCTGGCGTGCTGATTGCGCCGCTCGCCTACGCCATAGAAGACGATGCCCTGGCGCGCATCCTTCGGCTGGCGGAGCGCGGATGGCAAGTGTACCTCTCCGGCGACCCGGCGATCGGCCCGGATGGCCACGCTCGCCCGGAACGCTACGCGCTGCTGGGCGTTCGGCTGGTGGGGGAGGACCGCACGCCGGAGGGACTGCCGGCGCCCCGCATGGAGCCGGACGGGGCCGAGCGGCTGCTTACCCCGCTCGGCATTCCGATGTACCGGAAGGCGCTGGGCGAAGGGGCGCTCTGGCTCGCTCCCACGCCGTGGGAGGCGTTGCCTGGCCGAGACCTCTTCCTGCGGAATGCCGCGGCCGCGCGCGACCCACGGGCGAATCTCTACCTGTGGCTCTTGCACACCCTGGGCCATCCGCCGACCGCGCGCATCACCGATTCTCAGGGTGTTTGGCACGCGGCCGCCACACCGAGCGGACCAGACTTGCTGGTTACGCTCTATCCACGTGGAGAGGCGCCGAGTCGCGCGCGGGTGACCCTGCAGACCCCGCGGGGCGCGCTGGCGATGGAGCCCTTGCGAGGATGGCCCTGCGCGGTCCTGCTGGATGCCGGAGGGCGGCCGCGAGCGGCCACGGGCGGCGGCGCTCTGCGAAGAGGCTCGCGGGAAGAGGTCCGCGGCACCGCCCCGTGGATGCTCTCCGCCCTGGACGGCAAGCCGCTGACGGAATCCGGCGCTCTCGCCGCCACGATGGCGGAGGGAGGCACGCTGCAGTGGCGCAGCGCCGTCCAGGGTCT
>CAZGLN010000045.1:3267-12809 GCA_964526545.1 uncultured Chthonomonadales bacterium
CGGGATGGCAGTCTGGTGACTCTGGCGCCCGCGCCGCTCACCCGCACCCAGGAGGGCTGGCAACTGCGCGCCGAGCCGAACGAACTCGTCATCATCTGCCACGAGCGGGACTTGACGCGGCTGCGCCGGCAGCTCGCGCGCTGACCACAACTGCCGCGTCGGCGCGCTATTTGGTGTCGGCGTAGATATTGTCGCGCAGTACCACCCTGTCTGTCTTGCCGCGTCTGTTCACTACGCGCTTTGTGGTGTAGTGCTCGTTCTGCGCGTAGACGGTGGTAATCGCCCCCTTCTCGATAACCAGCGGCACGGGGTCGAGGAACTTATTCACCATGTAGAGACAGTTGTTCACATTCAGTCGCCCGCCGACCTGGCGAATGAATGCAGGAGTGGCCGTTTTGCCGTTGATGGCATAGAAGTGGCAGTTGTCGAAGGAGACGCGCCCGTGCCCGTCAATACGGATCACCTCCGAATCCGGCGGGCTCTTGACCTCGGCCGCTCCGAAGATGCCGCAGGAAGAGAAGCGGATGGGCCCGTGGTTCTTCTCGCTCACAAGAATGCGCCCGAATATCTGCGCGTTGGAGAAGCTCACGCCGCTGTGGCCCTGCGTCTCCTCCACATACACCGCAATGTCGCACATATCCGCGCCGGACTGCGAAAGCAGGTAGTTGCCGGGCCCATCCGGCGCCGAGGTCTTGAAGTGAAAGCCTATTGCATAGGTGATGCAGAAGCTGTTGGAGATGTACTGCCAGTCGCTGCGGCTCAGAATGAAGGCAGTGCCGTTCTTGCGTATCCATTCGTTCAACGTGTCCAGTCCTTCCGGATTCAGATGCATCCAGAAGGGCCAGAAGTGCACGTTCTCCAGACGGCCCACGTCGTAGCACTTGTCAATGAATATTCCCTTGTAGATGGCGTGCGCATACAGATTTCGCACCAGGTGCCGGCCGCACGGGCGGGTGCCGAAGTCCACAGCCATATAGGGATTTACGAGCAGACAGTCAATCACGGAGAGGTTATCGCCCTCTCCTGCGATGGTCCAGGGATAGGGTATGGGTTTCGGTGCCGCCACCTGGTTGGGATAGTAGACAATCAGGCCCTTGAGCGTGGCATTTCGCTCCATGAAGAGGAAGGGGGTGCCCTTCTCGTCCCCCGCGCCCTCCACCGCGAGCAGGACGGAGCCGGCGAGAATTGCCGCCCTGGCATTGACCGGCGTGTCGGGAATGCGTTTGTTCGGCGGGATCCGGGTGGCCGCGGGCGGCGCTTCCCAATCGCCCAGCAGTGTGGTGTTGGGCGGAATGCGCAGATGGCCGGCGATGAGATACATGCCCGAGGGCACCCGCACCCTTCCCCCGCCATTCGCCGCCACGTCGTCCAGTGCTTTCTGGAAGATGGCGGTGCAATCCATCTTGCCATCCCCTACGGCGCCGCGCTCCGTAACGACGATCTCCATCGCCTGGGCCCGTGCTGCCCACAGAGCGATGCCCACCAGAACCAGAGTTGCGTAACGCATGCGGCGCCTCCCTTGCATGCCCAGAAGAGCAGACGTTGGTTCACCTACCGTTCGGGAGGAGGACTGTCATTCCTGCGCGCAGACCTCCGTTTCACTGCCTATCGCAAAGGGAGGTACAGGCAGGCATCGAAAACCACGATAATCAAGAAAGTGATTGCCAATCTGAAGTGCCGTGCGGTCATCAAGGCGAACGAGGAGCGGGCGAGAGATGCGGTCATTCGTCACAGGGTGTCTGATAATCGCGGCAGTGCTCGCTTCGGCTGCGCGGACCTCCCGCGCGGAGAGCGTTACCGTCGGCAGTTTCCAGTTCGAGCTCCGCGATGGGTGGGAGCGCGCACCCGCTAACTTCGAGGGTTCGTCCGGCGGCTGGATGTTCGGCTACGTGAAGGGGCCTGGCGGCGCGAGCAGGCCGATTGTCGTCATCTTCTCGCGCGAGAACGCTCCGTTTGCCAGCGAGGAGCAGCGAAACCAGTACCTCGCCAAACTCCGCGATGGCCTTCGTGCCAAGCACGGCGCGACCTTCCGCGCTGACAAGATGACTCTGGCAGGCGTCTCGACGGATCGCTACCGCTTCGTGCAGGACGAGGAGACCCTCTTCTACCTGAGTCCCTACAATGGCGAGCGTGTGTTCCTCATCGTGGTCACCGTGCCTGCCAAGGACGCTCCCTTCCCCTCCGAGGCGGCCGCACTCCTCTCCACCCTGAAGCTGAGCGGCCCTGCCTACAAGCCGCCGGCCAGGAAGGCGGGTCCGCTCGACGGCCTGCTGCGGGACCTTGAGAAACTGGACAAGGGGCTCGACAAGATACTGGATGCCGTCAAGGAGAAGCCGAAATCGGCAGACCAGCCCCCCGATGGCAAGCAACCTCCGGATACTAGGGTCCCGCCTGCCGACAAGTCCGAGGAGAAGACGAAGACAGACACCCTGCCCGGCTCTTCCCGCAGCACGCCGGATGGCGCGAGGGTTCGCCCGCCCAACCTGGATGTAGGCATCGCCCTCGATCCAGCCGGAAACGTGAAGGTGAAGGGCCTCGGGCCGAACGATCTGCTCTGGTCGCCCCCCGCAACAAAGCCGCCGGAGAGGCTGGAGTCCGAGGCGCTGCGCCTGCCCGTGTTGTTGGATGTTGGGGCTCTCGGCCGCCTGCAGTATGCGGGTGGCGCGGCCACCGCGCTTGCCGCCATGCGTGAGCTCGCCGGGCCGCTCGCGCCGGAGGAAGAAGACAAGCTCGAGGCCAAGTGGGCTCCCTATCTGCGCATGCCGCCTGCTGGAGGGGACGAGTATTTCGAGAAGCTGAACGGCATCCTGCAGGAGACTCTCGCCCTGCGCACGGCGGTGGCCACCGCCAGCGCGGAGTTCGACGCGGCCTGGGAGGAGGCCGTGGTGGCGGCCAGTTACGATAGTGAGGAGGGAGTGCGCGAGGCGCTCGCCATCGGACACTCACAGCGCCGCATCCTCGTGGCGGCGCAGGCCCGCCTGGCCGAACTCGCCAGGCAGGCCGCCGCGCTCGGCAATCCTCCGAACGCGGTGGAGGCCAACAAGCAATCGCGCCGTGCGCACGAGAGCGCGCTTCGCGCCGTTCGTGAGCTGCTTCCCGCTCCACCGGCCCCGGCCGGTGCCTGGGTGCTGAAGCGGGTTACCCGCCTGGACAAGATGCCCGGGCAGGAGGCGGCCAGTGCGCGTATAGGCGCGGTCATGGCGGATACGGCGTTTCGCTACCAGGCGACGACCAACTACACGCAGCGCCTCGGCGGAGAGGATGTTCGCTTCACCGGTGAGTTTCTGCTGGATCTCTCCTGGAAGCCCTTACCCGTGATGATTCCAGGCGGATCCACCATCACTCTGTCGTTCAACTACACGCGGCGCCGCACCGGGAACGACATAAGCCAGCTCAGGCGAGAGAACACGGACAACCTGGGCGTGGCCTCCGATGTGTTTCTCCGTGTGAATCCGCGCGAGCGCACCCTGATTGACTTGTACGGCAAGGCGCCGCAGCTTCAGAAAGGCTACATGCTGGGGATTGCGCCCGGGATAGAGCCCAAGGAGGAAGGCACGAAAACTCTCCAATTCGTCGCGCCCGCAGGGCAGCCCGGCAAGACGGCCCGCCTCCAGATCTTCGGCGATATCAACGGCTGCCAGAACGACTATACACTGCAGGGGCGCGCCGAGTTCTACCGCATCTTCGAGTATGCCTGGACCACCAACCCGAAGGAGATTGCCGAGGCTGGCAGGGAGGTGCGCGAGGGACCCTCCGACGACGAGACCCGCCACAAGCAGGAGGCGATGGCCTTCCACGACGCCAACATCAAGATTATCCAGCGCAACCTGGAGAAGGACCGCGCGGACCTGGAGAAGGAGACGGACCCTTCCCGCCGCGCCGCGCTCGAGATGCGGATTCTGCAGGCGGAGAGCGACCTGATGGCCGAGCAGGACCTCATCGCGTCCATCGAGACGGGGCAGCTGGTGCACCGCCGCACTCCCTTCGAGGACTATGCGCGCGATCGGTTCATCCAGTCCATCCGCGAGAACCAGGTGGAGATGGAGCAGTTTCAGCGCGCGTCCGCCGCCCTCCAGCGCCTGGCGGGCATGCTGCCCGCGGGAGAGGCCGAGGAGGCTCGTCGCTTCATAGACAGGCAGATGGCCGGGGGCGTGCTGGCGAAGATGGATATCGAGGCCGTGCGCAAAATGGCCCACGCGCTCAACGAGAAGGTGCAGGGCTACGTCCAGCGCGACCGCGCCAGGGCGGACCACGACGAGGCGTGGGCGCAGTACAACCTGGAGACCGCCGAACACCTCAAGAGCGCGGCGGACAAGGGGATGTTCGTCTGCTCGCTCTTCGGCGGCCGGGGCGTGATGATTGCCTACCAGGCGGCGACCGGATACGTGGAGGGTGGGCCCACGGAGGCCGTTCTGCGGACCGCGGCCTGGGCCGGCACGCCGGCCTACGTTGCCTCGGAAGCCTTCAGAGGATACTACCGAACAGACGAGCAGGGCAATCCGCGCGGTTGGCTTGGAGCGGCCGCGGATGCTGGCAAGGCCTACGTAATGGCCAAACTCTTTGAGTACGGCGCCTCGAAGGCGAAGCAATGGGCCACCGGGCGCGGGCCCGACGGCCTCACGGCGGCCGAGCGCACGCAGCTGGCTAAGTTTCAGCGGGGCCGCACCGCCGGCGAGCTGAAGGCGCGCGAATTCGCCCGCGCCCAGGCGGACCTGGAGCGCGCGGCCCGGCAAGGCGCGTCACCGCAAGTCATCAGCAGACTCCAGGCCAACTGCCGCAAGGCCGCGGCAGGCGTTCACGCGGATCCGCATGCGAAGAACTACCTGAAGTACAAGGGCGACTTCCACGCGCAACGCGCCTACAACGCCCACATGCGCGCCAACCATGCGGAGGTCGAAGGCAAGTTTCACGATCTCATGCGCCGCAAGGGCTGGAACCAGCAGCCGCTGAGGGAGTTTCGCAATGCGGCCAGCGGCGACAGCGTGGGCATGGATCACGACATCGGGTTGGACGAGGAGGCCGCCTCTCGGCTGCTGCGCAACGGCCGGCCCGCCTCGGTCTACCAGTGGCAGCAGGACGCGCAGAAGGCCTGGGACGAGGCCTACGCGCAGGTCACCGGCCAGAGCGCCAAACGCTCCTGGGAGACCGTGACAACCAGCGTCCACGCCGAGAGCTACCGGGACCTCAACTGGCTTGGCCGCGACAAATCCAACATCCAGAGGGTGTGGGGACAACAGGCGGCGGATGTTACGCGCTACAAGAACTGGCACATGCTCAACGATCCCAGCCTCGGCAAGTTCACCGCGCTGCAGGAGGTGAGCCGCGGCACGGCCAAGGATATCGGCACCAAGCTGAAGAGCCTGCTGGATGCCGCGAAGCCCCAGACTCCCGCCTCGGCCGCCGCCCTGCAGCAGGCGCGCCGCCACTGGACAAAGGTCCAATCCATCCTGGAGGCCTTCGGCAACAACACCATTGACCCGGTATACGCGTCGCGCCGCATCCGCGAGGTTACGGGCGGCAAGGATATCCCGCAGGTAGTGGAGGAGGCCGCCATGCTGATGGAGAGTCTGGCGAAGCAGGTGGGCAAGTAGGTTGCCGCGCGACCGCCGGATCGGCCGTGCATCGCATCGGCACTGGGCGCGTGTTTGACAGATGGGCCGGCGTGTGTTATCCTGCCAAGGTGGCGGGCGGAGCGAAATTTCGGCTCCGCCCTGAGGATTTCGCGCCCACAACCGATAATCACAGTGGGTCAAGATGCCAAAGGCAAACCCGGGGAAACCCGGCGACGCAAAGCCATGGGCCTAAAGGCAGCGCAGCAGTTCTCGTTGGGCGCGCCGATGGTTGCCAGGTTGCCGTCTTTCGACTCGGAGCCAGCGCGGTGAACGCGAGGGCGAAGACGAGAAGGAGGCACGAAAATGAAGATCTCCCTTGACGAGGTCGACCGCATCCTGCAGAGCAGGGCAGTCGGCCCTGCCGCGCGTCCGACCAATGGCAAGGAGAACGGCGGCGCGGCGCCCTCGCCCGCGGCCGATGTGGAAATCTCCGAGGAGGCGCAGGAAGTCGTGCGGCTGAAGCGAGCCATCGCCGAGCTGCCGGACGTTCGAGAGGATCTGGTCAACAGCCTGAAGGAGCGCATCCAGCGAGGCGAGTACAAGGTTTCCGGCGAGGAGATTGCGGAGCTGATGATGCGCAGAGCCGTGGCGGATAGAATCCGCTGACGGGCCGTCTAGGCTCCAGCGTGTGAGGGCGCCCTATGGGCGCCCTTTTCGCTTATGGGCGGGGTACGATATGCCTGGAGGCCGGTAGGTATACCGGCGCCTTCGAGGGGCGCGCTGCATGGCGGTGGTCTTCGCGGTGGTGAATCAGAAGGGCGGAGTGGGCAAGACCACGACCGCAGTAAGCCTCGCCGCGTGCCTGGCGAGCGAGAGCCAGCCGGTGCTGTTGGTGGATCTGGACCCCCAGGCGAATGCCACCAGCGGGCTCGGCGCGCGCGAGCGGAGCACGCAATCCCAGCCGGACGGGCTCACCGCCTATGACGTGCTCCTTCGCGATGCGCCCATCGCGCAGGCGACCGTGGCCACGTGCGTGGCCGGCCTTTCGCTGCTTCCATCCAGCATTGATCTTGCCGGCGCCGAGTTGGAGCTCATCTCGTGCATCGCCCGCGAGCGCTATCTGGCTAACGCCCTGGCGCCCGTGCGCGAGAGCTACGCCTATGTTCTGGTGGATACGCCGCCCTCGCTCGGCCTGCTTACCGTCAACGCCCTGGTTGCCGCCGATCGCGTCATCATCCCCATCCAGTGCGAGTACTATGCCCTGGAGGGGGTGCGCGCCCTGCTGGATACCCTCGCACTGATCAAGCGGCACCTGAACCCGTCACTCGAAATCGAGACGGTTCTGCTGACCATGTTCGATAACCGTGTCAAGCTATCGCGGGACGTGGTTGCCGACGTGCGGGCTGCCTTCGGCGAGCGCGTAGCGCGGTCCGTGGTTCCTCGCAACGTGCGCCTCTCGGAAGCACCGAGCCGCGGTCTGCCGATTACCTGCTACGACCCGCGCTCCAAAGGCGCCGCCGCCTACCGTCAGATTGCCCAGGAGATAGTGGCCCGTGGACAAGCGAGGACTGGGTAAGGGGCTGGCGTCCCTGCTCACCGGCGGGGCGGCCAGCATGGAGATGCAGACCGCGCCAACCGAAATACCGGTGGACCAGGTGCGCCCGAATCCCTACCAGCCGCGAGTGGAGTTCGAGCCGGAGGCCATGCGCGATCTGGTGGAATCGGTTCGAACCCATGGGGTGCTGCAGCCCATCCTTGTGCGCCGGCTAGAGCAGGGCGGCTTTGAGCTCATCGCGGGCGAGAGAAGGCTGCGCGCCTCCAGGGAAGCCGGTCTGCGCACCATTCCGGCCCTCATACGCGAGTGCGGCCCCGCGGACATGCTGGAGATCGCCCTCATCGAGAACCTCCAAAGGGAGGACATCAACCCGATGGAGGCGGCACGCGCCTACCAGCGGCTGATGCGCGAATTCGGCCTGACGCAGGAAGAGGTGGCACGCCGCGTGGGCAAGGCGAGGCCCACCATTGCCAATACCCTCCGCCTCCTCACGCTGCCCGAGCCCATCCAGGAGAGCATCGCCGCGGGCGAGATTACGGAGGCCCATGCGCGGCGATTACTGCAGGCCGAGCCCGAGAAGCGATTGGAACTGCTCGCGGCTATACGCGGCGGGCAGCTCACCGTGCAGCAGACCGAGGCGGCCGCGCGCCCGTCGCCCGCTCCGCGCAAGGCACGCAAATCGAGGCGGAGCCAGCCGGACCCACTCCTGCGGGCCGCCGAGGAGCGGCTGGAGTCCGCGCTCGGCACCAAAGTGGCGATTCTGGGCACGAGAAACGCGGGCAGGGTCGTGGTGGAGTTCTACTCCGAAGAGCACCTCGACGGCATTCTGGAACGCATCGCCGGACCGTAAGGCACTCAAGGAACCGCGCCTGCGGTCCCAAGCGCCTCCATCGGCTCTGTCCCTCGCGATCTCGCGTGCTTCCGCCGACGAAGTGCCCCCGCAAGCAGGCGCACGAACTATTTCGACTCCCGGGCCCGCAAGACCCCGACTCTGGCACGCAATTTGCACAGCTAGCAAAAGCAACAGGTCCCTTCTGCTAGCGGCGTTTCGCGCCGCCAGAAAGGGCGTGTTGCAGCTGGTACTCAGTTCGGAGAGTAGTTGCCTCTTTCCCAAAACGAAAGGAGCTGTGCGAGTGAAGGTCATTCGAGCGATTCTTCTGCTGGGTTTCGTCGGCTCGTTCATTGCCATGAGCATGACCACCCATGCCCAGTTGGCGTGGGGAACGGCCTCCGGCGCCAAGTTGGTCACTGACCTCGCTGAACGGCAGGGCACCGTAAAGGGCACGAGTCAAACCGAGATCAGTTTCTTCTCGGGGGAACAAGTATTTCCTCTTGCCGCTGCCAGGACTTTTTTCGGTCGTAACGGAGCGGTGGCGGACTCCAGAACCGGGGAGATGGTGGCCCTCGGCACAGTTGAGATGGGCCAGTCGGCTTATGCCGCAAGCTACTACGGCGACGTCTTCCTCTTCTCGGGCAGACGCGGCGCGTTTAGCGTGAGCATTGGCTGGACCATTGAGGGAGCCATGTGGGACGAGAACGGCAGCTTCTCGCTCCTCGTGGGGCCGAATGATTGGGAATTCAGCTACAGCGATCGGGGGACTTCCGGTTCGGCTTGGGCCAGGTGGCGCACCTATTACTATAGTATCCTGGATTTAAACAGCCTCGAACTGCAAGGCGCCAATCCCGCCGATCCGGTGGGCGGCTATGTCGAAGAGATGTTCCGGAATTCGGATGGCGGCATCCTCACACCGTCCAACGTGATGGAGACAGGGAACGTAGTCGGAATCCAGTTCCTATGGGATTATGGCGTTCCATTGCCCATCGGTTCGCTGCTGGAGGTCTATGCGCAGGGCGGAGCCATCGCGGAGTTCTACAACTCCGGCGTACTCAGCTATATCGAGGTGCCAGAGGGCACAGTAGTTCAGGCGGCCTCCGGCACGCAGTACAACATCCGCTACCGACCTACCGGCGACCCAAACAATGAAGTGCCCGAGCCCCCCGCCATGGCCATGGCGGCTATGTTTGCCCTGGTGGCAGGAGGCATCGCGCTTCGCCGGCGCAAATAGCATTTCTATTCAAGCGCACGCAACCGTCGTGCGAAGCCAGAACGGTCCGCGCCCGCGTTCTCCTCTATTGGAGACGCGGGCGCTTCTTTTTTTCAGTTTTCAACGGATTGTTGGCACCTATTTCCGAATAAGACCGAAGCGGCTTGTTCAATCGCGTGGCTAGATCTTTCCGTTTCGCACGGTATCCGCGTAACTGCGCGCTTGCTTGACACAATCCGCAATGTGCGCACATAATGCGGGTAACGTTGCAGGAGGAGCGTGCTAAGTGAGTTCCGATACGCTGTACGGCCTGTCCAGCCAGATTGCCGCGCTGGATCGCGAGATTGAGAAGCTGAGCGCCGAAGTCGCCGCCGCGTCGAAGCGTCTCGA
>CAZGLN010000045.1:12927-18753 GCA_964526545.1 uncultured Chthonomonadales bacterium
AGCCGCCGAGCCGGCGCCGAAACGGCGCGGCAGGCGGCCGAAGGCTGCTCAGGAGGCGCCGGCCGCCCCAACCGGTGGATCAGTGCGCGATGCCGTGGAGGCCATACTCAAGGACAATCCGGACTGGAGCACCGACCAGATTGTGGCGGCGCTGCTGGCCAAGGGCTTCGACTTCGGCGCGAAATCACCGCGCCGAACCGTGCACATGGCGAAGGCGAATCTGCTAATGCGGACTCGCCGCATAGCCCAATAGAGACGCACCCATTCGCGCCGCTGCTCAATGCTGCCGTCACTGGGCGGCGGCGCGGCCTCGGCTCCGCTCAGGTGAGCACCACTAGCAGTTCATCTCCGCTTCGCAGTTCAATCTGCGAGGCAAATGTTAGTGTATATCCGTCTCCATTAGCTGTAAAACCCGCAGTTACCGGCTTGCCATTCACTGTAACCTGCGCGCGGGTTCGAGCCGGCAGCGATGCCAGTCCAGCACATTTGAACGTCCGGAGCGCCAGGCGGCCATGACGTAGCCGCAGGCGGCACCTCTGCTCCGCTTGCGTTATGCGCTGCGAGTAGCTTCCCCATCCCTCGGCGGCAGTGAATGCTGCCTCGAAGTGCTCCGGCCGAATGCGCGGCGCGAAGCCGAGGATACCGCGTGGTCCATGATAGGTGTAGCCGCATGCCGCAAGATACACGCCATAGCTGGCCATGCTGCGCGCGTAGTGATCCCCGCATTCCACCTCATTCCAGGGATTGCGGCGCGCCGGGTGGTACCTATCGTGCACCAGGCGCGTAATGGCCAGCCCCTCGGTTACCATGCCCTCTGCAATCATGTGGCCGCCTAGTTGGTATTCGAAGCCATTCATACACTCGTTGAAATAGGCGTCGAATCCTTCACGGACACGGGAAGCCTCGCCGCGCGGCCAACTGCACATGAGGGTGCCGCCCTCGCCCGGCATGGCGTACCAGCGTCCAGGCCTGTAGGCCGCGCGAAATGGGCCAACGTCCGGCGTAACGTTGTAACGCCAAAGGGCCTGCAGGGCACTCTTCACCTTGGCTTCATCCAATACGCGCCCAAGCCCAACCTGCCATGCCCAGCTCTGCCCGAGGACCTGGTCAATCTCGCACCCTTCGTAGGAGCCTATCGTGTTCCGGTGGTCCGGGTCACCGATGTGATAGAAGTACTCCCCGTTGAAGAGCCGCTCCTCGAGATGGGGCTTGCCCGCCTCGAATCGCCGCCTGCACTCTCGCGCGAAGGCCTCATCGCCCATTTCGCGCGCCATCTCCTCACCTGCCCGAAGGGCCGCGAGGTAGAGCCCGCTCAGCCAGGCAATCTGCCCGTACCAATCGGCGTCGAGCGTGTTGTGCTGCGGCCCATCCAGAATGCCGTCGCTATCTACATCGCGCGAGATAAGGAACTGCAGCGCCTTCTTAACCCGCGGCCACAATCGCCGTAAGAAGTCCGGCGAGGGACTCATCTGGTGCTCTCGGTAGGCGCGGAGGATGCAGCCGGCCTGCCCATCCGCCGCCCAGTGGCGATAGTGCTCGCCGCGGAAGTTAATCTGGCCAGTCTCCTCTTCGAAGCCCACGCCGAAGTCCGCCATCTCCCGCACGGTGCGCTCAAGCTCCGGAAAGAGCCGGGCCACGGCATGCGCATAGTGCCACACGTGCGCGCAGGTTCCCTCGCAGCATCCCACGCCCTCCCAGCCGTAGAACCTGCCGTTCGCGAAGCGGTGGCAGGTGGAAGTGGCGAGTGTGGAGGCATTCAGGAAGGTCCGGTCCAGGAACCAGTAGGGCAGCGTGGATTGATACCAGGTGTCCCGCCACTTCCGCGTGTCGCGCGCAAGCCGCGTGAGGTTGGAGGCCACATACTCGGCGGCGTCCCGGGCGCTTGCGAAGCGCGTGGCGTAGTGGCGGCCTCGCGGCAGGCGCGGTAGCGCGAGGTTTGGGAAGTGCCAGCCGAGGACGAAAGTTACCGTCTGCCGCTTCCCGGGCGCGAGGGTGAAGGCGCTGCCCGCCACGGCCAGCGGCCTGCTCCAGCGCGCGCGGCCTTCCGCGGATAGCGCTCCGAAGGCCGCCTCGGGCAGCGCTCCCTCGGGTGCCACACCGCCTCGCAAGCGCGTGCCGGTGCCCTGCACCCCAATCACCATGCTGCCGAAATCCGAACGCTGCGCCAGCGGCTCTTCAGGCTGAAGGGAGCCATCGCTAAAGACGATATGGTCTACGCCGATGTTGCCCCATCCCTCGCGGGCGTTATCCACAATGCGGATGCGTGCCTCCCGGCCCTCCCACGGGCGCACGTCCATGCTCCTGCGCTGCATCTGATTGCTATTCGCGCCTGTGACGGAGCGCACCACCGCGCCATCCACCAGCAGATCCACGCAGGTGCGGCCGGCATGCGCGCCGCCTCCCACATAGAGATGGATGAAATGGCGTTCCAGGCGGAAAGGTCTGCTGAGCAGCGAGCCCGTCTGCGAGTCCTTCTCCGCGACACCCTCGCCGGGCGCCGAGGCATGCGAGTTGACCACCCGCCGGCCCATGCCGCCCACGTCGCCCTGATAGGAGGGAATGCGCTCTCTCTCGATGGGTCCCGTGCCGAAGGCCTCGCCGGAGACGGTCCACCCTTCGTATGTCTCCTTCTCGAAATCCTCGAAGAGGATATCGGGACGGGCCGGCGCGGGAGGCTCGGGGTCCTCCTCGCCGCCGTGGATTACAAGGAGGCGCGAGCGGGTCGGCCGCTCCATCCTGGTCGTGGCCACGGGCAGCCCGGAATGCAGGCAGACGGCGTTCTCGAGCCAGCCCACCAGGTCGCACTCCACGGAATGGCGGGAGGGATTGTGGAGGGTGAACTGCATCACAATCGCGGGCAGACTCGAATCCGCCGTGTTCAGAGGGATGAACGGCGAAAAGGCCTCGAGTCTTACAGTTACCGGGCATTGCGGGTCCGCATAGTCTACCGTGCCGATGGGGTACTCCCCGCGAAAGGCAATACTGCCGAAACCCGCGGCATCGAGAGTGCGTGTCTGTGTTCCGCTGGGGCTCTTCATGCGGAGCGCGAAGCCCTGCCGGAGAGGCGACTGCGGCACGGGCGGGTTGGCATAGTGGCCGTCGAAGGTGGCGATGTGCTGGTTGAAGATGTCCCAATGCCAGAGCTGGCCATCGCCGCCGAGATAGACCTGGCCCGCGCAGATGCCGCCCACGGGCATCCCGATGAGCCGCAGCTCCTCCCGGCGATAGATCGCGGGCTCGCCGCGCTCGGTGAGCGAGCGAATCCACGCCGGGGAGAACTTCTTGTCCTCCGGCACGTAGCGGCTGAAATCGGACTTCTGAAACGGTCCCGCCACGCTCTCTCCTCCGGCCGCCCCGAAGAGGGTGGAGAGACTGGCGGCCTGAACCAGTGCGCGTCGCGACATGGTGAGCGGCTCCCTGGAGCCGGCGGACGAATGGCTTGTGCGGCGCACTTCGGCACCTCCGTCGGCAATGAGCTGGTCCGGCGGTCCTCTGGTCGGCGCCGCGCGGGCTTCCCCGCGCCATTCGGCCCGGAGGCGGCTCGCTCCTGCCCAATACGGGCCGCGCGGCAGGATTGCCGGCCGTGATTGGCGCATTTTGCAGTACTTCACGCTCCGCCGAGATGTACAGGGAGGCACTACCGTGGCCCGCACACTCTTTTTCCTGTGCACTTGTCTCTGTCTGGCTGCCAGTCTCGCGGCCGGCTCTCAAACGCACCGCAGCATGCGCTTCAATGCCCGCACCCCTGAAGAGGCACGGGCCTGGCAGCGGCAGGCCCGCCAGAAGCTTGTGGCGCTGATGATGGGAGGACGCGCGCCGGAGCGCGTGCCGCTGGAGCCGCGTGTGGTGCGCAGCGAGCGCAACGTGCGGGGCGGTTACGAGATCTTCGAGCTCAGTCTGGTTACGCGGCCTAACCACCGCGTGCGCGCCTGGCTCAGCATGCCGATGCGGCGCTCGGGCCCGCTGCCGGCGGTTCTGGCAATCCATGGCCACGGGGGCACGGGAGAGCAGATAGCACGGGGCACCGGCCTCTACTGGTACGGGCGCGCCCTGGCGGAGATGGGCTACGTGGTCATCGCGCCGGATGTGGGTTCGCACACCCTCACGGCGCCTGGCTGGAGCCTGATGGGCGAGCGCACCTGGGATGCCATCCGCTGCCTGGACTACCTGGAGACTCGCCCCGAGGTAGATAGACGGCGCATCGGCGTGTGCGGACTCTCGCTGGGCGGCGAGACCACAATGTACGTGGCGGCGCTGGAAGAGCGCGTGCGCGTGGTGGATAGCTCCGGCTGGCTCACCACCGTGGCCAACATGAAGAACGGCCACTGCCCGTGCTGGAACTTCCCCGGCCTCGAGGAGCATTTCGACTTCAGCGATATCTTCGCATGCATCGCGCCGCGCCCCCTTGTCTGCGAGATTGGCGACCGCGAGCGGGCGCCGGGAGGCTTTCCCATTGATATCGCCCGCGAGGCCTTCCAGGAGATACGTGCCGCCTATGCCGTCTTCGGGGCGGAGGAGAAAGCCATTCTGGACCACCACCCCTACGGCCATGTCTTCGTTGGAAGGGAGTTTTGGGGGCTGCTCCACTCCCGCCTCGGGGTGCCCGACCCGTGGCGGCGGCAGGCTTCACCGGACGCCGAAGCCCTGCGCCGAGGAGAGATTGCGCGCCGGTGCTTTGCACGGGCGCTCGGCGTGTTCGAGGGCTGGTGGGCGCTGCGCGATCCCCACTCCCAGCTCTTCCCGCGCCGCACCGATCAACCCGTGTGGGCTCCACAGGATAACGCCGCGGACATGCTGCCCTTCCTCTTTCTCACCTCGCACTACGTAGCGCCGGAGCGATACCCCGAACTCATCAGCACGCTGTCCGCGGAGCGCAGCATCACGTCGAGGCTTGGGCCCTTGCCGGACTGGTGGTCCATCAAGGACCGCGCATGGGTCTATCCAGCGCCGGATGTGCCGCGCATCCTCTTCAACGCCGCCGAGTACTGCAAGGACGGCCTCAACCCCATGACGGAGGCCATGGGCCGCGGGCCGTGGCTCGACCGCATGGAGGAGCTGATGGAGGCCATATGGGCGCACGCGCCGATCAAGACTGATCATGGCATGCTGCCCGCCTCCGATACCGAGGTGCTTGGCGACATCATGCAGGCTCTCTCTCGCCTCTACGCCATTCGCCCCAAGCCGGAGTATGTGGAGTGGCTTCGCCGTATAGGTGATGCCTACTGCCTCGAGGTGCTGCCCCGCAACGGCGGCCTGCCCGCCGACCGATGGGATTTCGCGCGCCACGCCCCGGCCAACGACTCGCTCAACATGAGCGACCATGGCAACGAGGCCATCTTCGGGCTGGCCGAGCTCTACATCGCGATGAAGCAGGCAGATCCCGCCCGGGCCGCTCTCTACGAAGGGCCGCTGCGCACCATGTACCACCGCTTGCTGGATAGAGCCCGCAACGCGGACGGTCTCTTCTACCATCTGCTGAAATCCTCCACCGCGGAGGTCCTGAACAAGACGGTGCCCGATACCTGGGGCTATACCCTCTGCGGGGTGGCCGCGTTCGGGCAGGCCTCGGGTGACAAGCGCTGTCGGGAGGCGGCCCGCGCGGCCCTAAGGAACCTGGACAAGCCGGTGTATCTCGATTGGAACGGGGCGGATTCCTTCGCCGATTCCATCGAGAGCGGTATCCTACTGCTCAACCGGTGGCCGGTGCCGCAGGCAGCCCAATGGCTGGAACGCATCCTGCCCGTCTTCCTATCGAAGCAGGAGGCAAGCGGCATTGTGGAGGGGTGGTATGGCGACGGCAACTATGCGCGCACGGCCCTCATGGCC
>CAZGLN010000046.1:0-3884 GCA_964526545.1 uncultured Chthonomonadales bacterium
GGCGCGCAGAGCGCCTCCGACTACCGTGCCTCGCCGGGGCGCTGAAACTCAATCTCCCATAACGAGACGCCGTGGACGAAGAGCCGGGCCCTCTTGCCGGCTATCTTGTCCGTCTCGCCCCTGGCCAGTCCGAGCACTTGGGGATACCAGCCGGGGCGATAGGGGGGTTCAAGGATTTTGACTGGCGTTGTCCAGCCGCGCGGTTGGGAGAGGTCGCGATTGAAGGAGACGTAGATGCCTTCCTGTGTCCAGTCCTTGTCGCGTGCGCGATTGAGCAGCATCACCCAGCAGCGCAGGTGCGTATTCCAGTGGACCGAGGGTCCCCAGAAGGCGTCGGCATCCTCGCGATGCCAGTCCTTGGAGACCGGGAAGATGGGGGTTACCTTGCCGCCGATGCCGGGCTCGGACCACTTTCCGTCGCGCCACTTCCACACCCGGCCCGCGGGCGCGTCACGATGGGCGGCCTCCATGCGCGCCACCGCCACGCCCTGCTCCTCCGTGCTGCCGTAGGTGCTGATAAAGAAGTAGAAGTAGCGCGTTGAGCGGTCCGCCACCACGCAGAAATCCCCGTTGCCGCCCGCGAAGTAGAAGTTGCGGGTGTTGCGGCGCAGAGTCTCGGGGCGCTCCTCGAGTACGAAGCCGAGGTCCCTCCAGGTGGTGCCGTTGTCCCGCGAGACGACCGCGCCGATACGGGGCGCCGTCAGGTGGCGGTCGGTTACCTCCGGCGCCACTCCCAGCGGCTCGTTGTGGTACCAGCCGTAGAGCGTGCCGTCCCGGTCGCGCCAGGTGCTCTCAATCCAGCGCGCGCCGCTCACTTCGTTATCGTATTTCACCGGCAGGCCGGTGGTATCCAGATGGAAGAGATCCGGCCCGTGGCTCCGGTAGGGCTGGCCAATGCTGTTGAAGATGTAGAGCGTATCGCCATCCCAATGCGCGGGGCTGTTGCAGTCCGTATCGCGCAGGCGAACCTCCGGCGCGGGGTGGAGCACAACCGTGGGCGTATCAGCCGAAGCTGCGCCTGGCAGGCTGAGCACGATGGGAAGAATCATTGGGGTTCCCCTCCCTGTGGCGGCCCCTCGCGCTGGGCCTATCCCTTTACACGCGCGAGGAGGGCCTGCGCGCGCTGGCGAGTCTCGGGGTTCTGCGCGAGACTTGCCGCCTTCTCCAGAGCCTGCCGAACCGCCGCGCCCTGGTTAGCCTGGATCAACGGCTCCGCCGCGGCAACCACCGCCGCCGCGGCCTCCTCGCGCGTGGCCGTGCCTTCGAGGTAGTCAGCGGCCATCGTTACCGAATCCACTGCGGGTATGGCGCTCAGGGCCGCGAGGAGCAGCACCTTCTCCTCGTCGCGCTGGATGAGAGGCCTGGCCTCGCGGCAGAGGGCCAACCGCTGTTCCGGGCTCACGTCGCGGTTGCTCGCGATGCGCAGCAGGCCGCGCAGCGCCCGCACCTGCTCGCCGGCCGACTTCGCGGATTGCGCCAGACGCCGCAGGTCCGGGGCCGCGTCCGGAGTCTTCCACTCCCAGAGGGCCTCCAGCGCGGCCACGCGCACGGCCTCCTCACTCGCATTGAGCGCGGCACGAATGGATTGCAGCGCGGCCGGTCCACCAAGCGATCCCAGCAGCCGCACCATGCCGGGCTGCCTTGCGGGCGGCATGTTTCGAAGCGCTCCGGCGATCTGCACGGCGCAGCCTTCCGAGTCCGCCGAGCGCCCGCAGAGGGAGGTGATGGCCTGCTCGGCCGCTTCCGTCTCGGCATCCGAGCGCGCGGCGCCAAGGGCTTCCAGCAGCGGCGGCAGATCGGGCGCGTCCGATAGATCGCCCATGGCCTGCATGGCGGAGACCCGCACATCGGACTCCGTGGCACACAGCAGCGGGCGGAGGGCTGGAGTGAAGCGAGGCAGGCGAAGATCGCGCACGAGCACGATGCCGGTAAGGTGCAGCGCACTATCGTTGGATTTCAAGAGGGCCTCTATCACCTGCTCACGCGTCTCCACGGGCAGATTGCGCAGCGCCTCGCGCGCCGCCTGGGAAAGTTCCGGGTCGCTGCCGCCGATAAGCTGCGTGAGCGCGGCGGGGACAGCGGCATCCCTGCGGGAGGCGATGGCACGGAGGAGGGCGATTCGCCGCTCGGCAGGCACACGGGCGACCTCCTCCACCAGACGCCGAGTGAGAGCCTCGCCCGGAAGGGCCCTGTTCGCCATCCAGAGGGCGGCGCGTGCCAGTGCGTCATCCTGCCCGCGCAGATAGCGGATGAGCTCGGCTTGCGCCTCGGGACCCGCGGTCTCGAGGGCGCCGCGGGCGGCGGCCTCGCGAATGTGTTCTGGCTTCGCCGCGCGCAGGAGCTGCGCGTACATTTTGTTGGCTCGCTGCCTGCTTCCGGCCCGGAGGAGCGCGGCGGCGCAATGGAGCGAGGCATCGTAGAGTGTCGCGCCCCAACGAGCGTCCGGCTGCCTGAGGGCTCCCTCCAGAATGTCCGCGCAGGTTGCGGAACCGATGAGCCCCAGCGCCGCCAAGGCCGCGCGGGCGGTCTCTGGGTCCTCGCTCCGTATCAACTGACGCAGTCTGGGCACGGCCGCCTGCGAGCGGCGCGCGGCCAGGCTGTTGACAATGCCCACACGAAGCCGACCCGCGGTCGTGTCCAGCGTCTGGAGCAGCGCCTTCTCCGCGGCCGGAGAAGGCATGGGCTGCAGCGCGAAGCGGGCCATGTGCGAGAGAGCCGGATCTGTTAGCAGACGCGCAAGGGCAGGCACCGCCTCCTCGCCTCCCACCGCGGCCAGTTGCCGGCACGCCTCGGCACGCTCCTCCCGCGAGCCCGTCTCCAATTGCTTAAGAAGGCGCGCAGTGTCCTCGCTTATCCTCGCGCTTGTAAGAGCGCTGAAGAGAAACCGGCGCGAGGGGTCCGGCACACCGTCCAGATAGATGCACTCGGCAGGATTCGGAGAGGGCTGGCGCGCGGCGTAGAGCCCCACGCGGGTGGTGCCTGTGCGCGTGCTAATCTCCCAGTAGTAGGAGCCGGCGGGCAGAGGGCGCGGCAATCGCAGTGCCACCTGCGCATTGTCCACCACGTTTGTGAAGACCGCGGCGGCCAGCTTGCGCCTGCGCTCCGGGCCATCCCACAGGGTGAGGGTGAAGCCGCCCTCGTTGTCGGACCAGCTCGGCACGGTAACCCGGATGGCCTCCAGAGACCCCTTCACCTGGAAGCTCTGGCCGAGGCGCTGATAGTTGTTAAGCGGCACCGCCACATCCTGCGCGGAGGCAGGCCGCGTGAGCGCCGGCAAGATGGCGGCGACGAGGGTGAGGGCGAGGGCGCGTAGGGCGTGCACGTTCTAGAGCCTCCAGGGCTCCCGCATGGCGCGGGAGCGAAGACGGTTGGCGGCCTCGTCGTTGGCGAAGACCTCCTTCACAGGGTCCCACACCAAGCGCCGTCCCACCTTGAAGGCGATATGGGCCAGGTGCCCGAGGGAGGCGGAGCGATGCCCAATCTCCTCGTCGGAGCTGGGCGCGGCGCGCGTGCGAATGCACTCGTGCCAGTTCGCGTGGTGGTTGTTGGCGCCGCTCAACTGGCGGGTGGGCATTCCCATCTCCTGGAAGATGGATTCCGGTTCGCCCTGCGGCGGCCCGGCCCCATACATGGTGGTAACCCAACCCTTCTCGCCCACGAACAGCCCGCCGAACAGACCGCCCAGTTTCGCATGCGGCGGCACCGCCTTGTAGAGGTTGATCACCTGACTCCAATCGTCCACGAGGTGCGAGAGGATGCCGTTAGCGTAACGGTAAGTGAGTGTGGGATAGGGACCCGTACCGGGAGGCAGGATTTCGACAGGTCCGCTCCGCTCCATGCCGATGGCGTAGTGGATGACATCCGCGCTGTGCGAATGGTGCCAG
>CAZGLN010000046.1:3899-18675 GCA_964526545.1 uncultured Chthonomonadales bacterium
CGGCGCCGAAATCCTCGCAGAAAGCCCAGGGCACTACGCCTGGCACCGGGTTGCGATGGAAGTGGCGGCTGTAGGGCCGCCAGGGCGCGGGACCCACCCAGAGTTCCCAATCCAGGCCCTCCGGCACCGGATCCGGCGGGACGGGCCGGCTGACCGGTGTGTAGCTGCCCTCCGTCAGGGTCCATACGGTGAAGACCTGTTTCACCTTGCCGATGCCTCCACGGCGCACGAACTCGCAGATGCGGCGCGTGGTAGGCGAGGAGCGGTACTGTGTGCCCGTTTGGAAGACTCGACCGTAGGCGCGCATCACCTCTACCACGCGCCTGCCTTCGGCGATGGTGAGAGAGATGGGCTTCTCGCAGTAGACGTCCTTGCCTGCCTTGGCGGCGTCCACCGATTGCAGCGCGTGCCAGTGGTCCGGCGAGGCGATGATGACTGCGTCAATATCCGGCCGCGCCAGAACCTCGCGGTAGTCGTTATAGGCCGTGCATGCCTTGTAGCCCGCCGAGCCGCGTGCAGCCGCGTAGGCCTCATCGGCGCGCTGGCGCGCCCCCTCCCTCCTCACAAGGTCCACATCGCACACAGCCAGGAGCTGCTGGCCCGGGTCGCCCAGGCAGTGGGCTACATGGCCGATGCCCATCGCGCCGATGCCGATCACGCCCATCGTGAGCCGCTCGCTCGGCGCCCGGAAGCCGCCCAACCCCAATGCGGAGGCCGGAACGATGGCGGGCAGGGCGAAGGAGGCACCCTTTACGGTCATTCCGATGGCCTCTCGGCGGCTGCAGGCTTGCCCGGGCGGCTTCACCGCTTGCGGCCCGCCGCGAGTTCCAGGCTGATTCGATTGAAGAACTCGACGCACTGCGCCACCTCCGGCAGGTTGTTCTCGAAGTTGCGGGAGTATTCCAGACCGAACATCGTCGGCCGGATATTGAGCCGGTGCATCTCGCGCAGAAGCTGCTCCATCCTGCCCGCACCCGTGCCCCAGGGAACATCGTAGCCATCGGGGGTGCGCGCATGCAGGTCGTGCATTTGAATGGTGATGAGGCGGTCGCGGAGTTTGCGAATGCCCTCGATGGGGTCAATTCCCGCGCGCATCCAGTAGCCGATATCGGCGCAGGCGCCGATCCGCTTGCTGCGCCCCTTCACCACCTTCAGAATGGCATCCGGGCTCCAATAGTGCGGTGAGGCCTTCTGGTCATGGTTGTGTAGGCCCACATTGATGCCGTATTCCTGGGCGAACCTATCAATGGTGTCCAGCGCCTCCAGCTTAGGCTCCGTTAGGAAGGTTTCGATGCCCAGCTTGCGCCCAAACTCGAAGACCTTTCGGCACCCGGCCTCGTCGCCCGGTATCTCCTGGATGTAGTAGGTGAGGAGGCGCAGTCCGGCCTCATCCAGTTTGGCTCGCACCTGCTCCAGCTCGTCGTCCGTCAGGTCCGGATCGAGGTTCTTGGCGATGCCGCTGCTCACCCGCTGGAAACTGAGACCGCCTACGTAGGGGAGGCCGAGGGCGGCGGTCCGCTCCACGGTCTCGAAGAATGTGAATCGATGAAACGTGTATGCCTCGATGCCGAAGCGCCAACCCAGCTTCTCCTGCGCCCTCACGGCGGGGCTAAGCCTGGCGCTGGGTACGGTAGGTCCATCGAGATCGCCCAGCACGAACTGCGTGGCCGCCAGGTAGAAGCGGAGCATAAGCGGATCGGTGAATACCTTCGGGTTGTGCCCGATGGTGGAGTAGAAGACGCGTCCACGCCCGTAGTTGCGAACCCAGGCCAGCGCGTAGTCATCATCCGTCCGAAAGCGCTCCACGCGCTCACGATTCTGGAGCCTGGCGGTTGCCGCGTTGTCTATGCTTAGAAGCACCCGCACGCGATTCCGCGAGAAGGGGTCGCCGAAACGGAAGAACTCGTCGGCGTATTGGAAGTCCTTGCCGCCCAGCGGCGCGGCCACGGGATGCGCGGGGTCTTCCAGCCGAATCATGACCGGCTCATCCGCGGCCAGGTGCGCGGCCCCGCGCGCGCCGAGCATGCGCCCGAACTCCGGCCAATCCTCGATGGCTCCGGGCCAGCGCGTGAATCCCACCGAGGTGCCGTGCACGCCCATCAAGCCGCCGCCGCCAGTAACGAAGGCCATAAGGCTGCGGCGGAGCGCGGGATCCTCAAAAAGGTTGCCCACGGTGTTGTTGAGAAAGACCGCGTCGAACTGCTTCAGACTCTCCGGAGCGAACACGGCCGGATCCCGGCTGATCACCGCCTCGAAGGCGCCCGTCTTGCGGCCCATGCGGAGGAAGGCCTCGTTCGCCGTGAAGCGCGAGGGATGGCCGCCATACACCACGTTGACATCGAAGATAAGCAGCTTCCTGGGCTTGCGCTTTCTGGCGAAGGCCCGCGCGGGCAACGCCTTCTCGATAGCGGCCAGCTCCTCGGCGGGGCGGGCCTCCTGCGCCGCCGCGCTGCAGGGCAGCGCGGCGAGGACCCAGAGGACGGCAAAGATCACACGTATTGATACTGGATTCATGGTTGCGTTTCCCGGCGACTCGGCGTTGTGCAAGCGCTGGGACAGGTATTCGACGTCAACGCGAATATCCCCGCCAGGGCGGGCAAAATCCGCTGCCGAGCGTAAAGACCCCCTGGCTGTTGTGCCGGCCTGGCGTCGCGCGAGTTAGCGCGAGAGCCAGATTGCGTTCGCCCAGCACGTATTTAGATGCACAAATATCTACTTGACATTGCCTATAGGGGCTTTTATACTGTCGCCAAAGTCGCTGGCAAAAGCAGTCTTGGAGGGTGGGAAAAGCCAGCGCAGTGTGCTTACCAAACAGCCTAGCAATAGCGCCGGAACGTGGAACGTTTGGCCTGGGTGCGATGCCGCCCCGGACCATCACAGCGAAGTGGCGGTCTATCGGTCTGCCCGTCGTATGGCTTTCTGCAAGATCGCCGCGTGGCCACGTACCGGCTCTTTGCATTCTTTGCAAGGGTGTGTTATAACGGAGGAGGTCCCAGGCGACAGAGCGTCCCGCAAGAGGGCGCGTCGTGGGTTGGCAAGTAGTCGTAAGATGGTCCATCTAACGCATGGAGTCGCGAGCTCCAAATGCACTGAGGAGGAATCCTGCATGTCTTCTCGCAAGCGTGGTTTCACCCTGATCGAGCTGCTGGTGGTGATTGCGATCATCGCCATCCTGGCAGCCATCCTCTTCCCGGTCTTCGCCCAGGCGCGAGAGAAGGCGCGCGGCATCACTTGTGTGAGCCACGCGCGTCAGATCGGGACCGCCATTCTTATGTACAGCCAGGACTATGACGAGACGCTCGTTCCCTGGTTTGTGCGCACCGGTTTGCCCTCCGGCGGTAGGTTCCGCAACGACCTGAACTCCTGGGTCCAGAACCTGCAGCCCTACATCAAGAACGGCGACGTGGTGAAGCCCGCCACCGAGCCTGCTCAGGGCGCCGGCATCAAGGCCCGCGACATGATGGCCTGCCCCTCGTTTAACATGGATCGCTTCGTGCAGACCGCCAACCGGCCGGACTGCGATGACGGCGGTCTGACCCAGAACGTCTGGTGGCCGTTCACCCACTATCATGCCAACTACGGTATCGGCTTCGGCATCATCGCCACGGGCGGCTCGTGCACCCAGGCGGATCCGTACTTCAAGTTCGCCGGTTCCGACGTGCGCGTGAACATCATGTCTCAGGCCGAGGTGAACCGCCCGGCCGAGACCGTGATCGTGACCGATGGCTTCACTGGCGTGCTCTATGGCGGCGGCTTCGGCATCACCTGCGGCTGCGAGGCGGCTGAGAGCCACAACGGCGGCGGCACCCACATCTTCGTAGACGGCCATGCCAAGTGGATCGCCCGCAACTCCGAGCGCTACCTGACCACGGGCGTGCGCAACGGCGCCCCCTGCGTCTACAAGCGCTTCTACGCCGTGGATATGTGATTCCAGCCTGATGGCTGGTTCGTCTGGCAACCTCCAGCGCCCAGTGGGTCCGGCCTTGGCGGCCGGACCCATTCGGGTGCCTCCGTTTCGTAGTCAGGGCAATACCATCTGACGCCTGGCGTCAGTCTGGAGCATTTTCGGCCATGTCCAGCAACCTCACCAAAGCTCTCATAGTGCTGGTGGTGCTTGTGGTGGTGGCCGTGGTTATCCGGTTGCGCATGGGCCCAACAGACGCCAAGCCCGCTCCCTCCGTTGGCGGTTACTACTCGGGCGTCATGCGGAACAAAGCAGGCGGATTCTCCACGGAAGCCAACCAGAAGGCCCCCCCGCCTCCTGGCCTCACCGAGACCAAGGGCGGGCCGATGGGCGGCGCGGGCCCGTAGTCTCTCACTTCATACCAAACAATCTCTACCGGGCATCGCGCCCAGCGTGATTGGCCCAGCAGAAGGCAACACCATGTCTTGTTGCGCTTTTCGCAGTGCGATTGGTAAGACTCTCGGCGGAATCTTCCTCTTGATCGTGGCGGCCGCTTGCCTTGCAGGCTGCCAGAAGAAAGAGCAAGAGGTGAAGGGCTACTACGAAGGTCCCATGAAGCCCAAGGGCGCTATCCAGGGTCAGCAGGGACCGTAGCCGCAAGTTTCCCGAATGCGGGGCCGGGCTGCAATGCAGCTTGGCCCCGTTTCGTTTGCGCTCCTGGGCCGCAGGGAGACCCTGGTGCCGCGTCGAACTACGCGCAGGCTTCCGGCGCCGCCATTAGGCGGACTAAGGGCCGGCTATCGAGGAGAATGGGATGATACGAGTGGGACTGGTGGGATGCGGCGGCATCATGGGAGCGCACCTGCCCGGTTGGCGCGAGGTGGCGGATAGGGCGGTGGTAACGGCCGCCTGCGACGCCAACGAAGAGAGCGCAAAGAAGAGGGCTGCCGAAATCGGCGGCGACATCGCCATCTACACAGACTGGAAGAAGATGCTGGCGGACGGCGTGGTGGACGCGGTGGACCTGGCACTGCCCCATCGCCTGCACCGGGATGCTATCGTGGATGCGGCGGAAGCGGGCAAGGATATCTTGACGGAGAAGCCCCTCTGCACCTCGCTTGCCGAGGCCGAGGACATCACCGCGGCAGTGAACGCCAACAACGTGATCCTCATGTGTGCGCATAACCAGATGTTCGAGCCGGCACCGCGCACGGCTCGGCAGTGGGTACGCGATGGGAAGATAGGAAGAGTGTTCAGCCTGCGCACGGTAGATTGCTTCCTCATAGGCGACCGCATGGATAAGAACGCCTGGGGCTGGCGCGGCTCCGCGGCGGAGGCGGGAGGAGGATGTGCCCTGGATACGGGCTACCACCCCACCTATATGCTGATCTCACTGGCAAACTCCGAGCCGAAGGAGGTCGTGAGCTTCTCCGCCAACTACAACCAGCCCACACTGGACGCCGAGGATACCGCGCAGACGATGGTCCGCTTTGCCAACGGCGCCGTGGGCACGCTCCAGACGTCGTGGGGACACTTCGCGCCGCATGGGCACTGGCAGATTCACGCCATCGGCGAGAAGGGACAGATCTACGGCCGGGGCAACACGCTCTACTTCCGCCCGAACAAGGGCGAGGAGGAGCGGCATGACCTTCAGCCGGAGAACGGCTTCGTGGGTGAAATCAAGCACTTCGTGGATTGCATACAGACCCGCGCGACCCCCGAGCAGGGGCTCTACGAGGGCGTAACGGTGCTCAAGGTGATCCTCGGAGGGTATGAGTCCGAACGGACCAAGCAGGTGGTGCAGCTCTAGGACTGTTCTCAACCACGCCGCGAGGCGCGGGGCCGGGATTCGGCCCCGTCATGGTTGGCAAGCATCACGGGCCAGGCGGCTGCGGCAGTCTTGAAAGGCAGCCGCCTGGCCCGTGACGTGATGACCTGCCCCATACGACCGCTCGCGCAGGTTTCGCCGCGTCGACCGCGGCGTGCAATCACCGACCGGACATGCGCCGGCAACCTGTGGTGCAGGCGCAGGCCTCGTTGCCGAATGGCAGCAGCAGGGCGACGCGGAGTGCGCGACGCCGCTGCAGCGTGCCGAGACCCCCGTCGCCCTGGCGCGCATCCTCGGGTAGAACGACCGCGCTCCTCCGAACGCCCTACGCGGTGAGTGGACGCCACCAGATGTTGCGGTAGCGCACCAGGTCGCCATGATCCTGAAGGCGAAGGGGCCCCGCAATCGGATGCGGCGCGTTGACGGCAATCACGCGGTGATTTGTGGGTCCCTGCGGCTCCACGGCGTGATGGATGACCACTCCGTTTAGCAGCACGGTGATGCGCCCCGGCGTCAGCGGCTCCTCGCCCTCGAAGCGCGGCGACCGCCAGATGATATCGTAGGTCTGCCACTCGCCGGGCTTTCGGCAAGCGTTGACCAGCGGCGGATATTGGCCGTAGATGGCGCCGGTGGTGCCGTCCGCGTAGGTCGGGTTCTCGTAGCAATCCAGTACCTGCACCTCGTAGAGGCCGAGGATGAAGACACCGCTGTTGCCGCGGCCTTGGCTCTCGCCCTTCACCACGGAAGGCGCGGCCCACTCCAGGTGGAGCTGGCAATCGCCAAAGTGCTCTACGGTCTGGATGTCGCCCGTGCCAGGGGCCACCTCCATGCAGCCATCCAGCAGCTTCCACCTGGCGGGACCGCCCTGGACGGATTGCCATCCCTCCAGACTGGAGCCGTCGAACAGAACCCTCGCATCGGAGGGCGGCGAACCGGCCACACCGGGAGTTACAACCCGTGGATGGGGACGCTCGGCATCGTGAACACGCCATTTGCCGCCCGGCAGATACGGCGTATCGGTATATCCAGGCTTGTCGCTCATGCGATCTGCTCCTTGGTGAATCTTCGGCGGGCCCGCGCGGCGGTTCCCGCGCCGGACGGTATCTTCGCCGAGGAGCGCGCCTTTTCCCCCGAAAATGTGCGGGATGGGTGAAGCCGGGAGTCGGATTTTACGTAGTAGAGAGTGGACGTGGTTCACCACGCTTGCGAGAAGACATGGGCGCATCCGGGCGCGGATGCGCCTCTTTTTCGCCGCAAGGAGAGGCGGCCGATACCCTGACTGAGAGCGAGGCCTAGGTCGTCTTGCTGCCGCGACGCAGCAGCCGCGGCTCCAGATCGGCAATCGCCAGCCGGCCGGGGCCCGCCAGCAGTACGGCCAGCGACATCGCCAGCAGCGCCAGGTTGAACTCGATGCCGCTGCCCGCGTCGGGCTTGGAGGGGTTGGCTAGGAAGAACCCGTTAGCCAGGTGCACCTTCGCCATCGCGACGACCATGGTAATGCCCAGGCCCAGCGAGGCAAGCCGCGCCAACAGACCCACAAGGACGGCCAGCCCTCCGAAGAACTCCGTGAAGACCGCCAGATAGGCGAGCGGAGCCGGAATGCCCAAGCCCGTTTCGAAGCCCTGCACGGTCGCCGCAAGCCCGCGGCCTCCCCACCAGCCGAACAGCTTCTGCCCGCCGTGCGCCACGAAGATGACCCCCAGGCCAAGTCTGAGCAGCAGGAGGCCGATATCCGCGCCGCTCAGCGTCGGCCTTTCGGTAGGACTCCCCTTGGTCATTGGCACTCCTCCCTTGCCTTCAGAGAAGGTGGCTCTCTGAAGCACCTTCTACGCATGCGCATGGGTCTCTGTTCCTGTGCCGTCCGCGGCCGCGGTGCGGTAACCTGAAGAGCATCTTGAGACGGCAGTATTTAAGGAGAGCCGAGACATGCGCATCGCGCTCATCGGCGCCACCGGACACTGGCAGACCTACGCGCCCGGATTGCGCACAATCCCCGGCCTGGAGTTGGCAGCGGTGGCAATCGGTGGCACGGAGGAGACCCTGGGCGCCTTCGACCATGCCCCCGGCCTCGGCGTGGCCACGCGGCGCTACGAGGATCCGCTGCGGATGCTGGAGGAGGTGAAGCCGGACGTAGTGCAGGTGTGCTGCCGGCCGGACCGCAACGCGGGCTGGACGAAGGCATGCCTGGAGCGCGGCATCGCCGTCATGAGCGAGAAGCCGCTTGCCTGCGATCTCGCCTCACTGCGCGGCCTGCACGAGGTCGCAGTGCGGTCCGGCGCGCCCCTCTGCCCCATGCATACCATGCGCTCCGAGCCGCTGCTGGCCGCGCTGGCCCAGGCGGTGCGCGAGGGCGCCATCGGCGAGCCGCTGCTTAGCTACCATCAGAAGAGCTACAAGTGGGGAACACGGCCTGCCTACTACCGTGACCGGCGCACATTCCCAGGGCTCGCCCCGTGGGCAGGTATCCATGCCTTCGACTGGATGCACTGGATGCTGGGAGACGTCTTCACGGAGGTCCACGGCACCGAGGCGGCCTCCGCCTGGCCCGAGTACCGCGCCTGTGCCAGCCAGGCTGCCTTCGTCCTGCGCATGCGCAACGGGGGCGCGGCGAGCGTTACCCTGGACTACCTGCGCCCGCCTTCCGCGCCCACGCACGCCGATGAGCGCATACGTATCGCCGGCACGCGGGGGGTGGTGGAGGCATCGCTGGTCGAGGGCCGGGCCACGCTCCTGCCCACGAGCGGCGCCAGGCGCGAGCTGAGTGCCCAGCGCCCGCCGGACATCTTCACGCAGTTCGCCGCAAGCCTTCGGGGAACGGGGAGGCCGCCCATCGAGCGCGACGAAGCCTTTCGCATCACCGAGATCGCGCTAAAGTGCCAGCAGGCGGCGGAGACACGGCGGACAGTCTCGCTCGAGGGCTCGCCCTACACACGCGCCCGCGCCGCCCGATAGCTCCGCTCACGTCGCGCGCGCACGTCGCATCGCTTCCAGGTAGGCCCTCGACACGGCGGCGCGGTCTTCCGCCTGCATCAGGCTCAAACTTGCGCACACGCCGGCCGCGCCAGCCTGGATGCAGCACGGGGCGTGCTCTACGGGCACATCCCACCCGGCGAGCACGGGAACGCTTCCCACGCGTACAGCCGCCTCCAAATGTGCCAGAGCCTCCTCGGGGTGCCGCCAATCACCCTCCGCAACCATGAAAAGCGGCTGCGGGTCGCCAAAATCCGGCGCTAACCGGACCACCCGCGCCATGCGCACGTTGCCGACGTGTTCCGGCGCGCACACCACGCCATCTGCTCCGCAATCGCGTGCCACGGCCTCATCCTGCGTTACCAGCAGATCCGCGCGGCCGCGCAAGGCCTGGCGAACGAAGCGAGCCACAGCCAACCGTGGTGCGCGTGGCAGATCCGCCTCGTCGAGTATGACCAGTGAGGCGCCGCCGGTAACGGCCGGGGCAACCGCCTGCGCGAGGGTCGTGAAGGGCGGCAGCAGCAGCCGGTTGGTTACTACGGCCAGGATGGGCTCCGCGACCAAGAGGGGACCTGCTATCGGCAACAGACCTGGTCCACGGGAATGAGGCAGAGCATGCGCACGAGCTGGCTGCCGGTATTCACGAAGGCGTGCTGCTCGTTCGGACCGATGAAGATAGCCTGTCCCGCCGCGAAGGGCTGGTTCTTCTCGGCTCCCCGCACATGGCCGCTGCCAGAGAGCACGAAGACCTCATGCTCCCACGGGTGCGAATGCCACGGCGTGGACCCTCCCGGATCCAGCTCAAACTGCCGCATGGCGAACGTGGGCGCTCCATCCCGCGCGGTGATGAGCTCACGCATGCGGCAGCCGGTGGCGCCATCGGTCGTCACGGGCTGAAGGGGCATGGCTTCGGAATCTACGACGAGCATGCTTCGCCCTCCCTCATACGGTCTGCGCCTCAGGCAGAACCCTCGCCGCTGGCAGCGCCGGTGTGGCCCGGCTTCTGGGTTGGCGGATCCTCCACGCTGAGGCCGGCGCCGGATGGCGGAGTATCGGGCGGAGTTGCCGGAGTTGCAGGCGGTTCCGCCGGCCCGGACCCCGTATCCGGCGGCAGCGAGGGACCGCTCTCGATACCCGGTTCCGGTTCCTGGTGGTCTACGCTGACCGTACCTGTGCGGACTCGGCGGCCTCCGCGCCTATCGTAACGGGCGTTCAGGGCGCGGACGGTCGCGGGATCCGGCGCGTCAATCGTTACCGTCCTGAACTCTCCGGGATAGAACATCTCCGAGATGACCTGCGCGGCCTCCGCGGTTTCGATGGTTACGTAGGACGGGCCCTCGATGGAGGGGAGCGTCTTGACCACGATGTTCTCCTTGGGCAGCGAGCGGGCGTAGTTGGCCAGCGCGAACATCTGGTCCTTGGTCATGTTGCCCAGCTTGATGCTGTCTACAAGGGTATCAATGGCCCTGGGAAGCGCCATGAAGGTGGTGGGATTGCGCAGCTTCACGCGCACCGCCTCCAGAAACTTGTGCTGGCGCTTGGAGCGCATCTCGTCACTATCCGAGTGGCGCATGCGCACGTAGCCCATCGCCTGGTAGCCTGTGAGGTGCTGGTAACCGGGGTAGAGATTGATGTGCAGTTTGCCCCAGTTGTCGTCGTACTTCAGGCGTTTCTCAACGTCCAGCTCGATGCCGCCAATGGCATCCACCACCTTCTCGAAGCCCTCGAAGTTGATGGTTACGTAGCAGTCCACCTCGAGGCCGAAGACGGACCGGAGAGTCTCGATGGTGAGGTCGGGTCCGCCGAAGCTGTGGGCGGCGTTAATCTTGTGAATGCCTCGGCGGCCTGGAATGTAGACGGCGGTATCGCGCGGAATGGTGAGCGCGGAGATGGTGTTGTTGGCAAAATCAACGCGCGCTATCAGGATGGAATCGCTGCGTCCGTTGGAGGTGCGGATGATGCGTGCCTTGTTGTCGTAGTCGTGGTCTACCCCGAGCACGAGAACGTTGAGCGTCGAGCGGCCCGCGAATTGCCGGTTCGGGGTCCAGTTCTCCAGCGGACTTAGGCGCGCCACATCCGCCACGATGCCCAGTGGGTTCCGGTTGAAGGCCTCGCGAAACTCCTTGCTGTTCCAGTAGAGATGGCCGAACAGGGTGCCGCCCACCAGGCAGAGCAGGCAGAATACCACGCCGAGCACCCTGCCGCCCACCGCCATCCAGGCCGTGCGCTCGTGTGCGTCGGTGACCCTTGCGCGCTGAGCGTTTCCGCCCTCGCCTGTCCGGTTTTCCGATTCGCCGCTCGTCTTGCTCAAGAGACTCTCCGACGCCCGCCGAAGGGGCGTAACCACACGCACAAGGATGCGCCCTCCGCGGCGCACCCATTCGCAATATAGCACCGGCCGTCGAGGATCGTCAAGAAACCCGCCCGGCCGGTCTCTCGCCGCTCGCCTGGCGGCACCATCGCTCGGCGATTCCCCCCCGCGGCACGCTACGCCTACTTGCCGCAAAAAGTGCCCGAAATCCGCGCCGCTCCCTCTAGGACCCATTCTCGCCGTTCTGCTATAATCGGTCCCTGCCCGCTCCCGGAACTGCTTCAGCCGAGACGGCCAGGTCCTCCGAGACCGAGGTCCGGCAGTCCCATGGGATGCGCGGCTACTCCTCGTCGGCGCTCATCGCGGCCCCGATTCTAGGCGGTGATTCCCCATGGCAGGCGAACAGCTTGTTTTCGGCGACGACGAGAGATCGGTGGCTCTTCGTCACGCCTGGGATCGCTGCCTCCTAACCCTCGCGAGCAAGATAAGCCGGTCTACGTTCGAGAGCTACGTGCGGGCGCTGAAGCCCCTCACGTTCGACGGCCACACCGCGGTGCTCGGCACCCAGTCGGGTTTCGCCAGGGACTGGCTGCAGAATCGCTGCCGCCACGATATCGAGGTCATTCTCGGGCATCACCTGGGAGGGCCCGTCTCCGTGGAGTTTCGCGTTGTCTCCGGCGAGCAGCCGGCCCTCGCGTTGCTGCAGGCCGATGATCAGGTGCCCGCGGAGCGAGCCTCGCCTAACCGAGCGGATTCGGAGCCGCTGCCCTCGCTTCCCATCAACCCGGGATTCACCTTCGAGAGTCTCGTCGTCGGCAAGAGCAACCGGCTGGCCGTTGCCGGCGCCTGTTCGGTTGCCGATGCCCCGGGCACCGAGTACAACCCGCTCTTTATTTACGGCGGCAACGGGCTGGGCAAGACGCACCTGCTCCACGCCATCGCAAACAGGCTTCGGTCGCACCGGCCCTCCGCCCGTGTGGCGCTGGTAAGCGGTGAAAGCTTCACCCAGCACTATGTGAAGTCCGTGCTAGAGCGCAACATGGAGCAGTTTCGCCGAAAGTACCGGAGCGTGGATGTCTGGCTGGTGGACGATATCCAGTTTCTGGCAAGCCGGCAGCAGACCAAGGAGGAGTTTTTCCACACCTACAACGCGCTCTTCGATACCGGCAGGCAGATTGTAATCACTAGCGACATGAGCCCGCGCGAGCTGCGCGCACTGGACGAGAGGCTGCGGCAGCGCTTTGAACAGGGCCTCATCGCGGATATCGCTCCGCCGGACTACGAGATGCGCGAGGCCATTCTCCGCCAGCGCTGCGCCGCGCTCGAAGCGGACTTTCCGGACGAGGTGATCGCCTACATCGCCAGCGCCATCCAATCCAATGTCCGCAGTATGGAGGGCGCGGTTACGCGCATGGTGGCCCACTCCTCCGTGTTTGGCGTTCCCCTCTCCATCGAGCTGGCGCATGATGTCCTGGGCGAGTTCTTCGTAAAGAAGCCGGTGCCCGGCATGGTGAAGACTCACGTGCCCGCTACCGCCATCCTGCGCGCGGTTGCCGAGCACACGGGCCACACGGTGGAGTCCCTCCGCGGCGCCCGCCGCACGAGCGACCTGGCACAGGCGCGGCACATCGCCATGTACTTGTGCAGGGATCTGGGCGGCTGCACCCTGGCGCAGATTGGCGAGGAGTTCGGCGGCCGTGACCACACCACGGTTCAACGCGCCATCAGAAAAGTAGAGGCCGAACTGATGGAGAACTCCGCCCTGCGCCACGCGGTGGGCGCCATCCGCTCCACGCTGGAGCGATAGCTCGCCTGGCTCGGTTATGCCCAACCCCGCGGCATGCGTGTGCAGAGGCATGCGTCTGCTCCCGTCGGCCGGGACGAGGATGGGAATAACTGCAACTGACGCGCACGTTTTGCACTCGCCGAGAACAGAGGCTCCGAGCAACTATCCCCCTGCGACCGGGTCTCTCCCGTGCTCGAATCCTGGCGTCCGCGTGCTTCTGTAGGTATAGTTCTGCATCTTATGCACACACCAAACAGCAACAACAAAAAGCACACAACTTGTCTGATTTGACAGATTGCCGCCCTTGCCCTGTGCGGTTTCCAGTGCGCCCATGCTAGTCCAAGAGCTTCGCTTACGCGCGTTTCGAAACTATCCGGAGCTCGTGCTCCGTCCTGGGAGCGGGCTTAATGTTCTGGTCGGCGAAAACGGCCAGGGCAAGAGCAACATCCTGGAGGCCATCTACCTTCTCGCGACAACGCGAAGCCTGCGCGCCGGTCGCGAATCCGAGCTGATTCAGCACGGCGAACAGCAGGCCTGGGTGCAGGCCGAGATTGCGACTGAGCGGAGCGGCCAGACGCTTCTCGAGGTAACCATCCTGCCATCGGATAGGAAGACGGTTGCGATCAACGGCTCGAGGCGGGCACGGGTGCTGGAGCTGCTGGGGCACCTGGTGGTGGTCTTCTTCGGTGCGCTGGATCTCGGCATCGTCTCGGGCGACCCCTCCCACCGCAGACGGTTCCTTAACACGGAGATCTCCCAGATAAGCCCGAAGTACTGCTTCGACCTGGCCAACTACAAACGCGCGCTGGAACAGCGGAACCGGCTGCTTCGGGACCTGATGGGCATGCCGGTGGCGAACTCGGGCCTGGAGGCTTGGAACGACCAGATGGCTGCCTACGGCGCGCCGATCATGGAGAAGAGGCGCTTCTTCGTGGACCGGCTCACGCCGCTTGCAGCGGAGATGCACCATCGCCTCTCGGGTGGAAGGGAGGTGCTGGCGCTAAGGTACCTGCCGAGCGTTCCGCTCAATGGGTGTGAATCCGTGGAGGAGATCGAGCAGGCATTCCACGCAAAGATTGACAACGTGCAGGGCGAGGAACGGCGCCGGGGCACATCGCTGGTGGGTCCGCAACGCGATGAGCTGCTCTTCTCTATCGGCGAATCCGAGGCACGGCCCTTCGGCTCGCAGGGACAGCAGCGGACCGCCGTACTGGCGCTGAAGCTGGCAGAGCAGCAGCTTGTGCGGGACTTCCTGCAGGAGACGCCCGTGCTCTTGCTGGACGATGTGATGTCCGACCTGGACGATGTGCGCCGGGAGGAGATGCTCCGCTGCGTGGGCGGCAACGGGCAGACATTCATCACATGCACCAATCTGCGGGCATTTCCGGATGATATCCTGCGTGAGGCCCGCATCTTCCAGGTGGAAGCCGGAACGGTATCCGAGATTTCCCGCCCGTCCTAGCGATCGTCGCGCCCCTTCGTTCATCCTGTTCCGGTCTGTCTGCCCATCGCTCCCCGAGCACGGTTCCCTGGCGGCCTGACGCTCTCCTCTCTGTGTGGAACCCCTGTTCACCCCTCTTCTGAACCCAGGAGAGGGGTTGGGGGAGAGGTAACAACCGTAAAGAGCCGTGACGTCGCAGCCCCGGATGCCTCGGATGCGGCGATTCGCCACCCACCTCGCCGATGAGCCTCGACCGCACCCCATGGCACGCACTCATCGGCCGCACCGCCGCACTCCCCTCTCCTACCTTCAGGAGAGGGGCCGGGGGAGAGGTCAATTCCTCCCACCTGCCGCGCCTCCGCTGCAGTCGCGGCGACCTTTCTCCCAGTGCACGTTCATTGGCGCAGCTGAACGCATGAGCACTGCAATTGCCTGAACGGCATTCATGCGGATTCTAACGAGGGGAGACCTCCTCCGCCATCGACGCGGACGCAATCCGCACGTCGTTTCAATGCCTGAACGGCATTCATGCGGAT
>CAZGLN010000047.1:0-1717 GCA_964526545.1 uncultured Chthonomonadales bacterium
CCACTCCGCGGTATCGCGCGCTATGATCTCGAGCTTGCCCGCAACGGCCTGTTCAAAACCGCGCTTTCGGGCCTCGGCGTTGTCCGCGCCGCGTATTCCCTCCAGGAGTGCCACTTTGCCCTTGCCGCCAAGGGCCTGCACAAGCGCCTTCCCAGCAAGCATTCCGCCGGCCTGGTTGTCCGCGCCTACATACCCGCCCAGCCTCAGGTCCTGTGTTCTCGACTCCGTTGGATCCACGCGGTTGTCCACATTGATCACCAGGATGCCCTTCTGCTGTGCCTTCTTGAGCGCTGGAACGATCGCCCTGGAATCCGCGGGAGCAATTAGGATTGCGTCCACACCCTTCGCCACCACGTTCTCCACCATGGAGAACTGCTTCTCTTTGTCGGTCTCCTGTTCCGGAGCCTGTACTTCCGGAACCGCCCCCAGCAGCCGCGCCTCCTGCTCGAAGGCCTTTATCATCGGATCGAAGAACGGGTTGTTGCGGGTCTTCACCACCAGCGCAAGGCGGTAGGGCTTCCCGGCCTTTGATATGCCGTCGAGATCGGCAATGGCGATGGCTGCCGCAGAGCCCTCCTCGGATGGCTTCTCGGCGCTGCGCTCCGGAGGTCCGCCCGCCGAAGGCGGCGCGGCGGCATCCGGAAGCTTCTCCGGGCCGCAACCCGCTGCAAAGAGAACCATGAGACACAAGATGGCGCTGCATACTCTCATCGCACACCTCCTGTGAATGCGCCGCGGTTGCCAGCCATAGCTTCCTGCGGACCGCGCGCGGATTAACGAGATCGTCTACTCCTGTCCAGCATCACGGTCGCTACAATGACCGCCCCGATGATGATGCGCTGAAGCGTGTCGGGCGCTCCCATGAGCACAAGTCCAGCCTCCAGCACGGCGATCGTAAGTGCGCCCGCGACCGTGCCCGCCACCGTTCCTCGGCCGCCGCTCAGGCTGGTGCCGCCCACAACAACGGCCGCGATGGCATAGAGCTCGTAGCCCGTCCCGGCGCCCGTATCTGCCACGCCGAACTTCGCGGTCAGTATGACAGCAGCGAGACCGGCGGTAATACCGCACAGCACGTAGGCGAGAGTCTTGTAGAGCGTGATATCCACGCCGGAGAGTCGAGTTGCCTCCTCATTTCCGCCGATGGCGGTCATCTGCCTTCCGGCGGCCGTGCGCGTAAGGATGACCCACCCGAGGACTGCGGTCACAAGAGCGATGGCCACCACGGGGCCATTCTCTCCAAGAGCCCGCAGTCGCTCGCCCAGCCCCGACACGCTATTGCCGTTCGTTGTATAGACCGTCAGCCCACGCGCCGCGACCATCATGCCCAGAGTTACCACAAAGGGCGGGGTCCTCCCCAAAGTGACTCCCAGGCCGTTCACCAATCCGAGAGAGCCCCCGAGCGCCACGGCAAGCAGTATGGCCCACTCCAGCCGCAGACCTCCCATACTCCCTCGGTAGAGGGCGTAGCCGAGGCCGCCTGCGAGAACCGCAAGCACCGCCGCGGAAACGGGGGCGCGTGTATAGGGCGATTCAATGCGGCGGGAAAGGGGCACCAACGCGACCACGGCTACAGGCAGCGCGATGAGCACCGCGATGGGTAGCGAAACCCCGCCCCGGAGGGTGGTGCCGAGCGCGATGCCGCAGAGCGCAAGAACAGAGCCAACGGAGAGATCAATGCCGCCGGTGATGATGACAAAGGTCATGCCCACGGCGAGGA